>NZ_JBITGJ010000076.1:0-39471 GCF_044456925.1 Streptomyces sp. NPDC050743
ACCCGCAGACGTGACAATCCTTCAGCTCACACGCCCTGACGCAGCATCGGAAGAAAACTCACACCCCAGCCGAGCCGCCTAAACGATCGACGTTGGGCCTTGCCCCGCCTTTCCCGTGCCAGTGGTGCGGGAAGGGCGGGGCTTCTCTTCGTGGCCCGCACCGCTAGAGTGACATCGAGTCGACCTGTGACGTGGGGACGTGATGATGACTCTGGACAATACGCAACGAAGGATCGCAGAGATTGTGAGACTGGGAGAAATTCAGGATCAGGTATTCACAGAGTTCAACTGGGCTGCGATCGAAGGGTCACTCGGGCTGGCGCTTCCTGCTGATTACAAGCTGATGGCGGAGAGTCTCCCCGCTGGTCAGTTTGCCGGCCAATTGATCCTGATTCGTCCGGGAGACCTGCAGAGTCCGCCCGACGACTATCTGGGGTTCTACCGGGGGCGGCTCGACAACATGCGGACCTGGAGGGAAGCAGGTCACGGAGACTTTCCATACGCCATCCATCCGGAAACCGGTGGAGTCCTGCCCTGGGGGAGAGGGCCGGATAATGGCACGTATTTCTGGGTGACCAGCACCGAAGATCCGAATGAATGGCCTGTTGTGCATGCCGATCCCGACTTCATTCAATGGACAAGCATGTCCGGAAATGCTTCGGACGTGGTGATCTCCTTGATGGAGCAAGCAGGTCCGTCGGTCCCCGCGTTCCGGCCGTTGCCCGAGTTGGTGGCGCTGAGCAATGCTCCGCTTCGAAGCGTTCAGAAAGTCGTTCAGGAGAGCGTGGTGCCGGACGTGGTGGACGGTTCCGCTGAACTGCGCGCGGTGCTACGTGTGCCGGAGCTCGCGACAGGGGCTCGGCAGGTTGACTGGAATGCCGCCGAAAAGGCTCTCGGGATGGCTTTGCCGAGTGACTACAAGTCCTTTATCGACTCGTTCGGCCCAGGCGCTTTGGGTGACATTACGGTCGTGGCTCCGTACGGGCCTCCTGGCTTCGATCTTTTCGCCCTGCTGGAGAAGAAACGCGAAGAAGCGGCACTTCTTCCCCCGCGCTTCCTCCCGCCTTCCAACCGAATCCTGGTGGTCTGATCCCCTGGGGTGAGACCTCGGACGGATGGACATGCGCCTGGGCACCCGTTACCCCCGACCCGGATCACTGGCCGGTCGCGTACATGTATCCGATGCCTGATCTGGGGGCTGTCACATACTGCGACAGCGATTCCTTCAGTTCCTTCCTCGTCAGGTACGCGAGTGGCGGCCACGCGATCATCGGTCGAGCGCCGTGGACGGGAGGTGCGGCGTTCACGCCCAGCGGGTGACGTCCGAGGACATGTGGATGCCATGATGCCCGCGTCGGTCCACGGGCGTGACCGCCTGTCTGACCAAGTCGTATCTCGCATCGCACAAGGGCTCGGCGACGAACACGAAGGTCGTCGCGCCGCCCGGGTACCGCTGGGCGCAGCGCACCGCTCGGTGGATGGGTCTCACTCCGAAGACCAACATCTACGCCTGCCACCTTCTCGGCAACCAACTGAGCGGATCCGGGACCGACCTGCGGAACCTGGCCACGTGTGCGCGCGGGGCCAACGACTGGCAGACGGGTTCTCAGCAGGGTGACAACAACATGAAGAACTACGAGAACCAGGTCGCCGCCGCCGTCGCGGCAGGGCAGGACGTTTACTACAAGGTGACGCCGACCTACAGCGGCCGCCGGACGGTGCCGACCGGGTTCCGTATCGACGCCTACGGCACGTTCGAGGACGGAACTCCAGGGCTCGATATCGACGGTGTCTTCATATCGAACACCCTCGGCGGCAGGAACCTCGGGATGTTCAACGACCCGAACACAGGTCGCCAAGTGCCCACCGGGTCGATGTCATGATGAGGGAGCGCAGAGGAGGTAGTGATGTCTGAGGCAGGTGCATGGGAGGCCCTTGTCCGGCTCATGCCGCCCACGACCGAGAGCGACACGTCGGTCGACTGGGACGTGATGCGTGACGCATGGGGCAAGGAGTTCCCTCCGGACTACCGCCGGTTCATCGAGGTGTACGGCGCGGGGACGATCGAGGACTATCTGGTTGTCCTCGGACCGGAACCCAAAGGGGGACGGCCGAAGGCGGAGCTGAGCGGCATGCTCCACGAGACCGCGAACGCCGAGAGCGCCTGGGCCAGGGAACCCAAGGCCCGCGAACTGGCGGGGGCCGCCCCCGAGCTGATCGCGTGGGGGGCCGATGCCAGCTCGGACATCCTGTGCTGGGACGCCTCGGGTGATGACCCCTCCACCTGGCCCGTCCTCCTGCGCAGCAGGGACGACAACCTGTGGCGGCGTTACGACTGCGGGATGGCCGAGTTCCTTTCGCGCATGCTGCGGGCGGACCTCGACGAGAACCCACTGGGCGATCTCGCGCTCTGGGGCGTACAGCCTGCCACGTTCCTTAACGAACGTGAGGAGCAACGCCGCCTGAAGCAAGGCCTGGACCCGTGGACCGGGGAACCGGACCCCTACGCCGGGATGTACGACGACTGACCGGGCCGGCTGAGCCGGAACCGCAGTAAGGCGAGGCCCCTGGCCGCCGCCGCGCTCGTGCTGACCCACGACGCGCGGCGGCTCAGGGGCCTTCGCATGCCTGGAGCCCCCGACCGGCCAATCTTCAGTGAGCTGCCACAGCCCTGGACGAGTAGGTCCGAATGCGGGTTCGCGGACGTGGGGAGAGTTGTCCAAGGCGATCAGCCCGCGGGCTGTTGAGGTCGGCACGACCACCGCGTTCACCTCGCGTACCGAGTACGACGAGCTGAACCGCCCGGTCAAGCAGTACCAGCCCTACGACCCGGCGGACTCGCGCTACAACAACCCGAACGTCTACACGGAGACGACGTACGACAAGGTGGGCCGGGTCGCCAGACCTCCCTGCCGCCGTCGGACGGCGAGACGGTTCGCAACGACACCACCTACAGCTACTTCGACAACGGCTGGGTGAGGTCGGCCACGGACCCGTGGGACATCGTCACGAGCTACGAGTACAACGACCTGGGTCAGCAGACCAAGCGGACCCTGACCTCGGCGGGCGGTTCCTCGGACCGCACGATGACGTGGTCGTACTACCCGGACGGCTCACTGAAGTCCCGTGCGGACGACGGTGTCCCGGCGGGCAAGTCGGTCGTCCTGGCGGACAACTCCGACACCCAGAACACCGCGAAGACCGGTACCTGGTCGAAGGGGGACATCACCGGCCAGCAGGGCTACAACCACGAGACCCACGCTTCGGGCACCGGCACGGATGCCTTCACCTGGACACTCAACATCCCCAAGGACGGCACGTACGCCCATCCTGCACTCCTGTCCTGTTCGCCCCGCTTCATTCGGGCGCTCGCCGTGCTCTCCTCGCCTGTTGTATAACCGGGCACCCGTTGAACTCGCCTGCCCCGCTGAAGGGTTGTGACGTGCTGTCCAGGATCGGAATACTTGTTCGTCCGAGTGGGCGCCGTGTCGTCGGTTTCGCGCTGGTCGTGGCTGCCGTGGCCGTGTCGTCCGGATGCTCGGCGCACGACGGAGGACGAAAGCCGGCGGGGAGGCATGCCACCTCGAAGACCGCGCGGGCCGAACCGGCGCAGAAGGGCGAGCGGAAGCCGGAGCCGAAGACCGCCGCGCAGTTCGTGGCCCGCGCCCGGGAGGCCATGCGGGCCGAGAAGGGATGGACGTTCGCCCTGCGGGGCAGCGAGTCCGCCGTCATGCAGGGGCAGGCGCCGTCCAGCGCGACGTACGCCGCGACCGTGCACCGGACCACCGCTCCGGTCGCGCTCCAGCAGACCGGAACCGTCACCACCAGCAAGGGCGAGCACAAGCCCGAGGCGGTGTACGTCGTCGGCGGCACCGGTTACGTCAAGGAGGGCGCCGAGGGGTGGAAGAAGGGGCCGCTCTCCGACCCCGACATCGCCAATGAGGTCGAGGACCCCTTGGCCGAGCTCGACGCGTTCGCTGTGTACGCCAAGAGTGCGACGGTGAACCGTACGGCGGCGGGCGTGCGGCTTCGGGTCAGCGCGTCCGGATGGCAGCTGTCCGCCGCACGGAACCGCCCCGCGCTCGAGCGAGCCGTGCGCGAAGCGGAGCCCACGCTGGCTCAGTTGCGCAAGGCGGGGGTGACGGCGACCGACAGCCAGATCACCCTCAAGAGCCTCACCGAGACGTGGGACCTGGGCGACGGGGCGCAGGGGTACCGGGTCACGTCCCACCGGTACGCGTTCACCTTCCTGGTGCCTTTCCACGGCGGAGACATCGCGGTGAGTCAGGAGGTACGGGCCGACAACCGTGGAGTGTTCGACGGGCAGGTGGCCTTGCCGTCGGCGGTGGAGTGACCCGTGTGCCCGCCCGTTACTTCGAGCCGCGCGATGTACGCCATGCTGGATGTGGACACCGCGGGAGGAGCGGGATTCCTCGAGGTGTCTTCGGAGTGGCTCGCTCATGCTGTCCGGGCCGTGGCACCGGCCTTCTGGGAAGCGGCGGAGCGTACCTGGCCGTTCTCCGCAGGGGAGACGACGGCAGGTCCCCTCGCAAGGCCCGGGACACTGTGGGGCGAGGTGTACGTCTGGAATCCCGAGCACCGACTCGGTGACCCGCGCCCGCTTTCTCCGCAGTCGCTCGAGTGGCTGACCCGTGAACTGGCCGAGTATCCGACATCGGCGTATCTCCGCCTGTGTGTTCTCGGTGCCGAAGCCGAGCCTGAACTGGCCGAGGAGTTCGTTCGTGTCAGTCTTTCGACGGACGAGGACTGGCCCTGGGTGGCGCAGCTGCAGGTTGTTTCGACCCTCTCTCCCGAGAGAGAAGGCGACACGGCCGAGAGATCCCACAGGTGGGCCGGATTTCTCCACGGTGCCGCAGTGAAGGTGGATCCGACTTACGGGCATGTGTGCGACGATCAGCCCACACTGGGTGCCACTGCCCTCGACCGGGCGATCCACGGCCGCTCGGGACGCACATCGATCCGACAGGGCCGTGAGCGGCTGCGCGGCTATTCCTGGGTGACCGTTCTCCCCTCGGAGCTGGTGCGGGCTCTCGGAGGGTTCGCCGCACTCGAAAGCTGTGGAGCCTTCTTCCGGGCCGAGAAGCTCCCCACGGGTGCCGTCTGGCTCCAGGCCTGCGAGGACTTCGCCGACTACGACGACGAAGTGATGGAGAGAGTCTTCGAAACCCTGGCGCCGGTCCTCCCGGAAGGGACCCCGGAAGCCGACCCGACTCTGCGGACCCCCCAGCGACTGGTTTGGAGAAGCGCCAGGCGTTGAGAGCCGAGGGCGTGAAGAAGTCGCGGCATGTGACCCGGATCGGGTGTGTCGTCGGGTCGGCGGTCGCACCACTGGCGGTTCTCTCCTACCTGGTCCTCGGGGTCTTCGAGGCGCAGTCCGGGGCGGGGGCGCAGGGCCGGGCACGGTGGGTGAGTGCGTTCCAGGTCGCCCTTCCCGCCGCGGCCGTCGAACTGGCGATCACCGTGGTCGTGCTGCTCTTCGCCAAGGCCGCGAGCAACGGTCCGGCTACCCGGTCGGCTCATGTCGTCGCGGTCGCGGTGGCGGCCGTGTGTGCCAGTGTTCCCACCTCGCTCCTGGTGGGCGCGTTCGCCTGGCCGGTGGTGCTGCCGGCCTGTGCCGTGCCTGCTGCCCTGGCCGCCCCTGTCCTCATGCCACGTGAAGAAGCCCACACCGAGGCCTGAGTACTGTTCGACAACGTCGTAGCCGAGAACAGTCCGGATTGGCAGACGGCATGTTGAGGATCGAAGAGCTGGAGGCCGCGCTTCCGGCGATGACACGGTGGCGTGTGCCTGGCGGGCGCAGCGTGGACTGGGCTGCCCTTGAGGCGGTCCTAGGGACGGCGCTGCCCTCGGCTTCAGGATCTGTACGAGATGGGCGACACCGAGGACTACGTGCCCTACCCGCAGCCGGGAGGCCTGATTTTCTGGGCGGAGTCCTATTCGGGGGACGCCTTGTACTGGAAGACGAGCCCTGCGGACCCGGAAGCATGACCGGTGGTCGTCCGCACGGCCAACGCCGAGTGGATCGAGTTCCCCTTGGGGGCCGTGGAGTTCCTGACCGGCGTGTACGGTCGCACCATCCACGTGCGGGGCATGCCCCGGGACTTCCCCAGCGAGTCCCCGCAGGTGCTCGGCCTGAGCGACCGCATCGACTGAGCGGCAACTGATCGCGTGCGCTGTCAGTGCCGTCGAATAGGTTCCGTCCCTCCGGCCCGACAGGTGGGCCGCCGAACTGGAGGAACGTCGCCGTGAGCATTCACATGCACCTCCGCGCCGTCGCGGAGTCCGAGATCCGGGACGACCACACCTGGCTCGCGGCGTTCATGGCCGCGGCCTGGGAAAACCACCCCGACGAGTACGCAGCGGGTACCGCCGGCTCGATCGACAAGGTCTGGAGTTCCGTCAACGAGCTCTACGCCGCAGCCGGTGTCCTCGAAGCGGACGCCGAGGAGCCCTGGACGCTGCCGATCTACGGCGGCCGCCCCGTGGCGCACAGCGCCGACGCCGATCCCGCCGACCCGCCCCTGATGATCCTGGAGCCGCTCGGGGTGTCACAGGCTGCGGACTTCCTCGCGCGTGTCTCCTTCGACGAGCTGTGGAGCGTCGCCGGCGCCAAGCTCCGTGGCTGGGGAAGCGACGATGCACAGGCCAGGCAGGAGTTCCTCGGCCATCACAGGGACCTCCGGGGGTTCTACGGGCGGGCGACGGCAGCAGGCCACGCCGTGGTCAAGGCGGTCTGGGCCTGAGAGGGCCTGGCGCTGCTGGACGCACAGCTTCCGGAAAGGCTGTGCGCGCCTCGCGAGCTTTTTGTGTGGCACATGACACGCATGTGCACCTGTGATGTTCAAGGCTCGGTATCCGCTTGATCAAGAGGGGGAATGCGTTCGTGTGTTCTCCCGTCGATCAGAGGGGGAGCGGAACCGTGGCTGAGGTGGACGAACGGGTGCTGTGCGCGGTCGAGATGAGGTCCTACGCAGCGGGTTTCCTCGCACGCGTGACCACCCGCAACCGGCTGCCGCTGGACTACTCCGAGCGCAGTCTGCGGGTCGTCGACTTCCTCATCGACGGGCTCCGCAAGGGCGGTGCCGACCGGGAAGGTGCCCGGAACGCTCTGCTCGGCCTCGGGGCGTACGTCGGTGAGGTGCTCGTGCGCCGCGCGGGGGCGGTGTGGGTGGACTTCGACGCGGACCAGCGCAGCTACTTCGGGCAGCCGGTCGGTGTGCGCATGCCGGACGGGCGGGTCTGGAACCCCCTCGGCAAGGTCGTCAACCGCTTCGAGGTGGGCGGTCCCGAGGAGTCCCTGCAGAACTTCTACCTGACCCTGCACGGACGGGCGCGGAGGGCCGCGGCCCGATGACCGGCCGGCAGATCATCGACGTCGCGTACGGCGAGGGGTGGGACTCCGGGCGCCGAGCCGTGCTCGGCCCGATCGACGCCTCGGTGGCGGCGGCGCGGGATGCCGCGGGGCTGCCCTACGCGGTGGTTCTCCGGCAGGCGAGCGCCCCGGGCCTGATCGTCGCGCATGTGGCCTGGGAGAGCCACTACCTCGGGCTGTGGGCGTACGACGCCCAAGGGCGCCGGTTCCTCGAGATGGACCTGCGGCGGCTGGACAAGGATCGACTCTTCCTCCTTCACCAGCGCGGCTGGGCCTATGCGGCGGAGGGGATGCCTGAGTTCGCGTCGGACGCCGGACGGGTGACGACCGAGCTTCGGCCGGACGGGCGCGGTACCCGGATCGTCGAACCCAAGGGCGACAAGGGCGGCTCCCTGCGCACGATCGCAGAAGTGCCTGAGGAGCGGCGCTGGTTCCCCGTGCCCGCCTTCGGGCAGTGGCAGGGACTGCTCGCCATGCTGGACTTCCCGGACGCCGGCGGCTGCGAACTGCGCGAGGTCACGGAGACGCCGGAGGGCGAGCCCGCCGAACCCAACTGGTCGGCACCGCGCGGGATGCGACCTCGGCACCTGGACGAACTGTTCACCGCGGGCACCCGTTTCACCACCGACGAGGTGTACACCGTCTGGGACCCCGTCGAGGCCGGGAAGCTGCACCTGCCCAGCGGACGGCTGGTGGCGCGCGACCCCACGTACGGATCCTGCGCCGAGGACGCCGGGTTCACCGTGTCGGTGGCGCCAGGGAGTTACCCGGTGCAGCTGGCCTCCGCCGGGTACACGGCCGAGTTCGGCGGCCGGACGCTCGTCATCGACGAGTACACCGCGGTCCGTGTCCTGATCTCCGGGCGGCCGACGGTGAGCTGGGAGCCGGCGCTGCTCGACGGACAGGACGAACGCCTGCTGCGGGACGGGGAGTTCTACGGCTTCGGCGTGGACTCCGGCACCTGCTCCTTCGCCGACGCGAACATGGCCGAGGAACTGGCCGGGCGGTTCCGGGACGGCCCGGTGGCAGGCGTACGGCAGGACGGTGACACCGGCATCTCGATCGTCGACGACCCGGCCACCGGCACCAACCTGATCGCCTGCCCCAGCGGGCGAGGAGACGGCTCCTACCCCGTGTGGATCGGCCGGGACGCGGCCGAGCAGATCACGTGTTTCGTGGCGGACATGCTCGTCCTGCACGGGGCGACGCCTGCCGGCTCCACGCGGACTTCCTGATCCCGTGAACGCGTTCGTCGACGCCCTGGTGGTCCTCTCCCTCGTCGTCGGCCTGGCGCTCGCCCCGCGCGCGGCGGCCCGCCGCCCGGGCCCGTCCGGCGGGCGCACGGCCCGACCCGCACTGTCGCCACTCGCCGTGCTGGCGGTGGTGACCGGGTTGGTCTACGCCAACCAGGTGCTGTTCACCGTGTACGTGCTGCGAGTGCACGGCGGTGATCCCTCGTTCGTCGCGCGGTACCTGCCCGAGGGGTGGTTCGACCTCGCCTCCGGAAGCGCCGTGCTGCGCGGGCTCGCCGACGGCTTCCCCGCGCCCGGGCTTCTCGCCCCGTCGGTCCTCAGGGTCCAGGCGTTCCTCGAACTGCCCTTCGTGCTGTCGGCGTTCGCGACCGTCGTGCGGTGGCTCGACGCCGGCCTCTACCGGGGAATCGCCCGGTCGGCCCTGCTGCCGCTGGCCTCCCTGTCGTACACCGCCGTGTTCTGTCTGGTGGAGTGGGATCTGCGCAATCCGTACACGGTCGACGACATCGTCGTACGCGGGGTCTCGGCCGTGCTGACTCCCTGCCTTCTCCGGTGGCTCGCGGCACGGGACACGGGGACGTTCCGCACGCCCGCCTCCGTGCCCGGACTGCTCGTGTTCATCGGGTCGCTCGGTGCCCTGGGCGCGCTCGTCCTCGTCGTCTACGACACCGCTCTCCTCTACAACCTGGGGCGAGTGGCCGAGCGGCTGCCGGTGGCCGCGGTGGCAGTCGTCGCGCTCGCGGGTCTGCGCCGTGCCGCCGCCCGCCTGCCGGACCCGGTCGCCCCCGGACCCACCCTCACCTTCGCGCTGCACGCCCTGCGCCACTGGCTCGCGCTGTTCTTCCTGTCCGCCCTCGCCATCCGGTACGGCGTCATGTTCGGGACGCCTCAGCTGGCCGCGGCGGCCGGTGTCGCGGTGGCGGTGGCCGCCACCGTCCTCGCCTGGCGGGAGGCGGCGCCCGACGCGAAGCGGCTCGGGCTCGCCGTTCTCGCCGCTGCATGCGCCGCCCGCGCCGCGACCTGGGCGACCCCCGCGTCGTACTACGAGGTGACCCTCCTCGCGGCGATGGCCGCGTTCCTCGTCACGGGGGTCGTCATCGGCGGGCTCGTCGACGCGCGGTCACGTCAGTCCGCCGTGACCCCCCAGTAGCCGATGTGGGTCGGCACGCCGTCCGTGTAGAGCACCGTGCATCGGCCCTGTGCCCGGCCCGGGAAGTCCAGCCGCTCGGAGTCCAGGGCCTCGTCCCAGTCGGAGTACGTGGGGCGGCCGTCCGGGGCGAAGGCGCGGATCTCGGCCTCCGTCAGCGGGCGCATGAAGGGGCCCCGGTCGGGGTCCGTGGCGTCGATCATGAGGGGGAAGTCCAGGACCGTGCCGGTGCCCCCGGTGAAGATGTACTCGTGCCAGGCCGGGTCCCGCCACAGTTCCTCCACCGTCCGGCCCGCGCCGAAGCCGTGGTCGTCCTCGGCCAGTTCCTCCGCCTGCGCCTGACGGAACGCCGCCGCCAGGTCCCGCTGGTACGGACCCGTGTGCCTCCAGCAGTTGCCACCCATGTCGCTGCCTTCCCTCCGCGTTCTTCGACCGGTGCGGGGCAGCGTAGGAGGCGGCACTGACAGCCGTGCGAATGGTCCGCTTTGTTCGGTCGCTCGCCGTGGCGTTTCCAACTCCTGTATAACCGGCGCTCGTTCCGGCCCGCCGCGCTCGGCCGTGCCGCCGCATGCCTCCGTTCCCGCCCATCGAAGGGTCTCTTCGTGCTGCCCTCTTCGCGCTCCCGTGCCCGTACGTGCTCCGCCGCACTGGCCGCCGCCGGTGCCCTGCTGCTGGTTTCGGCCTGCGGACAGGGCGGAGGCGGAGGGGGAGTGGCAGAGCCGCAGTCCGGTGTCGCGGCCGGGAGCGTTGGCGACAAGGCACCGGCGGCCTCCGGCGCGTCCAGTGCCTCCACCTCCCCCTCACCCTCGGCCTCCACCTCCGCCTCGGCGTCCGCCTCTTCCTCCGCCTCCGCGAAGGCCGAGCCGAGCGCCTCCGTCCCGCCCGCTGGCTCGTCGGCCGCCGGCTCCACGCGCCAGAGCCCCACGGCTCCCGCCGTCGGCAGCACCCCCGACTTCCCCGTCCCCGCCAGCCCCGGGAGGGCCACCCAGCTCATCACCGTGAAGGCCAGCGGCTCGTACGCCACGGTCACCGCCTGGGCGAAGGGATCCTCGGGGTGGAAGGCGCAGTTCAGCACGACCGCCGGGCGCGTCGGCGCCAACGGGGTCGTCGCCGGGTCGACACGGCGGCAGGGCACCTACACCACACCCACCGGGACCTACACCCTCACCGAGGGCTTCGGTGTCGAGGCGGGCGGCACGAGCATGCCGTACACCCAGGTGAACTCGGCCCACTGGTGGGTCGAGGACCCGCAGTCGCGGTACTACAACTCGATGCACACCGCGGCCGGCGCGGACTTCCCGCTCACCGAGAGCGGCGACCGGGGCAGCGAGCACCTCGTCGACCACCCCGTCCAGTACGCCAAGGCGCTCGTCATCGACTTCAACCGGTGGCCCGCCGTGCCCGGCCGCGGAGCCGGCATCTTCCTGCACGTCAACGGGCAGGGCGCGACCGCCGGTTGTGTGTCCGTGCCGCGCGCCACGATGGACCGGATCATGGGGTGGATACGGCCCGGCGCGCACCCGCGCATCGCCATCGGCTGACAGCGCCGCCGCCGCGTGGGCGACCCGCGGGACGGCCGCCGGCTGTGACACATCTGTGAGCCTCGGCGCTGATCACCGTGGGACATGGCCACAGGGGGCCGTGTCGCACGACGCGGATTCGCCGCGAGCGCGGGCACGGGTCCCGCAGCCGGGTACGGACGAGGACGGTTCTTGGGCCAGGGAGGGGAGCCCCGGCGCCCGCAGCCGCGGGACGGGGAGCTGGGTGCGGCCGTGGCGCGGGCCCAGAACGGCGACGAGACCGCCTTCGCGGTGGCCTACCGGATCGTGCAGCCCGGGCTGCTCGGCTATCTGCGGGGCCTGGTCGGCGAGGACGCCGAGGACGTGGCGTCCGAGGCCTGGCTGGAGATCGCCCGCGACCTGCGCCGGTTCAAGGGCGACGGCGCCGGCTTCCGCGGCTGGACCGCGACCATCGCCCGGCACCGCGCCCTGGACCATCTGCGCCGCCGGCGGGTACGGCCCCAGGCCGCGCCGCTGGAACAGGACGCCCTGGAGCTGCCCGGCCGGCTCGACACCCACGACCAGGCCCTGGAGTCGCTGTCCACCGCACGGGCGCTGGAGCTGGTGCACAGCCTGCCGCGCGACCAGGCCGAGGCCGTGCTGCTCCGGGTGGTCGTCGGCCTCGACGGCCCGGCCGCCGCACGCGTCCTCGGCAAGCGCCCCGGCGCCGTCCGCACGGCCGCGCACCGCGGGCTGAAACGCCTCGCCCGGCAGCTGGGCGGCCAGGACCCGGCGGACGAGAAGTAGCAACGGTGGTGATTCCCCTGAGAAGGGGTGCACTGCCACCAGCCGTAACAATGACGCGAATGGTGGCAATTCGGGCCGTAAGGCTCCCGGGGAGAAGTAATCCTCGTCACCTGGGCGTCCCGCGAAAGGCAACGGCCGGGGCCGCCACCCCCCACAGGAGAGGCCCCGGCCGTCGCGCGGTCGGGCCGCGTGCGGCCCGTACCTTCTACAGCGCCGTGCGTGCTGTTTCTGTCACACCCGGCCACCGCCGATCCTCACCCTGCGCACATCCGCACCCGGTCACGAGTTAGTTGCATCTTCTACGGACATGGACGGGGAGCGGTTTGACGCCGTAACGTGCCTTTCGCGCCGACCGGGAACCAGGCGTAAAGGGAGTGCGGTGCTGGGGGACGACGCGGAGCTGACCGCCGCGGTGCGTGCGGCACAGGACGGAGACGAGACCGCGTTCCGTACGGTGTACCGCGCCGTGCATCCACGGCTGCTCGGATACGTACGCACGCTGGTCGCCGATCCGGACGCCGAGGACGTGACGTCCGAGGCCTGGCTGCAGATCGCCCGCGACCTCGACCGGTTCAGCGGAGACGCCGACCGCTTCCGCGGCTGGGCCGCCCGAATAGCCCGCAACCGTGCCCTGGACCACATACGCATGCGCGGCCGCCGCCCCGCCATAGGCGGCGACGAGACGGAACTGACCGGCCGGGCCGCCGAGTCCGACACGGCCGGCGAGGCCATCGAGGCCCTGACCACCGACAGCACCCTCTCCCTCATCGCGCGGCTGCCGCAGGACCAGGCCGAGGCGGTCGTCCTGCGCGTCGTCGTCGGCCTCGACGCCAAGAGCGCCGCCGAGACCCTCGGCAAACGCGCCGGTGCGGTACGTACCGCGGCACACCGCGGCCTGAAGCGGCTCGCGGAACTGCTCGGCGACGATCCGGAGTCGGCGGGCGTGCTCGACGCTCTCCCGCCCCAGCGAGAACCGCGTGGTCGCGCGGTGTCGTCCGCAACTGTGACGGATACGCGTGCGCGGACGCAGAGGGACATGTGATGGCCGACGAGCAGTACAAGTGGCTGGACCGTGAGACGGCGGAACGCCTGCTGCGCGGTGAGTCGCTGGAAGCCGTCGACGCCTCCGCCCATGACCAGGCCGAACGCCTCTCCCGGGCGCTCGGTGCACTGTCCGTGCAGACGGCCCGCGCCACCGGTGAACTCCCCGGCGAACAGGCCGCCTTGGCCGCGTTCCGCAAGGCTCGCGAGGCCGCCGGCGCCGAACGCACCGCCGTCGGCCGTGCCGGCGGAACCTCCGGCCTGCCCGTGCCCGTGCCCGGCGCCGACGCGGGCCTGGTCCGCATCGGCGCCCGGGACCGTACCGGAATCCCGCCGCGCCGCCCCCGCTGGGCCCGCCCGGTGCGGCTGGCGCTGGCCGCGGTGGTGGCCGTGGGCACGGTCGGCGGGGTCGCCATGGCCGCCGGGACCGGGATGCTGGGCAGGCCGTTCGGGCCCGAGCGCCCCGGGCCCGCCACCTCCGTCTCCTCCGGGCCGAGCTCCGGAGCGCCGCTCGCCTCGGTCCCGCAGGGCACCCCGGGTGCGACCACGGGGCCCGGCACGCCAGGCGGTAGCCGCGGCGGGGCCGTGGGGCCGGACGACCGCACCGGCAAGAGCACCACTGCGGGCAGCGGAGAACCCTCCGGCACGGCCGGCTCCCGGTGGAAGGACGCGACCTCGGCCTGCCGGGACATCCGGGACGGCAAGGAACTGTCCGCCGGCCGCCGGCGCGCCCTGGAGAACCTGGCGGGCGGCAGCGCCCGGGTGAGCCGGTACTGCAAGGTCGTCCTGGCCACCACCGACCCGGGCGACGGCGCGACGAGCGGCGGCAAGGCCGACGACAACGGCAACAAGGGCAAGGGCAAGGGCAAGGGCAGCGGGAACAACCAGGGCGGCGACGAGGAAGGCAACCCCGGCCGGGGCGGCGACGGCCACCACGGCGAGGGCGGCGGTCATTCCGGCAAGGGTGTCGGCGGCGGCAAGGGCAGGCACGGCGACGAGGCCGCGCCCGCTCCCACGGCCTTCGCTCCGCCCCACCCCGCCCGGACGACCGGCACCGCCCTGGGCCCGACGCCGAGTCCGACGTACAGCACGCTCTGACTGGGCGCGCTCTGATCCGGCAGGCTCCGGCAGTGCCGCTCCGACCCCTCTCCAACCCGTCTGACCTGCGAATTCGATGGGTCGCGAAAAATTCTTCGCGCGGGGTGTGACGTTTTCGGAGCCCGGGACGCAGTACTGAGTGAGCCGACTGGTCATCGGCCGTCGCACTGAGCCGGGGTTCCCCCCGTACCCACGGCTCGTGCACCTGGCGCGGGCGGGACACGTTCCCCCGGTCCCGCCCGCGCCCCGCAATCCCTCCTCACCAGTGGACGACGACCTTGTCGCCCACCCGCACCTGAGCGAACAACTGCTGGATCGCCGCCTCGTCCCGGACGTTCACGCACCCGTGCGAGGCTCCCGCGTACCCGCGCGCCGCGAAGTCGTACGAGTAGTGCACGGCTTGGCCGCCGCTGAAGAACATCGCGTACGGCATCGGCGAGTGGTAGAGCGTCGACACCCAGTCCCGCGCCTTCCAGTAGACGTGGAACACACCTTCCCGGGTCGGCGTGTACTGCGCCCCGAACCGCACCGACGTCGTCGAGAGCGTCCGCCCGTCGACCATCCAGCGCAGCGTCCGTGTCGTCTTGTCGATGCACAGCACGCGTCCGCTCGTACAGCGCGGGTCGGGCGCGCCGACCGGCTGACCGCCCATCAGGAACAGCTCCCACGTGCCCGGTGCGTGGGTCATCCGGACCAGCCGCTGCCAGGTGACGGTGTCCGTCCGCCCGGTCCGCGGCAGCCCGCGCTTGCCCTGGAAGCCCCGCACGGCCCGTTCGGTCAGATCGTCGTACGAGCCCGTCGGCCCGTCGAACAGCCAGTCCAGCTGACGCAGCCGGGCCTGCAGTTCCCGTACGCCCGCCCCGCTGTCGCCGCGCGCGTACAGCACCCGGGGAGCGGGCGCGGCCGGCTGCTCCGTTCGGGTGGGATGTGCCGGGCCACTTGCGGGGGTCCGTCCCTGTGCCTGTCCCGGAGTCTGCCCCTGAGTCCGTGCCCGGGCCGGGGTGGGCACCGGCGCCCGGGCTTTGCCGTCGGCGTCCGCGGGCTGGACGGTGCAGCCGCAGAGGGCGGCGAGGGCGGCGGCGGAGGCGAGCAGAGCGGCGGGTCTTCCCGAGATCCTCATGCAGGAGATGCTTCCCAGCGTGACCGCCGCCGAACGACGGGGCATGGTGAGGGGGTGACAGGACGCACCCCGGAGGCATCCATGACACATGAGTCGGAGTCGGGACTGCCCATCGAGCCGGTCTATGGGCCGCAGGAACTACAGGGCTGGGACCCGGACGGGAAACTGGGCGAGCCGGGCACGTACCCCTTCACCCGCGGGGTCTACCCGAGCATGTACACCGGCCGCCCCTGGACCATGCGCCAGTACGCCGGCTTCGGCACCGCAGCCGAATCGAACGCCCGCTACCGGCAGCTGATCGCGCACGGCACCACGGGCCTGTCGGTCGCCTTCGACCTGCCCACCCAGATGGGCCACGACTCCGACGCGCCCCTCGCGCACGGCGAGGTCGGCAAGGTGGGCGTGGCGATCGACTCGATCGAGGACATGCGGCTGCTGTTCGACGGCATCCCCCTGGACCAGGTGTCGACCTCGATGACGATCAACGCCCCGGCCGCCCTCCTGCTGCTCCTCTACCAGCTGGTGGCGGAGGAGCAGGGGGCGCGCGCCGACCGGCTGACGGGCACGATCCAGAACGACGTGCTGAAGGAGTACATCGCGCGGGGGACGTACATCTTCCCGCCCAAGCCCTCCCTGCGCCTGACCGCGGACATCTTCAAGTACTGCACCGCCGAGATCCCGAAGTGGAACACGATCTCGATCTCCGGCTACCACATGGCCGAGGCCGGGGCGTCGCCCGTCCAGGAGATCGCCTTCACCCTGGCGGACGGTATCGAGTACGTCCGTACGGCGGTGGCGGCCGGGATGTCCGTCGACGACTTCGCGCCCCGCCTGTCCTTCTTCTTCGTGGCCCGTACGACGCTGCTGGAGGAGGTCGCCAAGTTCCGTGCCGCGCGCAGGATCTGGGCCAGGGTGATGCGGGAGGAGTTCGGCGCGCGGAATCCGAAGTCCCTGATGCTCCGCTTCCACACCCAGACGGCGGGCGTCCAGCTGACGGCCCAGCAGCCGGAGGTGAACCTGGTCCGGGTCGCCGTCCAGGCCCTGGCCGCGGTGCTGGGCGGCACCCAGTCCCTGCACACCAACTCCTTCGACGAGGCGATCGCCCTGCCGACCGACAAGTCCGCCCGGCTGGCCCTGCGCACTCAGCAGGTGCTGGCGCACGAGACGGACGTGACGGCGACGGTGGACCCCTTCGCGGGGTCGTACGCGATGGAGCGGATGACGGACGACGTCGAGGAGGCGGCCGTCGATCTGATGCGGAGGGTGGAGGACCTGGGCGGGGCGGTCGCGGCGATCGAGCGGGGCTTCCAGAAGGCGGAGATCGAGCGGAACGCGTACCGGATCGCCCAGGAGACGGACTCCGGCGACCGGGTGGTCGTCGGAGTCAACCGCTTCCAGCTGGACGAGGAGGAGCCGTACGAGCCCCTGCGTGTCGACCCGGCCATCGAGGCCCGCCAGGCCGAACGCCTGGACAAGCTCCGGGCCGAGCGGGACCAGCGGGCGGTGGACGCGGCACTGGACGCGTTGCGGAAGGCGGCGGAGGGGGACGACAACGTGCTGTACCCGATGAAGGAGGCGCTGCGGGGCCGGGCGACGGTGGGGGAGGTGTGCAACGCGCTGCGCGGGGTCTGGGGGGCGTACGAGCCTTCGGAGGTGTTCTGACCAGCCCCGGACCTGACTGTCGTACCCCCGTGCGACACTCCTTTCCATGTTCGGCGTCATCGACCTTCCCACCTATCTGGCAGGACTCGTCCTGATCGTCCTGCTGCCCGGGCCCAACTCCCTCTACGTCCTCTCCGTGGCCGCCCGGCGCGGCGTGCGGGCCGGTTACACCGCGGCCGTCGGCGTGTGGTGCGGCGACACCGTGCTGATGACGTTCTCCGCCGCCGGAGTCGCCTCCCTGCTCAAGGCCAACGCCGTGCTGTTCGGGATCGTGAAGTACGCCGGTGCCGGATATCTGAGCTGGCTGGCGATCGGCATGCTGCGGGCCGCCTGGCAGATGTGGCGCACCCGGAGAGAGCAGGCGGCCGTGGCGGAGGAGACCGCGTCCGGCGCCGGATACGAGCGGCCCTTCCGGCGCGCGCTCGTCGTCAGCCTCTTCAACCCCAAGGCGATCCTGTTCTTCGTCGCCTTCTTCGTGCAGTTCGTCGACCCGGACTACGCCTACCCGGGCCTGTCCTTCGTGGTCCTCGGCACTTTCGCCCAGCTGGCGAGCTTCCTCTACCTCAGCGCGCTGATATTCAGCGGCACGCGTCTGGCTGCCGCGTTCCGGCGCCGCAAGCGGCTGTCGGCGACGGCCACTTCGATGGCGGGCGCGCTGTTCCTCGGGTTCGCGGTGAAGCTGACGCTGGCCAGCGCCTGAGCCGTCGTCAGCGGGTGGCCGCCGTCACCCCGCCGCGAAGGCGCCCGTCCGTGCCGCGTACGCGTCCAGGCCCTTGGTCGTCCCGCCCGCCCAGCCCACATGGCCGTCCGGGCGGACGAGGAAGACCCCCGGGCCGTACGACTCCGGCGCCGTCGGGAACGCGCGCACGCCGGTGACCGGGGCCTGTGCCCCCAGCAAGGTCCAGTGCGGGCCCCGGAACGCGTCGAAGAGGCGGACCCCGGACACCGTGCCGTCCGGGGCGCGGTCGCCCGCCCGGACCCCGGTCGGGTCCTGCCGCGTCTCCACGCTCAGGGACGACTCCCGGTAGTCCAGCCCCAGTTGCACCGTCGCCTTTCCGCGTCGCACCTCGCCGCGGTGGACCCCGGTCGACAGGTCCAGCATGGCCGCCGCGTTCGCCCGGCGCTCCTCCTCGTAGGTGTCCAGCAACGCCTCCGCCGCCCCGCCGCACAGCACCGCGCCCAGCTTCCAGCCCAGGTTGTAGGCGTCCTGGACGCTGGTGTTCAGGCCCTGGCCGCCGGCCGGTGAGTGGATGTGGGCCGCGTCGCCCGCGAGGAAGACGCGGCCCACCCGGAAGCGGTCCGCGAGGGCGGCGCGGGGGCGGAAGTCGGAGGACCAGCGCAGGTCCGTGACGTCCTCGGCGGACAGGTGCGTGTACGCGGCCACCAGCTTGCGGATGCCGTCGAGGGTCGGGTCGGGTGCGGTGCCCTCCGGAAGGCGTGCCTGTAGCTGGAAGTCGTCCGTGCCCGCCAGCGGGCACAGGCCGAGGGCGGTGCCGTCGTCCCTGGGGAAGGTGTGCCAGGAGTCCCGGTCGAGGCCCGTCAGCCGTACGTCCGCCACCAGGAACGGTGCCGGGTCGACCGTCTCCCCGGTCATGCCGACCCCCACCGCGCGCCGGGCCACCGAGCGTCCGCCGTCGGCCGCGACGACGTACCCCGCGCGGGCGGTCGTACCGTCGGCGAACCGCACGGTCACGCCCTCGGCGTCCTGCTCCAGACCGGTCACCTCGCGCCCGAAGCCGACGCGGCCTCCCTGCTGCACCAGCCGCGCGTGGAGGATCTCCTGCGTCCGCCACTGCGCGACCATCCACGGCTCGGCGTACGGCGCGCCCTCGTCCGCCTCGATGTTCTCGAACATCGGCCGCTCGCCGACCCGCTCGCCGTCCTTCCAGATCATCCGCGTCGGGTAGGGGCCGCCCGCCGCACGGATCGCGTCCAGTACGCCCAGGTCGTCGAAGACCTCCAGGGTGCGCGGCTGGAGCCCCTTGCCGCGCGAGCCGGGGAACAGCCCCTCCGCCCGCTCGACGACCAGCGCGTCCACGCCCCGGCGGGCCAGGTCGATGCCGAGGGTCAGGCCGGTGGGACCCGCGCCCACGATCAGGACATCCATCCCAAATCTCCTTAACGTCGTTAAGTGCCGTTGCCCACGAGGGTGCCCTTAACGCTGTTAAGGTGTCAAGTGTGAGCCCCGAGAAACGCGCCCCCCTGGACCGCCGACGCGTCGCCGACACCGCCCTGCGGCTGCTGAACGAGGTCGGCCTGGACGGCCTGACCCTGCGCGCCATCGCCAAGGAACTGGACGTCAAGGCACCCGCGCTGTACTGGCACTTCAAGGACAAGCAGGCGCTGCTGGACGAGATGGCCACGGAGATGTACCGGCGGATGGTCGCCGGCACCGCGCTCGATCCCGCCGACAGCTGGCAGGATCGGCTGCTCAGGGCGAACCGCGGGCTGCGGACCGCGTTGCTCGGCTACCGCGACGGCGCCCGGGTGTTCAGCGGCTCACGCTTCACGGGCACGGAGCACGCCCCCGCGCAGGAGGCGAACCTGCGGCTGCTGACGGAGGCCGGTCTCACCCTCGCCCAGGCCGTCCACGCGGGCCGTACGGCCAACGCGTACACCGTCGGCTTCGTCATCGAGGAACAGGGCGTGCAGCCCCTCCCGGGCGAGCGCCGGGAGGGGTACGACGTCGAGGAACGCGCACGGCGCCTGGCCGAGTACCCGCTCGCCGCCGAGGCCGGGAAGCTGCTCTTCGTCGGGTACGACGAGCAGTTCGAGGAGGGGCTGGCGCTCGTGATCGCGGGTATCGGGGCGCGGTACGGGATCGGCTGACCGATCAGCCGGCCGGCCGGCGCCTGGCCGCGCGCGCCTTGCGGATCGCCCGTGTGACCACCGGCGGCAGCAGGTCGACGGCGACCCGGCGAACCCGGCTCGCGCTGCGGCGCGGCGCGGGCCGGACCGGTGCGGGAGCGGGCGCCGGGGTCTCCTGCGGAACCGGCTGCGGCTGCGCCGCCTTCGCGTGCTTGGAGGCCGGGAACTCCGGCGCCCGCATGCCCTTGGACTTCAGCCGGATGATCCGGTGCCCGGCGGCCTCCTGGACGCTCAGATGGCAGTCGGACCGCTGCCGCACCATGGCCAGCAGCTCCTCCTGGATCGGCTCCGGGTCGCCCCAGGTGCCGTAGAGCTTCTGGGTGCTCAGGCAGATGGGGCGCAGGCCGCGGTTGAGCACGGCCTCCCAGGTGGCGATGGAGACTCCGGGGGTGTGCTCGGAGCGGAAGTCGTCCAGGACGACGATCCCGTCCGGGAGCAGCAGATCATGAGCGGCTCCTATGTCGCCGTGCACATGCTCGTACAGGTGGGAGGCGTCGATGTGCACGAACCGGCAGGAGCGCGGCTCGACCTCGCCGGGCACGACCGAGCTGGGGCCCTGCAGCACGCGGGGGAGCTCGTCGTGGAAGGAGAGGTAGTTGTCCTCGAACACGCGCCGGGTCAGCGCGCTGTAGGACTTGGTGGACTCGGCCTGGTTGGCGTCGTCCGGGGCGTCGCCCTCGAAGAGGTCGCACACGGTGTAGCGCTCGCCCGGCTGCTGGTGCCGGCCGACGAAGATCGCGCTCTTTCCCATGTAGACCCCGACTTCCAGCAGATCACCCCGCATTTCCGCGGTTTCCTGCCGGCTCAGGAACCAGTCGAAGAGCACCTGGTCGAGCACCGGGAACCAGCCCGGCACGTCGTCCAGACGATGGGGCTGTCGCGTCGTTTCCTGGATGGTGGCCATGCGGGGTGGGTACTCCCTCGGTACGGCGTCTGTGGGATCCCTGCGAGAAGCCTGTGCGGCCTGGGGGTGGCAAGGGCTCTACGGTGCCTGCCCGATGGGCCGGTTCAAAACCCAAGACGAGGTGAACGGCTGCCCAACTTCCGCCCCTTCAGCGCCCGCTTCAGGCGCGGGCCGAACGGCGTCTCCACGAACCGGTGGATCAGCCAGGCGAGCAGCAGCATGGAGACCACCGTCACCCCGAGCGTCGGCCACGCGGGCAGCCCGAGCCCCCGGTGCAGCACCCGGATGACGAACCAGCCGAGGTGCTCGTGGACCAGGTAGAACGGGTATGTCAGCGCGCCGGCCGTGACCAGCCAGGACCAGGAGGCCCAGCGCGTCCAGCCCAGCGCCACCGCTGCGACGGCCGCGAAGGCGACGGTGACGATCAGGACGACGACGTAGGGGTCTCGGTGCGGGTGCGGGCCCCACAGACCGCGGGTGGCCTCGCTCTGGGCGAGCAGCCAGGACATCGCGACGATGCCCCACGCGAGCAGGTCGCCGCCGAAGCGGTGGATCAGGTACAGCGCCAGACCGCCGACGAAGAACGGGGCGTACTCGGGCATGACCACCTGGTTCAGCAGCTCGTTGCCGGACGAGTGGCACAGCACGGCCGCCAGGGTCCACACGCACGCGAACAGCACCACCCGGCGGTGGGTCACCCCGCGCAGGACGACGAGCAGTGCGAACAGCGCGTAGAAGCGGACCTCGACCCACAGCGTCCAGCACACGCCCAGCACGCGGGTCGCGCCCATCGGCTGCTGGAGCATCGTCAGGTTGACCAGGAACTCGTCCAGACGGACCGGGTGGACGACGACGGGCAGCGCGAGCGACGCCCCCGTGATCAGGACCAGGGCCACCCAGTAGGCGGGGTAGAGGCGCGCGACGCGGGAGCGGAAGAAGTCACCGAGGGTGCGGCCCCAGCTGCTCATGCAGATGACGAAACCGCTGATCACGAAGAAGAACTGCACACCGAGATTGCCGTAGACGGCGGCCCGGGACAGCGTCGGGAAGAGGTGGCCCGGACTCCCGTGCCAGGACGCGGAGACCGGGCCGCCGCGGCCGGTGTAGTGGTAGACGCAGACCATCAGCGCGGCGACGAGCCGCAGACCGTCCAGGGCGAGCAGACGGCTTCGGGACCTGGGGGCGGGTGCCGTTCCGGCGGTGGGGGGAGCGGGAACGGCGGCGAGGGTGGGGGTTGAAACAGCCATGATGCTCGGCGCCTACCCGAACAAACGCCGATCATCTCGGTACTTTGTGTGAAAGTACCTGAAATGACCGCATAGTTGGGTTGACGTACGGGTGAACGAGGAGGGCGGGCCCATCGCTGGGCCCGCCTCGCCTCAGCGTCGTACGGAGTTGCGAAGGCTGCGCGCCTTCTTGGCCACGCGGCGGACGGTCGCGTTGCGCGGGATGAACGCAAGCTGGGCGGGCACCCCGCCGGGCAGGGCCAGCGAGGACAGGCGCCGGCGCTTGAAGTAGCGCATGGTCCGCTGGTTCAGGTTCCGCGCCAGCCAGATCTCGGCCTGCGCGCGCAGCCTCGGGTAGATCTTCGGCTGCATCGCGAAGCCCACCGCGCGGATCAGCGCGCCGAGCGCCTCCACGTCCATGCCGGCGCGCTGCTCGGTCACCGCGGCACGGTCGCCGAGGTCGGGCAGCAGCGCGTCGGCGATCGTCACCGGGACGCGGTTGCTGTTCTCGTACGGCGTCAGCTGCTCCAGCAGCAGCTCGGTGCCGATGCGGGCGACCGGCAGGCCGTACAGGGCCTGCGCCGTGAGCAGGGCGGTGGAGAAGCAGCCGACGACCAGCGCGGGACGCATCCGCTGGTACAGCACCTCGGCGAGGACCGGGGTGTCGAGCACGGTCAGCTCGACCTTCAGCCGCTCCGCCTCCTGCTCCAGCAGCCGGGTGAAGCGGGCCGGCGCGGACGGGTGCGGCTTGAACACCACCTTGGTGTGCCCGAGCGCGGCCGCGCCCTTCAGCATCCGCACATGCAGGTTCTCCTCCTGCTCGGCGGTGAGGATGTCCAGCGCGGACAGATACTGGCCGAGCAGCAGCGCGGGCTCCTCGATGTCCGGCAACTCCGCGCCGGAGGGCGCGAGTTCTGCGAGGACCTTGGTGAAGGCGGACGTCTGCAGCACCTCGCCGGGCACGCCGAACTCGGTCAGCAGCAGCGGCTGCAGGCCCGGCACCAGGTCCAGGTGGAGCACCCGGTCCACGCGGGTGCCGACCAGCGGATCGATCTTGTTGCGGGTGGGGCCGTAGCTCATCAGGCCGTCGGCGTAGACCGTCACCGGGGCGCCGGTGAAGATCTGCGCGAGCGCCAGGGACGGGTTGACCTGGATCGACTCGACGGCCAGCGCCACGTCGTCGTCGCCGAGGCGCCACTCGTGGCGCAGGAAGCGTTCCCACAGCGGCAGGTCGTCGCCGCGGGGCGCCCAGCCGCCCGGGTGGAAGGGGAAGATGGTCTCGTTGTACGAGATCACCTCGTCGAACCGGTCGCGCAGCTTCTCGAAGCCGGGCGCCTCGTCCAGCGCGGGCGTGGTCTCGGGCGTGGCCGCGTTGTTGCACACCAGCAGGATCCGCCGGTCGGCCGGGAGGAAGCAGCCGGAGTCCAGGGCGGCGGCGAGCGTGGCCGTGCCGTACAGCGTCGACGCCTGGAAGATCTGGGTGGTCACGCGGCGGCCCCCGCGGCGGGACGGCGGCGCAGCCGGCGCAGCTTGGTGGCGCGCTGGAGGTCCATGGAGTCCAGCGCCTCGTCCAGTACGTCCTGCGGCATGCGGCGCAGGGCCGCGGCACTCATGGATTTCAGTTTCTTCGCCACCGCGGGCTCGAACCTTTCGATGGATCCCAGATGATGGGAAATGATGGCGCAGTAGGTGCGGACGGCCTTCGGCAGCAGCTCGTCGGCGTCCCGGTCCTGGGCGGTTTCCGCGATGACCTGGTCGAACGCGCGAATGAAATCGAGCTGCCGGACATCGCCGATCTGGGTGAGCGAGGAAGCGACTCCGCGCCGGTAGAACACCCCGAGCATGCTGACCGCGGCGAAGGATTCCGCCTCCCGGTGCAGCTTCCAGATCCAGGGGCGGTCCTCGGCCGTGCGCAGCCCGTCGGTGAAGTGCAGCAGCCCCTTGTCCACGAGCCGGCGATGGTAGGCGCCCGCCCACGCGTACGCGTAGTCGACGGACGTGGACCGGTCGGCGGGCAGGATCGCCTCGCGCGGGTCCATCACCACGTTCCGCCGGCCGACGGGCACCCGGTTCACCGTGCGTGAGCGCGCGGTGCACTGCACGTGGTCGGTGCGGATGAAGTCGCAGCCCAGCTCCTCCATGGCGGCGACCAGCTGCGGGAAGTAGCCGGGAGCGAGCCAGTCGTCGCCGTCCAGGAAGGTCAGGTACTCGCCGCGCGCCCGGTCGATACCGGTGTTGCGGGCGGTCGCCAGCCCTCCGTTCTGCTCGTGCCGGACGTAGACCGCTCCGGGCAGCTCGCGCTCCGCGCGCGCGAGAATCTCTGGTGTCCCGTCGCGGGAACAGTCGTCGACGAGAATGAATTCGAAGTCCTCACGCGCGTTCGCCTTCAGGCTCCTGAGCGTGTCGGGCGCGTATTGCTGCACGTTGTAGAACGGCACGATGACGGAGAGCTTGACCACGTCAGGGACGTTAGGCGGAAGCCCGTCATTCGTCTTGACCGTCTGCTTGATACTGGGTGAACGGCACGTGGCGAAGCTGTGAACCAGGCTTTTTTCCTGCCCTCTCGCGGCCTGATTCGCCATTCGGCGATGTGCTGTTAACCGTTTGTTGTATTCGGGTTAGGCGGATCCTCGGAATGGCTTCCTAGCGTCTTCGACGTGCCAGCAAGTGCTACGAAGTCCCTGCGGGTCGCCGTCCTCGCCGATTCCGACACCCGGTGGAAGTGGGGCGCGCTCACCGCGCAACGCCTCGCTCCCGCGGACGCCGAGATCCGACTCGACGGCTACTTCCTGCGGGGACGTGCCACCCCGACAGCCCGCCAGTTGCGAGAGGTCGGCGTCCGGGCGGACTCGCTCCGCGAGGTCACCGGCGTCGAGTTCCTGCGTGCGATGGGTGGAGCCGCCGAGGACCGGTACGACGTCCTCATCCTCGCGCTCGTCGGCGGCGGCGTCCAGGCCATGCTGCACGGACTGCGCGCCGCCTGGGCGGGCGCCGGCAAGCGTCCCGTCGTCGTCACCGGGTACGTCGGTGTCGTCTACGAGAAGCTCGCCGACGGCCTGCTGCTGCGGCACGGCGCGGACCTCGTCCTCGCCAACTCCCGGCACGACGCGGACCGCTTCCGGGCCGTGTACGAGGGCGTGGGAGCCGACGCCTCCTCGGTCACCGAGGTCGCGCTGCCCTTCCTCGGCGGGGCGCCGTACACCGGTGAACACGATCCGTACACCGTGGTCTTCGCGGCCCAGCCGTCCGTCCCGGACAGCCGCAAGGACCGTACGTACCTGCTCGGCCGGCTGATCGAGCACGCCCGCAGGCACCCCGAGCGCGAGGTGCTGCTGAAGCTGCGCTCCAAGCCGGGCGAACACACCACCCACATCGAGGAGCTGCCGTACCAGAAGCTGGCGCAGGGCACGGACCTGCCCGCCAACTTCCGCCTGGTGTACGGCCACATGGGCGAGGTGCTGGACCGCACCGACCTGCTGGTCACGGTCAGCTCCACGGCCGCCCTGGAGGCCCTGCACCGCCGCATCCCCACGGTGATCCTGACCGACCTGGGGGTGCGCGAGGTGCTCGGCAACCACCACTTCACCGGCTCCGGCTGCCTCGCCTCCTGGGACCAGCTCGACGCCGGGCACCGGCCGGTGCCGGACGCGGAGTGGGTGGCCCGGCAGGGCGTCGCCGCCGACGGCTCCTACGCCACCGCCTTCGACACCGCCCGCGAACGCATCGCCAAGCTGCTCGACCGCCCCGGCGGCCTGCCGCCCCTGAACCCCTACTACACCCCCGAGACCGCGCCCGGCTACCTGCCCGGCATCCTCGCCCGGCACCACCTCGGCCCCGACGGCGTCCCGCTGCCCGGCGCGCCCGCCGCCGACAAGGAGCCCGGACCGGTCCGCCAGATCGTGCGCCGCGCCGCGCGTGGCGCCTACCGCCACGGCGTGCAGCGGGTCGCTCCGGTGATCCGCCGGATGGGGGAGCTGTGACCATCCAAGGAGACCCCATGTCCAACCCGGAAGCGGGCCAAGGCGCGACGGTGCGCCGGGTGCTCGCGGTGATCCCCGCGCGCGGCGGCTCCAAGGGCGTGCCCGCGAAGAACCTCGCGCCCGTCGGCGGGGTCCCGCTGGTGGCGCGCGCGGTGCGCGAGTGCCTGGCGACCCGGCTGGTGACCGACGTCGTCGTCTCCACCGACGACCAGGCCATCGCCGCCGCCGCCCGCGAGGCCGGCGCCGAGGTCGTGCTGCGGCCCGCCGCCATCGCCGGGGACACGGCGACCTCCGAGGCCGCGGTCCTGCACGCCATGGACGCCCACGAGGCGCTGCACGGCGCGACGGTCGACGCGGTCCTGCTCGTGCAGTGCACCAGCCCCTTCATCGTCCGCGAGGACATCGACGGGGTGGCCGGCGCGGTCGTCGAGAACGGCGCGGACACGGCGGTGACCGTGGCCCCGTTCCACGGCTTCATCTGGCGCGAGGCCGACGCGGAGACCGAGGGCGGGGTGGGCGTCAACCACGACAAGTCCTACCGCCCGCGCCGCCAGGACCGCCCCCAGGACTTCCTGGAGACCGGCGCCGCCTACGCGATGGACGCGGCCGGCTTCCGCAAGCACCAGCACCGCTTCTTCGGCCGTACGGAACTCGTGCGCACCGACCCCGCGCGCGTGCTGGAGATCGACGACCCGCACGACCTCGCCCGGGCCCGCGCCCTGGCGCCCCTCTTCGACGCGGACCGCCCCGGTTCGCTGCCGACCGCCGCCGACATCGACGCGGTCGTACTGGACTTCGACGGCACCCAGACCGACGACCGGGTGCTGATCGACTCCGAAGGACGGGAGTTCGTCTCCGTGCACCGCGGCGACGGACTCGGCATCGCGGCCCTCCGCAGGAGCGGCCTGAAGATGCTGATCCTGTCCACGGAACAGAACCCTGTGGTCGCCGCCCGCGCCCGGAAGCTCAAGCTCCCGGTGCTGCACGGCATCGACCGCAAGGACCTCGCCCTCAAGCAGTGGTGCGAGGAGCAGGGCATCGCGCCGGAGCGCGTGCTCTACGTCGGCAACGACGTCAACGACCTGCCGTGCTTCGCCCTCGTCGGCTGGCCCGTGGCGGTCGCGAGCGCCCACGACGTCGTACGCGGCGCCGCACGCGCGGTCACCACCGTGCCCGGCGGTGACGGCGCGATCCGAGAGATCGCCAGCTGGATCCTCGGCCCCTCTCTCGATTCCCTCCCCAAGTAAGGACATCCCCCTGATGAGCACCAACTCCCGTCTGCGTACGTTCGGTTCCCGCGAGGTCGGCCCCGGCAAGCCCGTCTACATCTGCGGCGAGATCGGCATCAACCACAACGGTGAGCTGGAGAACGCCTTCAAGCTGATCGACGTGGCCGCCGAGGCCGGCTGCGACGCGGTCAAGTTCCAGAAGCGCACCCCGGAGATCTGCACCCCGCGCGACCAGTGGGACATCGAGCGCGACACCCCCTGGGGCCGGATGACCTACATCGACTACCGCCACCGCGTGGAGTTCGGTGAGGACGAGTACCGCCAGATCGACGAGTACTGCAAGGAGAAGGGGATCGACTGGTTCGCCTCCCCGTGGGACACCGAGGCCGTCGCCTTCCTGGAGAAGTTCGACCTGCCGGCCCACAAGGTGGCCTCCGCCTCCCTGACCGACGACGAGCTGCTGCGCGCGCTGCGTGCCACCGGCCGCACGGTCATCCTCTCCACGGGCATGTCGACCCCGAAGCAGATCCGCCACGCGGTCGAGGTCCTGGGCAGCGACAACATCCTCATGTGCCACGCCACCTCCACCTACCCGGCGAAGGCCGAGGAGCTGAACCTCCGCGTGATCAACACGCTGGAGAAGGAGTACCCGAACGTCCCGATCGGCTACTCCGGCCACGAGACCGGCCTGCAGACGACGCTGGCGGCGGTGGCGCTGGGCGCCGTGTTCGTCGAGCGTCACATCACCCTCGACCGCGCCATGTGGGGCTCCGACCAGGCCGCCTCCGTCGAGCCGCAGGGCCTCACGCGCCTCGTCCGTGACATCCGCACCATCGAGGCCTCCCTCGGCGACGGCGTCAAGAAGGTGTACGACTCCGAGATGGGCCCGATGAAGAAGCTGCGCCGCGTCGCCGGTGTCGTCGCCGAGGCGGAGATCGCGGCCGCGGCCGGCGAGCCGGTCACCGTCTGAGCACTGGCCTCTTGATTCCCTTAGGACGGGACGGTCGTACGCCGATGAGCCCCCGCGCCGGTCACGCCGGCCACCCTCCCCGCACGCTCGCCTTCGTGGAGAGCCCGGTCCAGCTGCTCAACGTGCTGGAGTGGGCGCATCTGCACGGCCTGCGCGGCGCGGAGCCGGACCCCCTGCCGGGGACGGACCCGCTTCCGTCCGTGCCCGCGCAGGTACGGCGGACGGTGGCCGGCGACCCCCCACAGACCGGCGCGGAGCTCACGGTCGTCGTCCTGTCCCCGACCGACCCCATGACCCGGGGCCAGCTGCGCCGCATGGCGGACCTGGCCCGGGACGAGGGGTACCGGGTGCGCTGGGAGGAGGCGCGGGGCGGTACGACCGCGCCCTTCTCGACGATCGGCGGCCTGGCGGGCTCGCTCCGCCGGGCCGACCGGATCGTCATGGGCGACCCGTTCTCGCGGTATGTGCAGTTGCTGTTGACGATCACCCGGGCGAAGGACCTGGTCGTGGTCGACGACGGCACGGCGACGATGGAGTTCGTCGCCCAGCTGGCCCGGGGCGAGCGGCTGGTCCGCTGGCACCGCAAGGGCGGCCGCCCGGGCGCCCGCGATCTGCTGTTCGCCCCCGTTTCGTCCTCGGCCCGCCGCCGGCTGACGCCCAGCGCCCGCCGCCGGGTCGAGGTCTTCTCCTCCATGCCGGTGACGGAGACCCCGGACGGGGTGACGGTCACGGCCAACGACTTCTCCTGGACCCGCGCCCGCTTCGGGCCCCCGCGCATCACCAAGGGCGCCGACATGGTGGGGACGTCCCTGGTGGAGACGGGGGTCGTGGACGGTGACGCCTATCTCGGAGCGGTCCGTCACCTGGCCAAGACGCACGGTGCGACGCGCTACTTCGCGCACCGCCGGGAGAGCACGGACAAGCTCCACCGCCTGGCCGCCGAGACCGGCCTGGAGATAGTCCGCCCGGATCTCCCCCTGGAGCTGATCGCCCGCCGGGGCCCGATCGGCCGTACGGTACTGAGCTTCCCGTCGACCGTCGTCCACACCCTGCCGCTGGCCCTGGCGGGCACGGGGGTACGGGTTGCGGTGTGCGACATCGACCCCGCCTGGCTCACGGAAAACGCGTCACCGCGAGCCCAGGGCTTCCTGTCGGGAGTGACGGGCACGGCCCGCGACGTCCACCGCCTGGCGACGGTCACGCGGTTGGCGTAGGGGTCGGCGACCGCTTGGCGGGCGAGGTTGGGCGGCTCGGCGGAGTCGGGCGAGCCTCCGGTGGTGAGCCGGAGGGGATTGGCAGATTCGTTCCGCTCGCCCGTCTGTCGCTCTCGGCTGACCTGCGGCTTTGCCGCAGGGTGGCTGGTACAAATCTGCCAATCGGCGTGGTAGTCGCCGGGGGGGGTCACCCTTCGGGGGTGGGCTTGCGGGAGAGTACGAAGGCTCGGGGTCTGGTTTCCTCGCCGGTTGGTTCTCGGTGCGCCGTCGCCACCAGGTCCAGGCCGGCCTCTGTCAGTACCGTGGTGAGCTGCTCCGGGGTGCGCCAGTAGTAGTCGAGGTCGATCTCGTGGCCGAAGCGCTCCGGCAGGTGGAGGTGGCCGGGCGCGTCGGCGGGCTGGAAGGCGAGGAGGACGTGGCCGCCGGGCTGGAGGGTGCGGTGGAATTCCGCGCAGGCCGTCGGCAGGTGGGCGTCGGGGACGTGGATCGTCGAGTGCAGGGCGAGGATGCCGCCCAGGGTGGCGTCCGGCAGGTCCAGGGACGTCATGGAACCGATGTGGAAGCGCAGCCGGGGGTAGGTGTCGCGGGCCAGCGCCACCATGGCGGGGGAGAGGTCGACGCCGAAGGCCGGGACGCCCAGCTCGTCGAGGAGCGCGGTGACATGGCCGGGGCCGCTGCCCAGGTCGGCCACGGGTGCCGTGCCGTGCCTGCTGACCAGCTCGGCGAAGGCGGTGATCACGGTGCGGTCCAGGGGATGCCAGCGGCCGGCGGGGAACTGGGCGGCGTAATCCTTGGCGATCGCGTCGTAGGAGGTGCGGGTCGTCTGCAGGAAGGTCTCGGTCGCGTCCGTCACGGGCCCGGACCCTACCGGCCGGGGGTGCGGAACGGGGTCCGGTTCGTGGACACGGCGCGCGTGAGTGCGGGGAGGCGTGGTATGCGTGGAAGGAGAAACAGAGGTTTTACCCATCCGTGTCCGCCGCCATGCGTCCGTCGGTCAGATTTTCTTCCCCCAAACGGGCTGAACTTTTGTTGATCGAGGGGTAGTTGACCAGCCGGGCGTCCTACCCTTCAGAGGGTGAAGCAATTGATGTCCCTAGAGTCCGAGGCCGGCCTCGCGGGGGATGTGCTCCCCGGCGTGCTGAGCGAAGCCCTGCACGCCGAACTCGTCGCCTTCCGTCGCGACCTGCACATGCACCCTGAGCTGGGCAATCAGGAGTTCCGTACGACCGCCGCGATCAAGGAGCGGCTGGAGCTGGCCGGGCTTCGGCCCCGGGTGCTCGCCAAGGGAACCGGACTCGTCTGTGACATCGGCCTGACGGAGGGTGAGCGGTCGGCCCTGCCGCTGCTGGCCCTGCGCGCGGACATCGACGCCCTGCCCATCCCGGACACGAAGAGTGACTGCCCGTATCGGTCGACCGTGCCCGACCGGGCGCATGCGTGCGGGCACGACGTGCACACGACCGTCGTGCTCGGCGCCGGGCTCGTGCTCGCCGACCTGCACGCCAAGGGCCTGCTGCCCCGTCCGGTGCGGCTGCTCTTCCAGCCCGCCGAGGAGGTGCTGCCTGGCGGCGCGCTGGACGCCATCGAGGACGGGGCGCTGAAGGGGGTCGAGCGGATCCTCGCGGTGCACTGCGACCCCCGCGTCGACGCCGGGAAGATCGGGCTGCGGCACGGCGCGATCACGAGCGCCTGCGACCGGCTGGAGATCGCCCTGGACGGGCCCGGCGGGCACACCGCCCGGCCGCATCTGACCACCGACCTCGTCACCGCCGCCGCCCGGGTCGCCGTCGACGTGCCCGCGCTGATCGCCCGGCGCGTCGACACCCGGGCCGGGCTGGCGGTGACCTGGGGGCGGATCGAGTCGGGCCACGCCCCGAACGTGATCCCGCAGCACGCCGAGCTGTCCGGGACCGTGCGCTGCCTGGACCTGGACGCCTGGCGGCAGGCCCCCGACATCGTGCACGCGGCCATCGACGAGGTCGCCACCATGCACCGCGCCAAGTCCGAGATCACCTATGTGCGCGGGGTGCCGCCCGTCGTCAACGACCGGGAGTCGACCGACCTGCTGCGCCGGGCGATGGCGGCGCGCCGCGGCCGCGACTCCGTCGAGAGCACCGAGCAGAGCCTCGGCGGCGAGGACTTCTCCTGGTACCTGGAGCACGTACCCGGCGCGATGGCACGGCTCGGTGTCCGCACGCCCGGCGAGCGCACCGTACGCGATCTCCACCAGGGCGACTTCGACGCCGACGAGCACGCGATCACCGTCGGCGTGGAGATGTTCACGGCGGCGGCCTTCCTGGAGCCGAACGGCGTACAGGGCTGAGCCTCGCGGGCCCCGGGGGCGCCCCGAGTCGGGAGCCCTGGGGCCCTCCCGCTGGCCTGCGCAACATACTCGTAAGCCATTCGTGCACGCCGTGCAACACCGCCATGAGAGGACGGGGAGAGCGAGTTCAGACGCTGTTTGCCTCGAATCGATAACGGCTTCGCGAGAGGGTTTTTTGCGACATCTACGCGCGTTACGATGCCGCGAAGCCGACGCCGCCGGGGCGTTTCGGCTCGAGCACCGGCATGGTGCTCACATCAAGCGCCGACACGGCGCTCAGGTCAGGTGAAGGAGCCTCCCGTGCGCCGGGTAGCCAAGCTTTCCGCCGCGTGTGCAGCGACCGCGGCACTCGCCCTCACTGCCACTGCCTGTGGCAGCACCTCCTCCGACAACAACGCCTCGCCGTCCTCCTCGGCCGGCGGCAAGGGTGTCAAGATCGGTCTCGCCTTCGACGTCGGCGGCCGCGGTGACCGTTCCTTCAACGACTCCGCCGCGCGTGGTGCCGACAAGGCCAAGAGCGAGTTCGGCGGCGACATCAAGGAGCTGACCGCGAAGACCTCGGACACCGAGGCCGACCGCGAGCAGCGCCTGTCGGACCTGGCCGAGGCCGGCTACAACCCGATCGTCGGTGTCGGCTTCTCCTACGCCACGTCGATGTCCAAGGTCGCCGCGAAGTACCCGAAGACGAGCTTCGGCATCGTCGACTCGGTCGTGGACGCCAAGAACGTCGACAGCATCACCTTCACCGAGGAGCAGGGCTCCTACCTGGCCGGTGTCGCGGCCGCGCTGAAGTCCAAGGCGCACCACATCGGCTTCATCGGCGGTGTCGACGTCCCGCTGATCAAGAAGTTCGAGGCGGGTTACGTCCAGGGCGCCAAGGCCACCGACCCGAAGATCAAGGTCGACACCCAGTACCTGAGCCACGGCTCGGACTTCTCCGGCTTCGCCAGCCCCGACAAGGGCAAGGAGGCCGCGCAGGGCATGCTGGACAACGGCGCCGACGTGATCTACTCGGCGGCCGGCTCCTCCGGCAACGGTGCCATCGAGGCCATCAGCGGCAAGAAGGGCACCTGGGCCATCGGCGTCGACTCGGACCAGTACAACATCCCGGGTCTGGCCCAGTACAAGAACTCGATCCTGACCTCGATGGTCAAGAACGTCGACGTCGGTGTCTACGACTTCATCAAGTCCGTGCACGACGGCAAGCCGCTGACCGGCGTCAACACCTACTCCCTGGAGAAGGGCGGCGTCTCGCTGGCCACCAGCGGTGGCTTCATCGACGACATCCAGGCCAAGCTGGACGCGGCGAAGAAGAAGATCGTCGACGGCTCGATCAAGGTCAAGACGACCCCGTGACCCGACCGGTACGGCCGGCCCGTCGAACCGACGGTCCGGTCGTACCGTGGGACTTGAGGCTCGGCGCTGGGGCGCCTTCGGTGGCCCCCGCCGAGCCATAACAATGTGTCAACTCTACGCGTGTAGCGCGGAGTTGCCGCGCTAGCGTCGCCGACGCCCGCCACCTCCCCCATGCAGCCCCTTTCCTCGAGGAGAGTGCGCCATCAACGCGTCCAGCCCTCCCGCTGCCGTCGAACTGCGCGGCATCACCAAGCGCTTCCCCGGCGTCGTCGCCAACCGCGACATCGACATCACGGTCCGCACGGGCACCGTCCACGCCCTCTGCGGTGAGAACGGCGCCGGCAAGTCCACCCTGATGAAGATCCTCTACGGCATGCAGCAGCCGGACGAGGGCACCATCACCGTGAACGGCGAGACGGTCACCTTCAACAACCCCGCCGACGCCATCGCCCGCGGCATCGGCATGGTGCACCAGCACTTCATGCTGGCCGACAACCTCACCGTGCTGGAGAACGTCGTCCTCGGCGCGGAGAAGCTGTACGGCATCGGCAACAAGGCCCGCACCAAGATCAAGGAGATCTCGGACGCCTACGGCCTGAACGTCCGCCCGGACGTGCTGGTGGAGGAGCTCGGCGTCGCCGATCGTCAGCGCGTGGAGATCCTCAAGGTCCTCTACCGCGGCGCCAAGACCCTCATCCTCGACGAGCCGACGGCCGTGCTCGTGCCGCAGGAGGTCGAGGCGCTCTTCGACAACCTGCGCGAGCTGAAGTCCGAGGGCCTCACCGTCATCTTCATCTCCCACAAGCTGGGCGAGGTGCTGTCGGTCGCCGACGAGATCACCGTCATCCGGCGCGGCACCACCGTCGGCACGGTCTCGCCGCGCGGCACCACCCCCAAGCAGCTCGCCGAGCTGATGGTCGGCGCCGAGCTGCCCACCCCGGAGACCGCGGAGTCCACCGTCACGGACGTCCCGATGCTGAAGGTGGAGGGGCTGCACCTCGCGCAGACCGACCTCGAGGGCATCGAGCGGATCATCCTGGACCAGATCTCCTTCACCATCCACAAGGGCGAGGTCCTCGGCATCGCCGGTGTGGAGGGCAACGGCCAGTCCGAGCTGGTCGAGGCGATCATGGGCATGCGCCACCCGGACGCCGGCGTCGTCACGCTCGACGGCACCGACATCTCCCACACCCCGACCCGCGACCGCCGCGAGGCCGGCATCGGCTACATCCCCGAGGACCGCCACCGCCACGGCCTGCTGCTGGAAGCCCCGCTGTGGGAGAACCGCATCCTCGGCCACGTCACCGAGAGGCCCAACTCCCGCGGCCAGCTCCTCGACATCAAGGCGGCCCGCGCCGACACCGAGCGGATCGTGCAGGCGTACGACGTCCGCACCCCCGGCATCGACGTGACCGCGGCCTCGCTGTCCGGCGGCAACCAGCAGAAGCTGATCGTCGGCCGCGAGATGAGCCACGGCCCCAAGCTGCTCATCGCCGCCCACCCCACCCGCGGTGTGGACGTCGGCGCGCAGGCGGCCATCTGGGACTACATCCGCGAGGCCCGCCGCGAGGGACTGGCCGTGCTGCTCATCTCCGCCGACCTGGACGAGCTGATCGGGCTCTCCGACACCCTGCGGGTGATGTACCGCGGCCGTCTGGTCGCCGACGCCGACCCCGCCACCATCACCCCCGAAGAGCTGGGCTCCGCCATGACGGGTGCGGCCACCGGCCACCTGGAGCACACAGAGGACGACGAGCGATGAACAAGCTGACCTCACGGATCGACAAGGAGCGGCTGCTCCTCGGGATCGCGGCACCGCTGCTGGCGATTGTCGCCGCGCTCGTCGTCACCACCCTGGTGATCCTCGCGACCGGCAAGAACCCCGGCGACGCGTTCAGCGACATGGTGACCTACGGCTTCGCCAGCGACAGCCAGGTCTACATCCTGAACAAGGCGACGACGTACTACCTCGCGGGTGTCGCGGTGGCCATCGGCTTCCGCATGAACCTGTTCAACATCGGCGTCGACGGCCAGTACCGGCTCGCCGCGTTCTTCGCCGCCGTCCTCGGCGGGGCGCTGACCGTGCCCGGCTGGATCGCCATCCCGCTGATCCTCATCTGCGCGATGGCGACCGGCGCCCTGTGGGCGGCCATCGCGGGCATCCTCAAGGTGACCCGGGGCGTCAGCGAGGTCATCTCGACCATCATGCTGAACTCGATCGCCACCGCGATCATCGCCTACCTGCTCCAGCCCGGGCGTCTCGCCGAGCTGCAGCAGGGCGGCACCCTCGTCTCCACCAAGCCGCTGCCGTCGTCCTCGTACTTCTTCTCGATCGACACGGGCCCGGCCGGCACGCTGTGGGGCTTCATCTTCGTCGCCGTGCTCGTCGGCATCGCGTACTGGTTCGTGCTCGGCCGCACCCGGTTCGGCTTCGACCTGCGCACGGTCGGCCAGTCCGAGAGCGCCGCCTCCGCGAGCGGTGTGTCGGTGAAGAAGATGGTCGCCACCAGCATGATCATCTCGGGTGCGGTGGCAGGTCTCATCGGCATGCCGACCCTGCTCAACGACAGCCACCAGTTCAGCAACGACTTCCCGGTCGGCATCGGCTTCACCGGCATCGCCATCGCGCTGCTCGGCCGCAACCACCCGATCGGCATCGCGCTCGGCGCCCTGCTCTGGGGCTTCCTGGAGCGCACCACCAACCACCTGGAGTTCCAGGGCTACGACAAGGAGATCCTCGGCGTCATCCAGGGCGTCATCGTCCTGTGCGTCGTGATCGCCTACGAGGTCGTGCGCCGCTACGGTCTCAAGCGCCAGCAGCAGAAGGTGGGCGCCGAACTCGCCGCCCAGCCCGCCGCCCCGACGAAGAAGCAGGAGGTGGCGTGATGACTGCCACGATGACCGACACGCCGCCGCCCGCGGCGCCCAAGGCGGCCGGCGCGCCGCAGCGCTCGGGTCGCTCCTTCGGCCAGATCCTCCTGTTCGTCGCGGGTGCGCTGCTGCTCCTGGCCGCGGTCCGCGTGATCACCGGCTCCAACCAGCTCGACTCCGCCGGGCAGGTCAGCGCCGCGCTGGGCCTCGCGGTGCCGATCGGCCTCGCCGGCCTCGCGGGCCTGTGGTCCGAGCGGTCCGGTGTGGTCAACATCGGCCTCGAGGGCATGATGATCCTCGGCACCTTCGGCGCCGGCTGGGTCGGCTGGCAGTCCAGCCCCTGGCTCGGCCTGCTGTGCGGGATCGGCTTCGGCGTCCTCGGCGGCCTGCTGCACGCCGTCGCCACCGTCACCTTCGGCGTCGACCACATCGTCTCCGGTGTCGCGATCAACCTGCTCGCGCTCGGTGCCACCCAGTACCTCGCCAAGCTGTTCTTCGCGGGCGGCAGCGCGGCCGACGCGGGCGGCAACCCCAAGCAGTCCCCGCCGGTGGACTCGCTGCCGCAGGTCACCGTGCCCGGCCTGTCCGACGGCCTCTCCTCGATCGAGAAGCACCACTGGTTCCTGGTGTCCGACCTCGCCGGCATCATCGGCGGTCTGATCACCAACCTGTCCGTGATCACGATCCTGGCCGCGGTGCTGTTCGTCGGCAGCTGGTGGCTGCTGTGGCGCACCCCGTTCGGTCTGCGCCTGCGCTCCTGCGGCGAGAACCCGACCGCGGCCGAGTCCCTCGGCGTCAACGTCTACAAGTACAAGTACGCGGCCGTGGCCGTCTCCGGCGGCCTGGCCGGCCTCGGCGGCGCCTTCCTCGCGCTGGTCACCTCGCACACCTACCTGGAGGGCCAGACCGGTGGCCGCGGCTACATCGGCCTCGCGGCGATGATCTTCGGCAACTGGCGTCCGGGCGGCCTCGCGATGGGCGCGGGCCTGTTCGGCTACTCCGACGCCCTCCAGCTGCGCAACGGCGGCACGACCGTGCACGCGCTGCTGCTCCTGCTGGTCATCCTGCTCGTCGCCCTGGCAGGCTGGAAGCTGTACCGCACGTCGCTGTGGCAGGGCGCGATCAGCCTCGTCGTGGCCGCGCTGGTGCTGCTCTGGTACCTGGTCACCGACGAGGTCCCGAGCGACTTCGTGGGTGCCACGCCGTACGTCGTCACCCTGCTGGTGCTGTCGCTGTCGGCGCAGCGCCTGCGGATGCCGAAGGCGGACGGTATGCGCTACCGGAAGGGTCAGGGCAAGTGACAGAGGAAGCCGCCGGGTTCGACTGGGAGGCGCTGCGAGTGGTGGCGCGTGAGGCGATGTCCCACGCGTACGCCCCCTACTCCGGCTTCCCGGTCGGCGTGGCGGCCCGGGTCGACGACGGCCGCACGGTCACCGGCTGCAACGTGGAGAACGCCTCCTACGGCATCGGCCTGTGCGCCGAGTGCGGCCTGGTCTCCGACCTGCAGCGCACGGGCGGCGGCCGCCTCACGCACTTCACCTGCGTGGACGGCAAGGGCGGCCTGCTCGTGCCGTGCGGCCGCTGCCGTCAGCTGCTGTACGAGTTCGGCGGCCCGGACCTCCTGCTGGACACCCCCGCGGGCGTCCTCCCGCTCTCCGAGATGCTGCCCCAGGCCTTCGGCCCGGACCATCTCACCAAGTAAGTCCCGTACGGCCCCCCTGTCCCGCTCGCAGGGGGGCCGCACACTTCGCACCTCCCGGAAGGAACAACACCCGCCATGGCCATGGACGCCATCTCCGTGATCCGCACCAAGCGGGACCGCGGCGAGCTGACCGACGAGCAGATCGACTGGGTCATCGACGCGTACACCCGCGGCGAGGTCGCCGACGAGCAGATGTCCGCGCTCGCCATGGCGATCCTGCTCAACGGCATGAACCGGCGCGAGATCGCCCGCTGGACGGCGGCCATGATCGCCTCCGGCGAGCGCATGGACTTCTCCACCCTGTCCCGCCCGACGGCGGACAAGCACTCGACGGGCGGCGTCGGTGACAAGATCACCCTGCCGCTGGCCCCGCTGGTGGCGGCGTGCGGCGCTGCCGTGCCGCAGCTCTCCGGCCGGGGCCTCGGCCACACCGGCGGCACGCTGGACAAGCTGGAGTCGATCCCCGGCTGGCGGGCCCTGCTCTCCAACGAGGAGATGCTGAACGTCCTGGACACCACGGGCGCGGTGATCTGCGCGGCGGGCGACGGCCTGGCCCCGGCGGACAAGAAGCTGTACGCGCTGCGGGACGTGACCGGCACGGTGGAGGCGATCCCGCTCATCGCCTCATCGATCATGTCGAAGAAGATCGCCGAGGGCACGGGCTCCCTGGTCCTGGACGTCAAGGTGGGCAGCGGCGCCTTCATGAAGACCCTGGACGACGCCCGCGAACTGGCCACCACGATGGTCGGCCTCGGCACCGACCACGGCGTGAAGACGGTGGCGCTCCTGACCGACATGTCGACCCCGCTGGGCCTGACCGCCGGCAACGCTCTGGAGGTCCGCGAGTCGGTGGAGGTCCTGGCGGGCGGCGGCCCCGCGGACGTGGTCGAGCTGACCGTCGCCCTGGCCCGCGAGATGCTCGAAGCGGCCGGCATCAAGGACGCCGACCCCGCGAAGGCCCTGGCCGACGGCTCGGCCATGGACGTCTGGCGCCGCATGATCGCGGCCCAGGGCGGCGACCCGGACGCCGTGCTGCCCACGTCGAAGGAACAGCACGTCATCAAGGCGCCGTCCTCGGGTGTCCTCACCCGCCTGGACGCCTACGACATCGGCATCGCCGCCTGGCGCCTGGGCGCCGGCCGCGCCCGCAAGGAGGACCCGGTGCAGGCGGCGGCGGGCGTCGAGATGCACGCCAAGCCGGGCGACACGGTCACCGAGGGCCAGCCCCTGCTGACCCTCCACACGGACACCTCCGAGCGCTTCGAGTACGCGCTCCAAGCGGTCGAGGGCTCCTACGACATCGCGGCACCGGGCACGGCCTTCCAGGCGTCGCCGGTGGTGCTGGAACGTATCGCCTGACCAGGGGATTTCCCTTTCGGGTGAACGGGATCGGTGGACCTCCGCCGGTCCCGTTCGGCATGTTGGATGGGCCCATGGACGAGTTCGAGGGCGACTATCTGCTGACCGACAATGAGTGGGACGAACTCGTCTGGGTCTGGAAGCGGACCGACGCCCCAAGGGCTGCAAGGTGGAGATCATCCAGGGACTCGTCACCGTGGCTCCCCACTCAGCCGTGGCCCACCACCGCATGTCGGAGCCCTTGCAGAGGCACCTCTACCTTTGATCTTGGCCAGTGCTCCGGTCTTCAGGCCGGATGGTGAAGGCCATCTCAAAATAGGGGTGACCCGCACCAGGGGCACGGGTCCGCACTGGTGACCTCAGCTCACGGGGCGCTGCTGCCGCTCGATGTACTGCTGTACGACGGTGAGTGGCGCCCCGGCGCAGCTTGCGGCGAAGTAGGAGCCGGA
>NZ_JBITGJ010000077.1:0-38578 GCF_044456925.1 Streptomyces sp. NPDC050743
GGACGCCTGTACCTGCCGACGATCATGGACCCGGTCTACGGCTACCAGGTCACCAACGTCGAGGCGTCGATGTCGTCGCCGTCGTCGCTGCTGCACTGGACCCGCCGCATGATCGAGATCCGCAAGCAGAATCCCGCCTTCGGTCTCGGCTCGTTCACCGAACTGCAGTCCTCCAACCCGGCGGTCCTGGCGTTCCTGCGCGAGTACGGCGACGACCTGGTGCTGTGCGTCAACAACTTCTCCCGCTTCGCGCAGCCCACCGAGCTCGACCTGCGGGCCTACGACGGCCGGCACCCGGTCGAGCTGATCGGCGGGGTGCGTTTCCCCGCCATCGGCGAGCTGCCGTACCTGCTCACCCTGCAGGGCCACGGCTTCTACTGGTTCCGGCTCACCCGAGTCGCATCCCGCATCGGCCGCCGTCGCTGAACGACCGGCGCCGAGGAAAGGACGCGTCACCATGCCGAAGACCATCACCGCCCGACCGAGAACGGCCGTCGGCCTCGACGGGCCCCTGGTCTCATTGGGCGGGCTGCTGCGCCAGTGGCTGCCGAGGCAACGCTGGTTCGCGGGCAAGGACCGGCCCGTCACCGATCTGACCGTGCTCTCCGTGACCGAGCTGTTCCCGGGATGTCTGCATCTGCTGGTGCACGCCTCGCACGCGCCCGTGCCCACGCCGGGCGGCACTCCCCCGCCCGGTGACTGCTACCAGCTGCTGCTCGGGCTGCGCGAACACCTCGCCCCACGACTGGAGCGGGCGTACCTCGGGCGGGCCGAACAGGGCCCGTTCGCCGGGCTGGCGGTCTACGACGCGCTGCACGACCCTCGCTCGGCGAACCTGCTGCTGGAGCGGCTGCGGCGGCCCGGCACGGCCGGCCCGCTGCGGTTCGACGCCGACCCCAACGCCCATCTGCCCGGCGGGCTGCCGCCGCGCCTGCTGGACGCCGAGCAGTCCAACTCCTCGATCGTGTACGGCGACGCGTACATCCTGAAGGTCTTCCGCCGGATCCAGCCGGGCGTCAACCCGGACCTGGAGGTGACGGCCGCGCTGGCCGCACAGGGGTGCACCCGGGTGCCGGCACCGGTGGCCTGGTTCGGTACGACCGCGCCGCAGCCGGCCACGCTGGGCGTACTGCAGCCGTTCCTGCCGGACGCGACCGACGGCTGGACGCTGGCGCTGCGCGCGCTCGCCGCCGGCGACGACTTCACCGCCGAGGCCCGGGAACTGGGCCGGGCCATGGCCGAGGTGCACCTCGCGCTGGCCGGGGCGTTCCCGTCGGCCGGGCCGGGCGAGAACAGCCGTACGGCCGAGGCGATGTGCGCACGGCTGGACGCGGCCGCGCACGCCGTTCCGGCGCTGCTGCCCTTCGTACCGGGGCTGCGGGCCGCGTTCAGGGCGCTCGCCACCTGCGACTCCGGGCCGCCCGCCCAGCGCATCCACGGCGATCTGCACCTCGGGCAGGTGCTGCGGGCCGGCCGCGACTGGTTCGTGATCGACTTCGAGGGCGAGCCGTCCCGGCCCCTCGCCGAGCGGTGTGTCCCGCAGTCCCCGGTGCGGGACGTGGCGGGGATGCTGCGCTCCTTCGACTACGCGGCCCGGCAGCGCCGCCCCTGGCGACCCGAATGGGCGCGCCGCTGCCGGGAGGCGTTCTGCGCGGGCTACGCGGCCCGCGCCGGCTGGGATCCACGCAAGAAGCACGCGCTGCTGCGCGCGCACGAGACGGACAGGGCGGTCTACGAGGTGCTGTACGAGGCAAGACACCGGCCCGACTGGCTGCCGGTACCGATGGCGGCGATCAAGCGGCTCGCCGTGTGGGGAGGATGACGTCATGGCTCTGCGCGACACCTCGCTCCCCGAGGCCGCCGGCCGCGCGCCGGCCCGGGCCCTGCCCCTCGACGCGGCCGATCGCGGCCGGCTGCTCGGCGGCGCCCACCACGATCCGCACGCCCTGCTCGGCGCCCACCCGGTGCCGGGCGGCACCCTGTTCCGGGCACTGCGCCCGAACGCGCGCGCGGTGCACGTGGTGGTCGACGGCATGCGCAGCCCCCTGCGCTCGGAGGGCGACGGCCTCTTCGCGGCCGTCCTGCCGTACCCGGAGATCCCGTCGTACACGCTCCTGGTGACCTACGACGACGCCGAGCAGGAGGTGCACGACCCGTACCGCTTCCTGCCCGCTCTCGGCGAGCTGGACCTGCATCTGATCCGGGAGGGCCGGCACGAGCAGCTGTGGCAGGCGCTCGGCGCGGAGCCGATGACCCATCAGGGCGTGACCGGGACCCGCTTCACCGTGTGGGCGCCCAACGCCCAGGGGGTGCGGGTGGCCGGGGACTTCACGTACTGGGACGGCACGCAGTACCCGATGCGGTCGCTCGGCGCGTCCGGTGTGTGGGAGCTGTTCCTGCCCGGGATCGGCGAGGGCGCCCGCTACAAGTTCGAGATCACCTCGCGTTACGGCCATCGCTTCCTCAAGGCCGACCCGATGGCGCGGTGCACGGAGATGCCGCCGGACACCGCGTCGGTCGTCGCGGTCTCGCGGCACGAGTGGGGCGACGCGGAGTGGATGGCGCACCGGGGTGACAGGCCCGTGCACCAGGCGCCGTTCTCGGTGTACGAGGTCCATCTGCCGTCATGGCGGCCGGGGCTGACGTACCGCCAGCTGGCCGACGAGCTGCCCCCCTACGTCAAGGAGATGGGCTTCACGCATGTCGAGCTGATGCCGGTCGCCGGTCATCCGTTCAGCGGCTCCTGGGGCTACCAGGTCACCTCCTACTACGCGCCGACGCCCCGCCTCGGCTCCCCCGACGACTTCAAGTACCTGGTGGACGCGCTGCACCGGGCCGGCATCGGTGTGATCATGGACTGGGTGCCGGCGCACTTCCCCAAGGACGACTGGGCGCTGGCCCGGTTCGACGGGGATCCGCTGTACGAGCCCGGGAACGCCACGCGCGCCGAGCATCCGGACTGGGGGACGTACGAGTTCGACTTCGGTCGCATCGAGGTGCGCAACTTCCTCGTCGCCAACGCGGTGTACTGGTGCCAGGAGTTCCACATCGACGGGCTGCGCGTGGACGCCGTGGCCTCCATGCTCTACCTCGACTACTCGCGGGACTCCGGCCAGTGGGAGCCGAACGTCTTCGGCGGGCGGGAGGATCTGGACGCGGTCGCCTTCCTGCAGGAGATGAACGCCACCGTCTACCGGCGCTGTCCCGGAGTCGTGACCATCGCCGAGGAGTCCACCGCCTGGGACGGGGTGACCCGGCCGACGGACAGCGGCGGGCTCGGCTTCGGCCTGAAGTGGAACATGGGCTGGATGCACGACTCGCTGCAGTACATCCAGAAGGAGCCGGTGCACCGCAAGTACCACCACAACGAGATGACCTTCTCGATGGTGTACGCCTACAGCGAGAACTACGTCCTGCCCATCTCCCACGACGAGGTCGTGCACGGCAAGCGGTCCCTGGTGTCGAAGATGCCCGGCGACTGGTGGCAGCAGCGGGCCAACCACCGCGCGTACCTGGCCTTCATGTGGGCCCACCCCGGCAAGCAGCTGCTCTTCATGGGGCAGGAGTTCGCGCAGGGCGCCGAGTGGTCCGAGGCGCACGGCCCCGAGTGGTGGCTGCTGGGCGACGACTACCACTCCGCCGGGGACCACCGCGGCGTGCGGGATCTGGTACGGGATCTGAACACCGTGTACCGGGCGACGCCGGCGCTGTGGCAGCGGGACTCCGACCCGGGCGGGTTCCGGTGGGTGCTCTGCGACGCGGCCGACGACAACGTCTTCGCGTTCCTGCGCTTCGCCGCCGACGGCTCCCCGCTGCTCGCGGTGTCGAACTTCTCCCCGGTCGTCCGGCACGACTACCGGCTGTGGGCCGGCGACGAGATCCCGGCCTGGCAGGAGGAGCTGAACACGGACGACGTCCGCTACGGCGGCAGCGGGGTCGGCGACGCGGGGCCGATGAAGCCCGAGGACGGGTTCCTGAAGCTCACCCTGCCGCCGCTCGCGACGGTCTGGCTGACGCCGGAGCACTGAAAACCAGGTGTCGGCGGCCCGCCCAGGGGCAGTCGGGGGTCGTACAGAGCCTCGACTGCCCGTCGTGGCGTGGACACGGAAGGGTGGCACCAGGTGCGCACCGTGGGAGTGGAGGAGGAACTCCTTCTCGTCGACCCGGACAGCGGCGAACCGAAGGCGCTGGCGGCGGCCGTCCTCGCCCGGGTCGCCCACGACGATCCGGGGCAGAACGTCTTCGAGAAGGAGCTGTTCCGGCAGATGCTGGAGTTCGCCACGCATCCGCAGGCGAACATGGCGGACCTCGGCGAGGAGATCGTGCGCTGCCGCAAGGAGGCGGCGCGGCACGCCGGGGAGCTCGGCTGCGCGGTCGCGGCGCTGGCCACCTCTCCCCTGCCGGTCAGCCCCTCCCTCAGCGTGAACGAGCGCTACCAGTGGCTGGCCGAGCACTACGGGATACCGACCTGGGAGCAGCTGGTGTGCGGCTGCCACGTGCATGTGTGCGTGGAGTCCGACGAGGAGGGCATCGCCGTCCTCGACCGGATCCGGACATGGCTCCCGGTGCTCCGGGCGATCAGTGCGAACTCGCCGTTCTGGCAGGGACGGGACACGAGTTACGCCAGCTATCGCAGCCGGGTGTGGAACCGCTGGCCGTCGGCCGGGCCGACCGAGCCGTTCGAGTCGGCCGAGCGGTATCACCGGCGGGTGGCGGACATGGTGGCCACCGGTGCCCTGCTGGACAACAGGATGGTCTACTTCGACGCGCGGCTGTCCGTCCGCTATCCGACCGTGGAGGTCCGGGTGGCCGACGTGTGCCTCGGCGCGGAAACCGCCGTGCTGATCGCGACGCTGACCCGCGCGCTCGTGGAGACGGCCGCCCGGGACTGGCGGGCGGGCCGGCCTGCGCCCGACCACAGCGTGAGCCTGCTGCGGCTCGCCGACTGGCAGGCCGCGCGGTTCGGCCTGGAGGAGAACCTGCTCGACCCGGCGACCATGCGGCCCGAGCCCGCCTCGCAGGTGCTGCGCTCGCTGCTCGCCCACACCGGGGACGCGCTCACCGCCACCGGCGACGCCGAGCGCGCCGAACAGGGCATCACGGAGCTGCTGCGGCGCGGCAACGGGGCGCGCGAGCAGCGCCTGCTGCTGGAGCATGGCGGCGACCTGAGGGACGTCGTCACCGAGTGCGTCCGGCGTACCCAGAGCTGACGGCCGGGGTCAGACGATCAGCACCAGGGCGTACACCAGGAAGAACAGCGCGACCAGCGCGACGACGACAAGGATCAGCGTCAGCGGCGCCTTGGCCCAGCCCCGGGGCGGGTTGTGCGTCTCGCGGGGCCCGGCCTCGGGCATGCTGCTCTCGGCCGGCGGCGTCTCGCCGGGCGGTACCGAGCCGCCGGGCTCCAGCCCGGTGGTCCGCTCGGGTTCCGGATCGGGGTTCACATGACTCATGTCTGCCGAGTCCCCAGGACACGCCCGCATCATCAGTCGATCACGACTTCCACGTTCCCGGCACCGAACGCGGTCCGCTGGGCTACATTCGAGCACCGCCGACACCGAGCCGATCGGCGGTGTGACCCTCTGTACATCCAGGAGCAGCGCATGCGCGACGTCGCCCTCGCTCCCGCCGTTGCCCCACCGCTCACCGGCGGCCTCGCCGACAGCGTCTTCGACACCGCGGAGCGCAGTCCCACCCTGCCGGTGCTCGCCCATCGCGTGGATTCCGCCGCCACCGTGTGGCGGGAGGTGACGGCCGTCGAGCTGCGCGACGAGGTGGTCGACCTGGCCAAGGGGCTGATCGCCGCCGGGGTCTCCCCCGGCCACCGGGTGGCCCTGATGTCCCGCACCCGCTACGAGTGGACGGTGTTCAGCCATGCGCTGTGGGCCGTGGGCGCCGAGGTCGTGCCGATCCATCCGGCGTCCTCGCGGGACCAGGTCGAGTGGATCCTGCGGGACGCCGGCTGTGTGGCCGTGGTCGTGGAGGACGAGCAGGGCGTCATGACCGTCGGCACGGTGTGCGCCCGGCTGCCGCGGCTGCGCCACGTCTGGCAGCTGGACGCGGGCGCGCTGCCCGAACTCGTCGAGCGGGGCGCGGTCGTGCCGTACACCACGGTGGAGTCGCTGCGCCGGATCGTGCTGCCGGACGCCACCGCGGCGGTCGTCTACACCTCCGGCACCTCCGGCCGCCCCCAGGGCTGCGCGCTCAGTCACCGGGGCCTGGCCTATCCCTGCGACACGTACCTGGCCGGCTGGAAGCACACGGCGGCTCCGCCCGGCGAGCAGCCGTCCGTGCTGGCGTTTCTGCCGTTCTCCCATGTGTACGGCCTGATGATCATGCTGGTGTGTGTACGGGGCGGCGCCCTGATGGCGCACGAGCCGGAGCTGACCGAGGCGTCGCTGGCCTCGGCGCTGACCACGTTCCGGCCGACGTATCTGTACGGCGTGCCGTCGGTGTTCGAGAGGCTCTACAAGAAGTTCCTGCAGGCGGCCGAACAGGCGGGCCGGGGTGCCCTGTTCGAGCGGGCGGCGCAGACCGCGCGGGACTTCGCCCAGGCACAGGAGCGCCACCGCCTGGGCGCCGGGCCGGGGCCCGGGTTCGAGCTGAGGCTGCAGCACGCCCTGTACGAGCGGACGGTGTACCGCAGGCTGCGCGCGGCGCTCGGCGGACGCGTGGTGCGCGGCAGTTCCGGCGGTTCCTCGCTGAACCGCGAACTGAACCTGTTCTACGAGGGCATCGGGGTGTACATCCACGACGGGTACGGCCTCACCGAGGTCTCCGGCGGGATCACCATGCAGCCGCTCGGCCGGGAGAAGTCCGGTACGGTCGGCCGGCCGCTGCCGGGCACCGAGGTCCAGGTGGCCGACGACGGGGAGATCCTGGTGCGCGGCCCGTCGGTGTTCCAGGGCTATGTCGGCGACGAGACGGCGACGCGGGCCGCGCTGCGCGGCGGCTGGCTGGCCACCGGGGACATCGGGCGGCTGGACTCCGAGGGGTATCTGACGATCACCGGGCGCAAGAAGGACGTCATCGTCACCAGCGGCGGCAAGAGCGTCGCCCCGGCGCCCCTGGAGCAGCGGCTGCGCATGCATCCGCTGATCCACCAGGCGGTCGTGATCGGCGACGACCGGCCGTGCGTCGGCGCGCTGATCACCCTGGACCCGGACTTCCTCGCGCACTGGCGGGGCTCCCTGGCGCTCCAGGGCGACGGTCAGGGCCGGGAGAGCCGTGAGGAGAACGCGCTGCGGGAGGAGATCGCGCGGGCCGTCGCCTCCGCCAACAGCGCGGTCTCCCGCGCGGAGTCCATCCGGGTCTACCGTGTGCTCCCGGAGCCGTTCGCACCGGACAACGGACTGCTCACCCCGTCGCTGAAGCTGCGCCGGGACGCCATCGTGCGGCACTACGCCGCCGAGATCGACGCGATGTACCAGGCGCGGTCCCGGGCGGCGCGTCTCGCGCAGGAGCCGGCGGAGTGGGACGAGCCGGACGACGTCTTCCGCTGAAGTCCACACCGGGTGGGGGCGTCCGCGGGGGCACGGGCCAGGGCGGGCGGATATCCCGCCCGGGGGCGGGAACTCGCAGCACAGAATGAGATCAGCACCGACAGCTGTCCTGGCCGGAGGGCCCTGCCACGCCCCCGACCGCCCAGGACCGGGGATTGCGAGATGGCGACGCAGCCACGTGGGGACGACACACCGCCCTCGGAGGACGGGTACGAGCGCACCTTCTCCTTCGGCGGTGAACTGCGCAACGTCACGGAGGCCCGGCTCGCCGCGGAGGACTTCCTCTGCGCGCTCGCCACCCAGGCGCCGCCCGCCGCGCCCGAGTACTGGGACGACATACTGCTGGTCGTGACGGAGCTGGCCGCCAACGTGATCCAGTACGCGCCCGGGCCGTTCGGTCTGCGGATGCGGCGCACCTTCGACGGCGTGCACGTGACGATGCACGACACGAGCACCATCAAGCCCGAACCGCGGCCCTTCCACCCGCGCACGGGCGGCGGCGGCATCGGCTGGCACCTGGTGCACACGCTGTGCACGCAGGTCAGCGTCGTCGTCGACGACGAGGGCAAGGACATCCACGTGTTCCTGCCCTGGTGACCGCGGTGTGTGTACGACGTGTATCTGTGCGACAACCGGTTACTCCATCCCCGGGCGGGGCATGTTGGTGCCCATGCGTTCGTCTGCCTGCCGCGCCTGGCTGGCGGAACGGCTCGGGGCACGGTGGGATCGAAGGTGGCGCGCACCGGTCCAGGGCAAGCGAACGGCGTCGAGTCGGACCGCCCGGAGCCGCAGAAAGGGATGAACACCGTGACACGACCCAGGATCCTGGTGGTTGGCGCAGGCTTCGCCGGAGTTGCGTGCGTCCGCCGCCTGGAGCGGAAACTCGCTCCCGCCGAGGCCGACGTCACCCTGGTGACGCCGTACTCCTACCAGCTGTACCTCCCCCTGCTGCCCCAGGTCGCCTCCGGCGTGCTGACGCCGCAGTCGATCGCCGTGAGCCTGCGCCGCAGCAAGAAGTACCGCACCCGGATCATCCCGGGCGGCGCCATCGGTGTGGACCTGAGGTCGAAGGTGTGCGTCGTCCGCACCATCACCGACAAGATCGTCAACGAACCCTACGACTACATCGTGCTGGCGCCGGGCAGCGTGACCCGCACCTTCGACATCCCGGGACTGACCGAGCACGCCTTCGGGATGAAGACCCTGGCCGAGGCCGCCTACATCCGCGACCACGTCATCTCACAGCTCGACCTCGCGGACGCCAGCGACGACCCGGCGGAGCGGGCCGCACGGCTGCAGTTCGTGGTGGTCGGCGGCGGCTACGCCGGCACGGAGACCGCCGCCTGTCTGCAACGGCTGACGCACGCCGCCGTGCAGCGCTACCCGCGCCTGGATCCCGGCCTGATCAAGTGGCATCTGATCGACATCGCGCCCAAGCTGATGCCGGAGCTGGGCGAGAAGCTGGGCCGCAGCGCGCAGGAGATCCTGGGGCGGCGCGGCATCGAGGTGTCGCTGGGCGTGTCGATCGACAAGGCCGGCGCGGAGGAGGTCACCTTCACCGACGGCCGGGTGGTGCCGACGCACACGCTGATCTGGACGGCCGGCGTGGTCGCCAGCCCGCTGATCGCCACGCTCGGCGCGGAGACGGTCCGCGGCCGGCTGGCGGTGACCGCCGAGATGTGCCTCCCGGGTCACGACGGCGTGTTCGCGCTCGGGGACGCGGCCGCCGTGCCCGACGAGGCCAAGGGCGAGCCGGGCGCGGTCTGCCCGCCCACCGCGCAGCACGCCATGCGCCAGGGCAAGAAGGTCGCCGACAACGTCATCGCGACCCTGCGGGCGCAGCCGCTGACGCCGTACGTGCACCACGACCTGGGCCTGGTCGTCGACCTCGGCGGCAAGGACGCGGTGTCCAAGCCGCTCGGCGTCGAGCTGCGCGGGCTGCCGGCCCAGGCGGTGGCCCGCGGCTACCACTGGTCGGCGCTGCGCACGAATGTCGCCAAGACCCGGGTGATGACCAACTGGCTGCTCAACGCGGTCGCCGGCGACGATTTCGTCCGCACCGGTTTCCAGGCCCGCAAGCCGGCCCGGCTGAAGGACTTCGAGTTCACCGACGCGTATCTGACACCGGAACAGGTGCGGGCGCGGGTCGAGCGCGGTGTGGCGGGGAGTCCGTGATGTGACACAGGTCACCGAAGACCGCCGATCACTTCGGGGCGGATCGGCGGTCTTACCGGGTGATCGACCGACGTCACCCGGATGGGACACACCTTCATGACCGAGAAGACCGTCAAGGGCCCGGCGAGCTACTTCCCCTCGATCGAGAGGAAGTACGGCCGTCCGATCGCCGAGTGGCAGGAGCTGATCCGCTCCTCGCCGCTGACGCAGCACATGGAGCTGGTCGGCTGGCTCAAGTCCGAGCGCGGTCTCGGGCACGGACACGCCAATGCCCTGGTGGCCGCCACCCTCGCCGAGGGCAAGTAGTCCGCACCGCCGTGCGATGCTGGGTCGGAGATCGATTTCTGGCACGGGAGAGAGCGCGGCGGCGTGAGCACAGCGGGACGGTCTGGGCGGGTACGGATGTGGGACCGGCTCGCGGCGTACGACCCCGGACTGCTGCGGCTCACCGCGGGACTGCGCACGGTCACCGCGATCGCGCTCACCCTCGCCGTCCTGGCCGCCCTGCGGGTGCCGGTGCCCCAACTCGTCGCCGGTGCCATGGCGGCGATGGTGTCGACCTTCGCCATCCGGGAGAAGCAGCGCTCGGCGCAGGCGGTGACGCTCGCGCTCGGCCTGCCGGTGGCGCTGGCGTCGGTGTCGCTGGGCACGCTGCTGAACCAGCGGGTCGTCGTCGGGGACCTGTTCTTCGTCGTCCTCATCTTCTGTGCCGTCTACAGCCGCCGGTTCGGCGACCGCGGCACGGCGCTCGGCCTGATCGGCTTTCAGATCTACTTCCTCTCCCTGTTCGTGCGCGCGACCACCCCGGCGCTGCCCGCGCTGTACGGGGTCATCTGCGTGGCCTTTGTATGCAGCGCCGCCGCGCGCTTCGTGCTGCTGCCGCAGACCCCGGCGGGCACTCTGGACCGGCTGCGGCGGGCGTTCCGCGCCCGGCTCGCGCAGCTGATCGCCGTCCAGACCGAGTTGCTGGACGCCGGGCCGGACGAGGTGGACAAGGTCCTGGACGATCTGCGCACCGCCACCGCCCGGCTGCACGAGACGGCGCTGCTGATCCAGGGGCGGCTGGAGGACGGCACCTCAGACGCGGCGGTGGCCCGGCTGCTGCAGCGCCGGGTCGCGGACGCCGAGATCGCCTCCGAGCGGCTCGGGCTGCTGCTGCTCACCGCGCGAAGCGCCGAGCGGACCGACACCCTCACCCTGCATCTCCCGGGCGCTGCGCTGCCCTCCGGCGGGGAGCTGCCGGTGCGGGACGAGGCCGCGGCGGCGCTGCGCCGGGATCTGCAGGCGCTGCGGCTGCTGATGCTGCGGCCGGTCGGCGAGGCCCGGGGCAGCGCGCTCGCCCAGGTGCGCAACCGGCTGCTCGGCTACCGCGAGGAGGAGAACCTGCCCGAGGCCTCGCCGGCCGTGCAGGACGTCTTCCGCGGGCTCGGCGAGGCGGCCCGGGCCGCGCTGGGTCTGCGGGTCGCGCTGGACGGGCCGCAGGACGAGTCCGACGACACCCCGGCGACGGCCCGCTCGCGCGAGGAGTTGGACGCGGAGGACGCCGCGATCGAGGCGGGCGAGGAGGCCGAGGCCGAGGAGCCGGGCCCGAGCGGACTGGAGCGGCCCACGACACGGGCCGCCGTCCAGGTGGGCGTCGGCTCCATGCTGGCCATCGCGGGCGGCGAACTGCTGTCCGGCCAGCGCTGGTACTGGGCGGTGCTGACCTGCTGGATCGTGTTCATCAACACCGCCTCCACGGGCGAGATCCTGGTGAAGGGCTACCGGCGGCTGGTGGGCACGGTCCTCGGCGTGGTGGCCGGCATCGTGCTCGCCGGTCTGGTCGGGCACCACACCTGGACGGCGTTCGGCCTGGTGCTGGTGTTCATCTTCGCGATGTTCTACACCGCGCCCCTGTCGTACACGCTGATGTCGTTCTTCGTCACGGCGATGCTGGGGCTGCTGTACACGCTGCTGAACACCTACAGCATGTCGGTGCTGGTGCTGCGGGTGGAGGAGACGGCGCTCGGTGCGGCCTGCGGGGTGATCGCCGCGGCGGTGGTGCTGCCGGTCCACACCGACCGTCGTACCAACGAACTCCTCGTCACCGTGCTGGACCGGCTCGCCGAGGTCACCCGGGCCGCCGTCGACCAGTTGAGCGGCGGGGCGGGTGCCGATCTGGTGGAGCAGGCGCGCGATCTGGACCAGGCGCTGGCCGATCTGCGCGCGGCCACCCAGCCGCTGACCCACCCGATCACCCCGCTGCGCTCGCGCCGGGACACCGCCCGGTACGTGGTGGCGCTGCTGGAGACCTGCGCCTACCACGGTCGCTCGCTCGCGGCCACGGCCGAGTTGCTGCCGACGCACCCGTCGATCGCCGCCGATCCCCGGCTGCGCGGGGCGGGCGCGCGGATCGTGCACAACATCGAGGCGATCGCGGCGCATGTCGCCGACCCGCGGGCCACGGCGAAGATCGAGACCGGCCCCAGCATCGCCTCGATGCTGGAGCCGGGAACTCTGCGCACCCCGCGCTACGGCCGGGTCACCGACCGGGTGCTGCGCCATCTGCAGCGGCTGGACGAGGCGGTCTCGGGCCTGGCCCGGCCGCTGGGCCTCAGCACCGGCGCGGAGCGGCCGAAGAAGTGACGGTCCGTCGGCCGTGCGCTCATGCCGGGTCGGCGCCGCACGCGCGCCGGCCCATGGCCTCGTCGCGGACCCGGGCGCAGCTGCGGCTGATCAGCCGGGAGACGTGCATCTGGGAGATGCCCAGGCGGTCGGCGATCCGGCTCTGTGTCATGTCCTCGAAGAACCGCATGTAGAGGATGGCCCGTTCCCGCTCGGGCAGCCGGCGCAGCCCCTCCTTGGCGGCCTCGCGGTCGACCACGACGTCGTAGGAGGTGTCCGTCGCCCCGAGGGTGTCGGCGAGGCTGTAGCCGTCGTCCCCGGTGGACAGTTCGGCGTCCAGGGACAGGGTGCTGAAACTCTCCAGCGCCTCCAGGCCCGCGCCGACCTCCTCCTCGGTGAGTCCGGTGTGTGCGGCCAGGGCGGCGAGGGTGGGTTCGGGGCTGCCGGGGTGCTGGGCGAGCTCGCGCCGGGCCACCCGCACCCGGTTGCGCAGTTCCTGTACCCGGCGCGGCACCCTCAGGGCCCACATCCGGTCCCGGAAGTGGCGCTTGACCTCGCCGGTGATGGTGGGCACGGCGTAGCTCTCGAAGGCCCCGCGGGACGGGTCGAAGCGGTCGATGGCCTTGACCAGTCCGAGCGCGGCCACCTGCCGCAGGTCCTCGACGGACTCGCCCCGGTCGCGGAAGCGGCCGGCGATCCGGTGGGCCATGGGCAGCCAGGCGGCGACGAGTTCGTCGCGTACGGCGTCCCGCTCGGGGCCGTCGTCCAGTTCCGCCAGCCGGGTGAACAGCTGCGCGGTGTCGGGGGCGTCGTCGTGGGACCGCCGCGCGGGAGCGGCGGCGGCCGAGTCCGTGGTGGGCGTGCCGGGACGGGTTGTCGACATGTCGGTGAGCATGCGGAATCGCTCCTGAACGTGGTTTCAGGGCACACGGCCTGGGGCTTCCTGGGCCGGTCCCGAACGGTGGTGTCAGGGTTCGCCGCAGGTCTGTCGCCCGGTCCGCCGAGAGGGGGACCCGGGCGCTCGTACGGTTCCTGCCGGGCGCGCGCCTCCGGTCCGAAGCACGAGATTCCGCCTGCCCCTCGCTACGGGGAGCAAACACCCCAGGCGCGGAACTTCCGCACGGCTCAGTGCAGCGGTACGACGGCCGTGATGCGTTTGCCCCCGCAGGGCAGCTGCGCCACCCGGACGTCCCGGGACAGGCGGCAGACGATGGGCCAGCCCCGGCCGCCGAGCCCGGTGTGGCCGCGCTCGTCGACGGGCGCGGCGGCAACCGGTAGCTCGTCGCTGCCGTCGCTCACCGACACCCTTACGCCTCCGGAGTCCACATCGACGTCGAAGCCGGTGATGCCGCCGCCGTGCAGGATGGCGTTGGTGGTGAGCTCCGAGGTGACCAGCAGGGCGTCCTCCATGGCCGCTTCACCGCAGGGGATGGCGCGGGCCCGGCACCGTTCGGCGACCACGCGCTCGACGGTTCTGCGGGCCTCGGCCGGCCGGCACGGCCGGCGGCGCGGTTCCCGCAGTGTCGCCGAGCAGCTGGTGCGGTGCTTGTCGCGCATCCCTTCCTCCCTGAGCGATGCCCGGGAGCGATGCCCGGGCTGCCGGGTTCCTCTCTTTCGCCTCACCTCATCCGGAGCCGTCAAACTCCGTGGGCTCCCGTGTCATCACCGCGGCCTCGCGGGTACCAGAGGGGTATGACCGATGTCGTGGACGCGGACGAATTGCTACGGCGCATCCAGCGCGGCCGGGAACACGCGGCCGCGGAGGAGCGGGCGTGGCGGGAACGCGCACAGAACCTGACGGCGACGGATCCGGACGGCGCACGGGAGGCGACGGCCCGCGCGTGGGCCTTCGAGGCGGTGACGCGGGTGCTGGAGGAGATCGTCTGCCCGGGCGGGCGGCCGGTCGGGGCGGAAGGCGTGAAGCAGGTCACGTGACCTGCTACCGATTGGTAGAAAGCCCGCCGGATGGTTTATCGTTCATACATACGTGATGCCGGAGGTGACCGGAACCGTCCTTCCTCCCTCCATGGCGTCACCGCAGACGGCCCTGGCTGGCTTCCCCCGTCCAGCCAGGGCTTCTTGCTGCCCGGAAACGGCGGCGAAACCGGGCACGCGTCGGGAAATCCGCGTCCTTCGAGGTGCCCGCAGGGGCGGCAGCGGCTGAAATGGGCTTAGGGAAAGCACCCCCGGACCCTCGGCGAGGAGCCCCGCGCCATGACCAAAGCGATAAAACTGCTGACCGCCCTGCCCCAGGCGCAGCGCGAGCGCCTTATGGAACTGGCCAAGGAGGTCTCGTTCCCGGAGGACACCCGCATCTTCGAGGCGGGCGGCACCGCCGACCGGTTCTGGGTGATCCGTTCCGGCGCGGTCCACCTGGACCAGCAGGTCACCTCCCGGCAGCGGGTCACCGTGGCCACGCTCGGCGCGGGCGACATGCTCGGCTGGTCCTGGCTGTTCCCGCCGTACCGGTGGGACTTCGGCGCGGTGGCCTTCACCGACGTACGCGCCTACGAGTTCGACGGGCCCTCGGTGCTCGCGCTGTGCGTGGAGGACCCGCTGCTCGGGCTCTCGCTGGTGCGGACGGTGGCCGAGATCCTCGCCCACCGCCTGGAGACGACCCGGGGCAAGCTGATGGACCAGTACACGACCAAGGGGCGCGGCGGTCTGGTGTGACTCAGATCCGGTAGCGGCGCAGCGCCGGCACCGCGGCGGCCAGGGCCAGCATCACCACGACGACCAGCGCGCCGCCGCCCGCCACCGCGGCGCGCGGGCCGAAGGCCGAGCCGGCCGTGCCGTGCAGCACGTCGGCCAGGCGCGGCCCGCCCGCGACGACCACCGTGAACACGCCCTGCATCCGGCCGCGCATCTCGTCGGTCGCGGCCGACAGCAGGATCGCGCCGCGGAACACCATCGAGACCATGTCGGCGACGCCGGCCGCGGCGAGGAAGGCCAGGGCCACCCAGAGGTCGCGGCTCAGCCCGAACCCGGCGATGGCAACGCCCCAGCCGACGACGGCCCCGATGACCATCCAGCCGTGCCGGCGGGCCCGCGAGAACACCCCGGAGAACAGACCGCCGAGCACCGCGCCGACCGGGATGCCGGCGAACAGCACGCCGAGCGCGAGCCCCTCGCCGTAGGAGTGGTACGTCTGCGCCGCGAGCTGCGGGAACAGCGCGCGGGGCATGCCGAGGACCATGGCGACGGTGTCGGCGAGGAAGGACAGCAGCAGCACCTTGTGCCGGGAGATGTACCGGAAGCCCGCGGCTATCTCGCGCACCCCGGCCCGGCGGGCGGCCGCGCCGAGCGGTGGCAGCGCGGGCAGCCGGAAGACGGCCCACACGGTCACGCACAGCGCCACGGCGTCGATGAGGTACAGCTCGGGCAGCCCGATGACCGGGATCAGCACACCGGCGAGCAGGGGGCCGGCGACCAGGCCGGTCTGCATCACCGTGGAGCCGAGCGCGTTGGCGGCGGGCAGTTGCTCGGCGGGGACCAGCCGGGCGATGGAGGCGTTGCGGGCCGGGGCGTTGAGGCCGAAGAAGGCCTGCTGGCAGGCGAGCAGCACCATGAGGACGGCGACGGAGTCCATCCCGGTGACGGCCTGTGCCCAGAACAGCAGCGAGGTGACCGCGATACCGGTGTTGGTGACCAGCAGCAGCTTGCGGCGGTCCACGGTGTCGGCGACCGCGCCGCCCCACAGCGCGAACGCCACCATGGGCACCAGACCGGCCAGGCTGGCATAGCCGACCCACGCCGAGGAGTGCGTGACGTCGTAGATCTGCTTGGGCACGGCGACGGCGGTGAGCTGGCTGCCGACGGCGGTGATGATGGTCGACGTCCACAGGCGCTGGTAGGCCGGGATGCCCAGTGGACGGATGTCCATCGCCCAGCGGCGCCAGCCGCGCCGGGGCGGAGCCGCCGCGTCCGTCGCGGCGTCGGGTTCGGTGGTGCTGCTCTCGCTCGTGTCCACGGGTGTCCTGTTGCCGATAGAGGTTGCTCGCTACATCTTTTCGATTCGAGAGCCTAACTATCTCAGCGGACCCTGTGCACACCGAAAGGGTTTTGCCGGGCCCCGGTCTCAGGATCCGGCCATGAGCGTGGCCCCCAGCACCAGCATGGTGACGGCGACCGGACCGTCCAGCACCCGCCACGCCGCCGGGCGGGTCAGGAAGCGGCCGAGCAGCCGGGCGCCGAAGCCGAGCGCGGCGAACCAGCACAGGCTGGCGAGCGCGGCGCCGAGCCCGAAGGTCCAGCGCAGCGTGCCCCGGTCGGCGGCGAGGGAGCCGAGCAGGAACACGGTGTCCAGGTAGACGTGCGGGTTCAGCCAGGTCATCGCCAGACAGGTGAGTACCGCCCGGCGCCGGGAGCCCGCGGCCTCCCCCTCGGTGCTCAGCCCGGCCGTGCCCGGCCGGAGCACCCTGCGGGCCGCGAGGACGCCGTAGCAGAGCAGGAAGAGACCGCCCACCATCCCCACCGCCCGGACCACCCTCGGCCACGCCACCACGACCGCCCCGACCCCGCCGACGCCGAGCGCGATGAGCACCGCGTCGGACAGGGCGCAGATCCCCACCACGGCGAGGACCGCGTCGCGGCGCACCCCCTGCCGCAGGACGAAGGCGTTCTGGGCGCCGATGGCGACGATCAGCGAGAGGCCGGTGCCGAATCCGGCGGCCGCGGCGGTCAGAGCGTGGGTCATGCACCCGAACCTAGGCAGGGCGCCGAGTCAAGTACAGCTAATTTTTCTTACGTATCCTTAGCTATTGTGATGACGGAGCTTCCCCTTGAGCAGGTGCGGACCCTGCTCGCCGTGGTCGACGAGGGCACCTTCGACGCCGCCGCGGCCGCCCTGCACGTGACCCCGTCGGCGGTCAGCCAGCGGGTCAAGGCGCTCGAACAGCGCACCGGCCGGGTGCTGCTGCAGCGCACCAAGCCGGTGCGGCCCACGGAGTCCGGCGCGGTGCTGGTGCGGTACGCCCGGCAGCTCGCCCGGCTCGAACGCGACGCCTGGGGCGAACTCGGGCTGAGCGGTGCCGGGGAGCCGACGCGGGTGTCGGTGGCGGTGAACGCGGACTCGCTGGCGACCTGGTTCCTGCCGGCGCTGACCCGGGTGCCGGGGCTCTGCTTCGAACTCCACCGGGAGGACGAGGACCACACGGCGGCCCTGCTGCGCGAGGGGCTGGTGATGGCGGCGGTGACCACCGCCGCCGACCCGGTGCCGGGCTGCACGGTCCGGCCGCTCGGCCGGATGCGGTATCTGCCGGTCGGCACACCGGAGTTCACGGCGGCCCACCTGGGCGGGCGGCCGCTGCCGGAGGCGCTGTCCGAGGCCCCCGTCGTGGTCTTCGACCGCAAGGACGACTTCCAGGACGCCTTCGTACGCCGGCTGGGCCGGGACGCCGCCGGCCCGCTCAGGCACCTCGTGCCCACCTCGGAGGGCTTCCTGGACGCGGTCGCCGCCGGGCTGGGCTGGGGCATGGTGCCGGAGGTCCAGGCGGGCCCGCTGCTGGCGGAGGACCGACTGGTGCTCCTCGCTCCCGAGGAGTGGATGGACGTCACGCTGTACTGGCAGCAGTGGAGGCTGGACTCCCCCGCACTGGCCGCACTTGCCGATGCCGTGACGGCGACGGCGGCCGAGGCGCTGCGCCGCTGACAACCCCGTCACGCTTTATCCGTCTACGTTTCATCCGTCTACGTCCGTTTCGAATTAACCCTTTCGGATTATCCGTTTCGCGCCGACGGAAGGGCCCCGCGGAGTACGGTGGTCGGGCGGTGGCGCGGCGGACGGCGGTCCCGGCCGGTTCCCGCCCCAACTCCGCGCCCCCGATGCCCGGTCGGGTACGGGTGCCCACGGCCCGGTGGCCCGCCCGCACCGTTCCCGGCCAGTTGAACGCGTACGGCTCGCCCCGGCCGTACGCGCGCCCGTGGCCGGATCGCCGCCTACGCGCGATCCCTTGCCGCACACGCCGTTTCACGCCGCCGCGACCGGTCACCCGAACTCGCAGTACGCATTCGACAGGCACGGACGACTTCGATCGGATCCGGGAGACTTCCATGGACAACTGGCGCGACCATGCCGCGTGCCGTCACGAGGACCCCGACCTGTTCTTCCCCATCGGCACCACCGGACCGGCGCATGTGCAGACCCAGCACGCCAAGGCGGTCTGCGGCCGGTGCCCCGTCCGGGAGGAGTGCCTGGACTGGGCGCTGGAGACGGGGCAGGGCATCGGCATCTGGGGCGGGACGACCGAGCTGGAGCGCCGGAGCCTGCACCGCCGCGCCCGCTCCCGGCCGCGCTCCGGCTGAGCCGGGCGTCCGCGGCCTGGGCCTCAGCGGCCACCGCGGCGCAGCGTCCCCCACTCCCCTTCCTGCCGCGCCACCTCGGCCTTCGCCGCGTCGATCACCTCGTCCGCGATCCAGCACAACGGCTCGGCGTCGGTCACGAGGGGCTCGTTGTCGGGGCCCCGGCCGGCCTCCCGGCCCCGCAGGACCCAGGGACGGACACCGGACCCCTTGTCGTGCGGCAGGTGTGCGTAGTCGTACAGGCGGCGGGCCACCCACAGCTCCACCGACCGGTCCGCCCACCAGCTCTCGATGTCGAGCGGACTGGCGGACAGCCCCGGCATGGACACGCCGGTGAGGTCGTCGGTGCTGGAGACCTCGGCGAGGTCGGTGCCGGGCCCCAGGGACCAGCGGACGTACAGGCCCTGCTGCTCGTCCACCAGGCGGGCCACGTCCGCGAGCGTGGACACGACCGGCAGGTTCTCCGCTGCGCTCATGACCCGACCTCCCTCGACAGCGCCGCGCGACCGGAGTACCCCTGGGGCGCGCGGGGAATCGGAGGCGGTCAGGCGGGGTCCGCGGGTGGGCCGGCCGCGGGCAGCCGCAGGGTGAAGACGGCGCCCTGGCCGGGCTCGCTCGCGGCCTCGGCCGTGCCGTCGTGGGCGGCGAGCAGGTGGCGCACGATCGGCAGACCCAGGCCGCTGCCGCCGGTGCGGCGGCTGCGGGACTTCTCGGCACGCCAGAACCGGTCGAAGACGTGCGGCAGGTCCTCGGGCGCGATGCCCGAGCCGGTGTCGGTGACGGTCAGCACGACGTCGGCGCCGTCCCTGCGGGCGGCGAGCGTGACCGTGCCGTCGGCGGGGGTGTGCCGCAGCGCGTTGGAGACCAGGTTCCCGAGGGCCTGCCGCATCCGCACCGGGTCGGCGTCGAGCCAGGCGCCGGCGTCGGTCTCGGTGCGCAGGGCGACCCCGGCGGCCCTGGCCGCGACCCGGTGGGCGGCGGCCACCTGGTCCAGCAGGTCGCCGGCGCGCAGCGGCTCGCGGTGCAGCGGCAGGGTGCCGGCGTCGGCGGCGGCGAGGTCCTGCAGGTCGTCGATGATCCACTGCAGCACGAGCGCCTCCTCGTGCAGCGAGTCCAGCAGGGGCGGGTCGGGCTCGACCACTCCGTCGCGGACGACCTCCAGCCAGCCGCGGATGTTGGTGAGCGGGCTGCGCAGCTCGTGCGCGATGTCGCTGACCATCGCCTTGCGCTGGGCCTCCAGGCGGGCACGGCGCTCGGTCAGGTCGTTGAAGGCCTCGGCGAGGATGCCGGTCTCGTCCCGGGTGGTCACCGGGACGCGCACGTGCAGTTCGGGCGGCTGCTGGGCGGCCTCGGTCAGCGCGCGCAGCGGACGTACCAGGCGGATGGCGACGAGGGCGGTCACGGCGACAGTGACGGCGAGGACCAGTCCGGCCGCGCCGATCACCTTGGCCTTGTTGGCCGGGGACATGTCGAAGCGGGAGGTGTTCTGGTCGCCGATGCCGAGGAACAGGTCGGCCACCGGGGCGACGTAGGGCTCCAGTTGGGTGCGCCGGGCGGTCAGCAGGCAGTGCTGGGCGGCCCGCGCCGTCGCCTCCTTGCCCGCTCTGGCGAACTTGGCGACGAGGTAGCCGCCGCCGAAAAGGTCCTTGCCGCTGGGGTCGAAGGTGGGGAAGAGCTGCCCGCCGAAGTCCAGGCCGGCCTGCTTCAGGCAGGGCCGGGCGAGGTCGGTGAGGTCGGCCAGGGCCTTGCGTTCCGTCGGCGTGGGCGTGTTGAGACGTCCGTCCTCGCACACCGCCGCGCCGTAGGAGGCCGGGTCGGTGCCGTCCGGGAGGGTGACGACGGTCCGTCCGCTCGCCGTGCGGACGATGCCGGGCTGGAGGCCGTAGTGCTCGTAGCACTGCTTGCGTTTGGCGGCCAGCGCCTCCACTTGCGCGCGTTCCTTCGCCGGGAGCCGGTAGGGGCCGACCACGCGCGGGTCGATACCGCTGCGCTGGGCGCCACTCTCGCTGTAGGTGTCGGTGCGCAGCGGGTCGACGGTGGCCGCGGGCCGGGGCGGCAGCGGGGTGCCGCGGGGCGCGGAGTCGGCGACGAGAGTGCGGTCGGCGGTGGTGAGGGCGATCCGGCGCCCGGTCTCGGCGGCCAGCTGCCGGACGGTGCGGCGGACGTCCGTCCAGTCGGAGTGGGTGGCGGCGTATCCGCTGAGCCGGGCCAGGATGCTGTTGTCGGCCGCGAGGTCCTGGCCCTGCTCCTCCTTCAGGGCGCTGGTCGTGGTGGTCACCGCGAGCCAGGCGGTGGCGGCCACCGAGCAGACCGCGATCAGCGCGGATACGGACAGCAGCCGGACGACAAGCCGCTTGCGCAGGGGGATCCGCCGCTTCACGGGCGCCTGCGGGCCGGCGCCCGCCTGCTCGCGCTGCCCGGGCATGCCCGGCCGGGCTCGGAGCCACCGACGCTTCACGGGCGCCTCCGCCCGTCCCGAAGCCCGCACGTCACGGACGCCTCCCGCCCCGCTCGGGACCGCCGCCGCCTCACGGCCTGGTTCCGCTCAGCTTGTAGCCGACGCCGAACACGGTCAGCAGCCGTACCGGCCGGCGCGGGTCGGTTTCGATCTTGCGGCGCAGGTTCATGATGTGGACGTCGACGGCCCGCTCGGTGGACGCCCGGTCGAAGCCGCGGGTGCACTGCAGCAACTGCCGCCGGGTGAACACCCGTTCCGGCTCGGCGGCCATCGACAGCAGGATCTGGAACTCGGCCGGCGTGCAGTCCACGACCGCGCCGTCGCAGCGCACCTCGTGCCGTACGGGATCGACGCTGATCCCGGCGGCCCGTACGACCGGGTCGTCGTCCCGGGTGCCGACGCCGCGCCCGCTGCGTCTGAGCACCGTGCGGATGCGGGCCATCAGCTCGCGTGGGCTGTACGGCTTGGTCATGTAGTCGTCGGCGCCGAGTTCGAGGCCGAGCAGCAGGTCGTCCTGGGCGGAGCGGGCGGTGAGCATGACCACCGGTATCTCCGGGTCCGCGCCGCCGCGCAGCGCCCGGCACACCCCGAAGCCGTCGACGACCGGGAGCATCAGGTCCAGGACGACGAGGTCGGGTCTGAGGCTGCGGGCCGCCTCCAGCGCGGCGGCGCCGTCGTGCACCACGGTTGCGGTGTGTCCCTCGGCCAGCAGGGAGCGGCGGATCAGTTCGGCCTGCTTCTCGTCGTCCTCGGCGACCAGTACATGTGCGCACACGGGTTCGGATCCTAGGCGTCTCAGACGGCGAGCCAGTCGGCGTATCCCATGGCGACCACCGGATGCCGTGCCGGATCGAGGGTGCGCAGCAGTTCCCTCATGTGGCCCTTGGCGACGCTGACGCAGCCGTGGGTGGGCCCGCCGTGGTCAACGTGCAGCCAGACTCCGCCGCCGCGCTTGGGGCCGAGCGGCCGGGTCCAGTCCAGCGGGGAGGTGCCGGGCCGGCGGTTGTAGTCGATCGCGATGACGTAGTCGAAGCAGCCCTCGAGCGGTTCGCCCTCGAAGCCGGTGCCGGGCGAGTGGAAGCCGCCGGAGTGGTGGTACGGCAGTTTGCCGCCGGGGTCGGGGAGGAGGCCGCCGGCGTCGGAGAGGGTGTAGACGCCGAGCGGGGAGCGCAGGTCGTCCAGTACGTGGGCGCTCCAGCCGCGAAGGGCGTTGTGGCCGGCCCATCGGGGGCCCGTCTGCCAGCCGGCGGGGGTGCGCTGGTGCACGGCGACCGTGCAGAGCGGGGAGTCCTTCCCGCGCCCGGTGACGACGACGGCCTGCTCGCAGCGCTCGGGTATCGCCGCCGACCTGGCGGGGCCGAGGCCCGGTATGCCCTGGTGCGCCTGCTCCGCCTGGACCGCGGAGGCGGGCGTGGCGGTGGGCGCCGGGCGGGTGGGGGGTGTCCGGCGCCCGGTCGCCTCGGCTCCGCCGCCGCAGCCGGTGAGCAGCAGCGGGGAGGCGAGGAGGGCGACGGCGGTTCTGCGATGGATCATGGTGTCGACCCTGGCCGACACATGTTTGGAACCGGTCAGGGTTCAGGCGCTGTTCGGCTTGCCTTTGGTGAACAGCCAGGTGTGGAACAGCCCGTCCAGCCGCTTGCCCGAGATCCGCTCGGCCAGTGCCTCGAACTGTGCCGTCGTACCGTGGCCGCCGCGGTGTCCGGCCGTCCAGGCGCGCAGGATCCGGAAGAAGTCCCGGTCGCCCACGGCCTTGCGCAGTTCGTGCAGGGTCATGGCGCCGCGGTTGTAGACGGGCGTGTCGAAGATGTTCCCGCCGCTGCCCGGGTCGCCGGGCGGAAACGCCCACAGGTGGTCGCCGGCCGGGCGGGCGTAGAGCGCGTCGAAGGTCTTCTGGGCGCTGTCGCCGCCGTGCTGCTCGGTGTACAGCCACTCGGCGTAGGTGGCGAAGCCCTCGTTGAGCCAGATGTCCTTCCAGGCGGTCAGGGCGACGGAGTCGCCGAACCACTGGTGGGCGTTCTCGTGGACGAGGGTGCCGATGTCGGGTGCGGAGTCGTACAGCGGCCGGGTCTGGGTCTCCAGGGCGTAGCCGACGCTCGCGTGGTCGACGATCGACCCGGCGGAGCGGAACGGGTACGGCCCGAACAGCTTGCTCTCCCAACTCAGGACGGACGGCAGCTTCTTGAGCACCGGTGCGGCCGCGCTCGCCTCGCGCGGGTCGACGGCGTTGTACACGTGGATGCCGTCGTGGGTGGTGTACTGCTCGACGTCGAACTTTCCGATGGTGACCGTGGCCAGGTAGGCGGCCATGGGCCGGGTCTCGCGCCAGTGGAAGGTCGTACGGCCGTGCTCGGTGCGCCGGCCGAGCAGCGCGCCGTTGGAGACGGCCGTGCGCCCCTGGGGGACGGTGACGGTGATGTCGTACGACGACGTGTCCTTGGGGTGGCTGTTCGCCGGGAACCAGGTCATCGCGCCCTGGGGCTCGCCGGCGACGAAGGCGCCGTCGTCGGTGGGTATCCAGCCGTCCGCGCTGCCGTCGGGGTCGGTGACCGGCTTCGGGGTGCCGTCGTAGGTGACGGTGACCCGGAAGTCCCGGCCCGCGCGCAGGGTGTGGCGCGGGGTGACGACGAGTTCCTGGCCGTCGCGCCGGGAGGCCGCGGGCGCGCCGTCGACGGTGACGCGGGTGACCTTCAGGCCCTTCAGGTCGAGGTCGAAGCGGCTGAGGTTCTCGGTGGCGCGGGCGGAGAGGGCGGCCCGGCCGTCGAGGTGCCGGGCGGAGGTGTCGTAGCGGAGCGTCAGGTCGTAGTGCCGGACGTGGTAGCCGCCGTTGCCGCTGAGCGGGAAGTAGGGGTCGCCCGCGCCGGACGCGCCGGCCTTGCCCGACGCCGTGGCTCCGGCGGCGCCGACGAGTGTTGCGAGGGCGACGGGGAGGGTGGCGAGGACGGCGGTGCGGCGTCGGAGGTGCGGTCTGCTGGGTGGCGTCACATGCGGCTCCTGGAGGACGTGCCGGGTGATACAGACTAGGGCCGGCGAGGGCCCGGTTTCCGCCTTGTTCAGGCCACCTCGTCCCGCGTCGCGACCGGGTGGCCGGGGGCCGCCGCAGTAGGCTCGCGGGACCGTCCGCGACCCGAGAGGGGCCCCGACCGTGAGCGTGCGTGTGCGCCGCATCTACGACCCGCCCGAGGCCGACGACGGCCTGCGCGTCCTCGTCGACCGCCTGTGGCCGCGCGGCCTGGCCAAGGACGCGGCCCGCGTGGACGAGTGGCCGAAGGCGCTCACGCCGTCCAACGAACTGCGCAAGTGGTTCCACGGGGGCGGCTCCTACGAGGAGTTCAGGGGCCGCTACGAGGCGGAGCTCGACGCCACGGAGGCCGCCGAACTGCTCGACGGCCTGCGCAAGGCGGCCCGCAGGAAGCGCGTGACCCTGCTGACCGCGTCCAAGACGCCGGAGCAGAGCCACGCGCAGGTCCTGCTGGAGCTGCTGAAGGGCTGAGTCAGCCCGTGTGCCGGGCCGCGTGCCGGCCCGCGGCCCGGCCGGAGAACAGGCAGCCGCCGAGGAAGGTGCCCTCCAGCGCGTTGTAGCCGTGCACCCCGCCGCCGCCGAAGCCGGCCACCTCGCCCGCCGCGTACAGCCCCTCGATCGGCGTGCCGTCGGCGGACAGGGCGCGGGAGTCGAGGTCGGTCTGGATGCCGCCGAGGGTCTTGCGGGTCAGCACGTGCAGCCGGACTCCGATGAGGGGGCCCGCGGCGGGGTCGAGGAGTCGGTGCGGGGTGGCGACCCGGCCGAGCCGGTCCCCGATGTAGCGGCGGGCGTTGTGGATGCCCTGGACCTGGGAGTCCTTGCTGTAGGGGTTGGCCATCTGCAGGTCGCGGGCCTCTATCTGGCGGCGCACCTCGGCCGCGTCCAGCAGCGGCTTGTCGGTGAGGGCGTTCATCTTCCCGACCAGCTGCTCCAGGTTGCCCGCGGTCACGAAGTCCGCGCCCTTGTCGAGGAAGGCCTGCACCGGTGCGGGCGCGCCCTTGCCGAGCAGCCGGTCGCGCAGGACGGCCTTGCGGTCCTTGGCGGTGATGTCCGGATTCTGCTCGGAGCCGGAGAGCGCGAACTCCTTCTCGATGATCTTCCGGGTGAGGATGAACCAGGAGTGGTCGTATCCGGCGATGTCCTCGGTGGTGCGCAGGTACTTGAGGGTGTTGAGGGTGTCGTAGCCCGGCAGGCAGGGGTCGGGCAGCCGGCGGCCGAGGGCGTCGAGCCAGATGGAGGACGGGCCGGGCAGGACGCGGATGCCGTGGCCGGGCCAGATCGGGTCCCAGTTCTGCAGGCCCTCGGTGTAGTGCCACATGCGGTCCCGGTTGACCAGCCGGACGCCGGCCTCGGCGCTGATGTCGAGCATCCGGCCGTCGACGTAGGCCGGGACGCCGGTGACCATCTCGGCCGGCGGGGTGCCGAGCCGGGCGGGCCAGTGGCGGCGGACGATGTCGTGGTTGGCGCCGATGCCGCCGGTGGTGAGGACGACCGCTTGGGCCCTGAGTTCGAAGTCGCCGACGCGGTCGCGGTTGGAGGCGACTCCGCGTGCCGAGCGGTCCTCGGCGAGCACCGTGCCGCGCACCCCGTGCGCGGTGCCGTCCTCGATGACCAACTCGTCGACCTGGTGGCGGTGGTGGAAGGTCAGCAGCCCGTCCCGGGCGGCCTGGCGGGCGTACTTCACGAACGGCTCGACCACGCCGGTGCCGGTGCCCCAGGCGATGTGGAAGCGGGGCACCGAGTTGCCGTGCCCGCCGGCCCTGAGGTCGCCGCGCTCGGCCCAGCCGACGGTCGGCAGCAGCTCGATGCCGTGCCCCTTGAGCCAGGACCGCTTCTCTCCGGCCGCGAACTCGACGTAGGCGCGGGCCCAGCGCACCGCCCAGGAGTCCTCGTCGTCGTGCCGGTCGAACCGCGCGCTGCCCTGCCAGTCGCTCCAGGCGAGGTCGAAGGAGTCCTTGATGCCGAGGCGGCGCTGCTCCGGGGAGCCGACGAGGAAGAGCCCGCCGAAGGACCAGAACGCCTGTCCGCCGAGGTTGTCGGCGTTCTCCTGGTCGACCAGGGCCACCCGGCGGCCCCGGCTGGTGAGCTCGTGCGCCGCGACCAGGCCGGCGAGGCCCGCTCCGACGACGATGACGTCCGCGTCCATCGTGGCTGTGTCCTTCCCTAGAGGTCCTCATGCGGGGGTCGTGCGGGGTGCTGCGGGGGTGCGGCTGCCGTCCGTGAGCAGGGCGGTGACCAGTTGCTTGAGCCAGGCGCGGGCGGCGTCGACGTCCTTGTCCAGCAGGAGCTGGACGGTGACGCCGTCGTACGCGGCGACCACCGCGTGCGCGGCGCCGTCCACGTCACCGAGCACGGCGGGCAGTTCGGTGTGGCCGCGGGCCCGGAAGAGCCGGTCGGCGACCGCCTCGCGGAGCCGGGCGCGGTGGTCGAGGAGGGCCCGGGCGATCTCGGGGTCGCGGGCCGCGTGTACCAGGAAGTCGGTCTTGACCAGCAGCCAGTCCACGTCGAGCAGCAGTACCTCGGTGACGCGGTCCACGGCCGTCGGTACGTCGAGTCCGGGCCCGTCCTGGGTGAGCGCCTCGGTCACCTGGGAGGCGATGAGGTCGGCGCGCTCCTGGTAGAGCGCGAAGAACAGCTCGTCCAGCGTGGCGAAGTTCGAGTAGAAGGCGCCGCGGCTGAAGCCCGCGGCCTCGCAGACCTCCTCGATGGAGACCCGTCCGAAGCCCTTGGCCGCGAACACCTCGAACGCGGCCTGTAGCAGCCTGGCGCGGGTCTGGACCCGGCGCCGGGTGACGCGCTTGGGTGCGTCCTCCATCCGACCCTCCCGAGTTCGATACAGGAATGTATCCGATACATCGATGTATCGAAAGGCCTGATCGTAGGGGAACACATTTTCGATTAAGGAGTACGCTGGACCCATGTCCACGCACCTCCAGGGCTCCCTCTTCGACCAGACCGACGAGCTCCGGCTCGGGCCGCTCGACGGGCCGGCCCGGACCGAACTGGGCGCCGGCGCCTGGGTCGACGTCGTGCCGGGCTGGCTGAGCGGGGCCGACGCCCTGTTCGAGAAGCTGGCGGCGGACGTGCCGTGGCGGGCGGAGCGCCGCAAGATGTACGACAACGTGGTGGCCGTGCCGCGCCTGCTGGCCTTCTACACGGCGGACGACCCACTCCCCCATCCGGTGCTGGACGAGGCCCGTGACGCGTTGTCCCGGCACTACGCCGAGGAGCTGGGCGAGCCCTTCACGACCGCCGGGCTGTGCTTCTACCGCGACGGCCGGGACAGCGTGGCCTGGCACGGGGACCGGATCGGGCGAGGTGCCCGCGAGGACACGATGGTCGCGATCCTCTCCGTCGGCGCGCCCCGGGACCTGCTGCTGCGTCCGGCGGGCGGCGGCGGTGCGACGCTGCGGCGGCCGCTCGGCCACGGCGATCTGATCGTGATGGGCGGCTCCTGCCAGCGGACCTGGGAGCACTGCGTACCGAAGACGGCCCGGGCCACGGGGCCGCGCATCAGCATCCAGTTCCGGCCGCACGGCGTGCAGTGACGCGACCCGCCGGTGCGGGAACGCCGGCACATCTGGTTGGCTGTCCCGGACGGTCGGTCACAGGGTTCGGGGAGATCATGCGGGCAGAAGTACACCACGTCGCCGACGGCACCTATCTGGTGCACGGCAACCACGTCAACTGGGTGATCCTGAAGGACGGGGACGCCGTGACCCTGGTGGACACCGGCTATCCGGGAGACCGCCAGGGAGTCCTCGAGTCCCTCGCCGAGGTGGGCAGCTCCCCGGAGGCGGTCGCCGCCGTTCTGATCACCCACGCGCACAACGACCATCTGGGTTCGGCCGAGTATCTGCGCGCCACCCACGGCACGCCCGTCTACCTGCACCCGGCCGAAGTGCCGCACGCGCGGCGGGAGTTTCTGCAGCAGGCCTCCATCGGCGACGTGGTCCGCAACGCCTGGCGGCCGGGCGTCCTGCCCTGGGCGGCCCATGTGATCCGCGTCGGCGGAACCGACCACAACCCCGTCACCGCTCCCGAGCCGTTCCCGGACGAGGGCCCCCTGGACCTGCCCGGCCGCCCCGTGCCCGTGCACACCCCGGGCCACACCGGCGGCCACTGCGTCTACCACCTCCCCGAGGCGGGCATCGTCATCTCCGGTGACGCCCTGGTCAGCGGCCACGCGACCTCGCGGGTCAAGGGACCGCAGATACTGCTCGACTTCTTCCACCACGAGCGCTCCGGGGTCCTGGCCTCCCTGGAGACGATCGGCGCGCTGGACGGCGACACCCTGCTGCCCGGGCACGGGCCGGTCCACCGGGGTCCGGTGCGGGCGGCGGCCGAGCAGGCGCGGGACCGGGCCTCCTAGAACACGCGGGCGGGGCCTTAGGGTTCGTGCCATGGCCTTGCAGATCAGCGCCACGAACCCGGAGCACCCCGCGCTCCTGCTCGCCCTGCCCTGGGACGTGCCCCTGAAGGAGTGGCCCGAGGAGTACCTCGTGCCGCTCCCGAGGGGCATCTCCCGGCACGTGGTGCGGTACGCGCACGCCGGCGACGAGGTGATCGCCGTCAAGGAGCTGGCCGAGCGGCCCGCGCTGCGCGAGTACGGGCTGCTGCGCGACCTCGACCGGCTCGGCATCCCCGCCGTCGACCCGCTCGCCGTGGTCACCGGCCGCACCGACCGCTCGGGCGCCCCGCTGGAGCCGGTCCTGATCACCCGGCATCTGCGCGGCTCGATGCCGTACCGGTCGATGTTCGAGACGACCATGCGTCCGGCGACCATGCACCGCCTGATGGACGCCCTCGCCGTGCTGCTGGTCCGGCTGCACCTGGCCGGGTTCGCCTGGGGCGACTGCTCGCTGTCCAACACCCTCTTCCGGCGGGACGCGGGCGCCTATGCCGCGTATCTGGTCGACGCCGAGACCGGCGATCTGCACCCGCGGCTGAGCCCGGGGCAGCGGGAGTACGACCTGGACCTGGCCCGGGTGAACATCAGCGGCGAGCTGCTGGACCTGGAGGCGTCCGGTGCGCTGCACCCGTCCGTCGACCCCGTGGAGTTCGGGCACGAGATCTGCACCCGCTACCAGGGCCTGTGGCAGGAGCTGACCCGCACCTCGGTGTACCCGGCGGGCAAGTACCACTACATCGAACGCCGGATCCGCCGGCTGAACGACCTCGGTTTCGATGTGGCCGAGATGCAGATCGAGCACTCCTCCAACGGCGACACGGTCACCTTCGTGCCGAAGGTCGTCGACGCCGGGCACCACCAACGGCAGCTGTTGCGGCTGACCGGCCTGGACACGGAGGAGAACCAGGCGCGGCGGCTGCTGAACGACCTGGAGAGCTGGATGGCCACCCAGGACGACTACGCGCCCGGCGATCCACTCACCGCCCGCCCGGAAGTCCTGGCCCACCGGTGGGTGCGGGACGTGTTCCGGCCCACGGTGCGGGCCGTGCCGCCACGGCTGCGCGGCTCGATGGACCCGGCCGAGATCTACCACGAACTCCTGGAACACCGCTGGTACCTGTCCGAGCGCGCCCAGCACGACATAGGCCTCGACACGGCCGTCGAGGCCTACATCGAGAACGTCCTGCCCAAGGCGCGGGCCGGCCTGGAGCCGACCGAGGCCGAGTAGCTCACTCGTGCGGGACCACCGCGACCGGGCATTCGGCGTGGTGCAGCATCCCGTGCGCGACCGAGCCGATCCGGGCGCCCACGGCCGTACGGTGCGCCCGGCGCCCGACGACCATCAGCTGGGCCCGGTCGGCCACCGACAGCAGCACCTGGCCCGCGCTGCCCATCTCCAGGTGCTCGGCCACGGGCACCTCCGGGAACCGTTCCCGCCACGGCCGGAGCGCCTCGGTCAGCGCCTGCTGCTCGTAGGGTTCGAGACCGCCGGAGTCGTCGAGGAGCTTGAGCGAGCCTGGGCTGTAGGCGAAGACCGGCGGCAGGGTCCACGCCCGTACGGCCCGGACGGCCGCGCCACGGGCCGCCGCCGTCTCGAACGCGAACCGCAGCGTGGCCGCGCTGTCCTCGGGGTCGCCGTGCTGACCGACCACGACCTCCCGCCCGGCTGCCTCGGCCGCCGGCTGATCCCCGGCGCGCACCAGGACCACCGGCCGGGCCGCCTCGGCGATCACCTGCTGCCCGACCGAGCCCAGCAGGAACCCGAGCACGGGCCCGTGCCCGCGCGAACCCAGCACCAGCATCTCCGCCTCCGCCGCGGCACGGGCCAGCGCGCGCACGGGCTCGCCCTCGACCACGTCGACGCTCACCTCCAGCTCCGGATGCCGCTCGGAGACGGCCCGCACGGCCTCCGCCACCCCTTCCGACACCCAACCCTGCTGGGTGCTCCGGTCGACGACCAGCGACTCGGCGTACCGCCAGGCGTGCACCACGCGCAGGAGCAGCCCACGGCGTACGGCCTCCCGGCCCGCCCAGTCCAGCGCGGCCAGGCTCTCCTGAGTGCCGTCCACCCCTGCCGTGATCGGGCGTGTCATCCGTGGGCCTCCTTGTCGTCGCCGCTGTCGTGGTGCTGGTGCCCACTATCGGCCACCGTCGCGCACGGGCACGACGATGTCCTCCACGAGCCGTCGGGCGATTGCCCGGGGGTAGGGGCACGCAGGCCGAGCACGAGGTGCGTGAAGCCCGCCGCGATCAGCCGTCCGCGGGTCACGGCCCAGGGCCGCGCAGTGGGCGTCGAGGACGCGGGCGCGTCCGGCGAGGGTCTCCACGGAGTTCTGCAGCGGCCCGGGGATGTTCCAGATGTCCGCGTGTTCGGCGACCAGCCGCAGGGTGCGAGCGCACCAGCCGGGAGGCCGCCGGCAGGATCGGGGTCGACCGGAGCACGATGGTCGCCCTCGTCGCCGCCCCGGAGGACATAGGGACTCGTGGCGCGCCGCCGCAGCGCCGAGGACCGGCGCCGGAACACGGTCGGGCCGACCGGGCACGGCCAGGAGGTCCTGCGCCGCGCCGAACGGGCCCGCGCGTCCGGCCGTCCGCTGACTACGCTTCCGGCATGGCTGTGGAGTGGGAGCAGGTGGTCGTCGACGCGGCCGACCCGGTGGCACTCGGGCGCTGGTGGGCCGAGGCGCTGGGCTGGGTCGTGGTGAACGACGCCGCGGACGAGTACGAGATCCGGCCCGCGCCCGACCGGCTGCCGGGGCTGCTGTTCGTGCCGGTGCCGGAGCCGAAGAGGGTCAAGAACCGGCTGCATCTCGACTTCCGCCCGGACGACCAGGCGGCCGAGGTGGCCCGACTGCTCGCGCTCGGCGCCCGGCACGCGGAGATCGGGCAGGGCGAGCAGCCGTGGGTGGTGCTCGCGGATCCCGAGGGCAACGAGTTCTGTGTGCTCGGGGAGCGGCGCCCGGGCTGATCGCGCCGCCTGCCCTGTCCCAGGGCGAATCGGGGCAATCGAACATACGATGGCTGCGAACCGGTGCGGTGGTCCCCACGACACCGACCCGCGGAACCAACGCTCGGGGTGGGAGACGTATGGCACAGGCCGCCGACGCAGCGCGGACCGTCATCCTGACCGTGGACGACGACCCGGGGGTCTCCCGCGCCGTCGCCCGCGATCTGCGGCGCCGCTACGGCGAGTCGTACCGGATCGTGCGCGCGGAGTCGGGGGCGTCCGCGCTCGAGGCCCTGCGCGAGCTGAAGCTGCGCGGCGACCTGGTGGCGGTGATCCTGGCCGACTATCGCATGCCGGAGATGAACGGCCTCGAGTTCCTGGAACTGGCGCTGGACGTGTACCCGGGGGCGCGCCGGGTGCTGCTGACCGCGTACGCGGACACCAACGCGGCGATCGACGCGATCAACGTGGTCGATCTGGACCACTATCTGCTCAAGCCCTGGGACCCGCCGGAGGAGAAGCTCTACCCGGTCCTGGACGATCTGCTGCAGGCCTGGCGCTCCAGCGCCTACCGGCCCGTGCCCAGCACCAAGGTGGTCGGCCACCGCTGGTCGGCGCGGTCGTCGGACGTGCGCGAGTTCCTCGCCCGCAACCAGGTGCCGTACCGCTGGTACTCGGTGGAGGAGCCCGAGGGGCAGCGGCTGCTGGCGGCCGCCGGGCAGGACGCGCGGCGGCTGCCGCTGGTGATCACGCCGGACGGCACCACGCTGGTCGAGCCCGAGGCGCCGGAACTGGCCGCGCGGGTCGGGCTGGCGACCACGCCGACGGCCGACTTCTACGATCTGATCGTGATCGGCGGCGGGCCGGCCGGGCTCGGTGCGGCCGTGTACGGGGCCTCCGAGGGGCTCAGGACCGTGCTGGTGGAGCGGTCGGCGACCGGCGGGCAGGCCGGGCAGAGCTCGCGGATCGAGAACTACCTGGGCTTCCCCGACGGCGTCTCCGGCGCCCAGCTCACCGATCGGGCGCGCCGGCAGGCGGCCAAGTTCGGCGCGGAGATCCTGACCGCCCGCGAGGTGACGGGTCTGGAGGCCAACGGCGCCGCCCGGGTCGTACGGTTCGCGGACGGCTCGGCGATCGCCGCGCACAGCGTGATCCTCGCGACCGGCGTGCAGTACCGGCAGCTGGAGGCCGCCGGCTGCATGGATCTGACCGGCTGCGGGGTGTTCTACGGTTCGGCGCTGACGGAGGCCGCCTCCTGCCAGGGGCAGGACATCTTCATCGTCGGCGGCGCCAACTCGGCGGGCCAGGCCGCGATGTATCTGTCCCGGGGCGCGAAGTCGGTGACCTTGCTGGTGCGCGGCCCCGACCTGTCGGCCTCGATGTCGCACTACCTGATCCAGCAGATCAACGAGGCGCCGAACATCTCGGTGCGCCCGCACACCGTGGTGGACGCGGCGCACGGCACGGACCACCTGGAGCAGCTGACGCTGCGCGACACCGTGACCGGCGAGCGCGAACGGGTCGACGCGCAGTGGATGTTCGTGTTCATCGGCGCCGCCCCGCTGACCGACTGGCTCGGCGACGCGGTGCTGCGCGACGAGCGCGGGTTCATCCTGGCCGGGCCCGATCTGACGGCCGACGGGCGGCCGCCGGCCGGCTGGGAGCTGGACCGGCCGCCGTACCACCTGGAGACCAGCGTCCCCGGTGTGTTCGTGGCGGGTGACGCCCGTGCCGAGTCCGCCAAGCGGGTCGCGTCCGCCGTCGGAGAGGGAGCCATGGCCGTGATGCTCGTCCACCGGTATCTGGAACAGTCATGAACGATCTGGAGCAGTCATGAGCGGGCAGATCATGCCGTGCAGTCCCCAGGAGATCGGCTCGCTGTTCCTCTTCGAGAAGCTGAGCCCCGAACAGCTGGGCCGGTTGTGCTGCGAGGGGCGGGTGGAGCTGTTCGAGCCCGGTCCGGTGTACACCGAGGGCGACCCGGCCACCTGCTTCTTCGTGTTGATCGAGGGCACGGTCGTGCTCTCCCGCCGGGTCGGCGGCGACGACGTGGAGGTCACCCGCACCTCGCAGCGCGGGGTGTACGCGGGCGCGATGCAGGCCTACATCGGCGACCGGGTGCGGCAGGCCTACAACAACTCGATGCGGGTGACGGAGCCGTCGCGGTTCTTCGTGCTGCCGGCGGACATCTTCGCGGACGTCATGACCGAGTGGTTCCCGATGGCCGTGCATCTGCTGGAGGGCCTGTTCTTCGGGTCGAAGCGCACCCAGGCGGTGATCGGGCAGCAGGAGCGACTGCTGGCGCTGGGCTCGCTGTCGGCGGGGCTCACACACGAGCTGAACAACCCAGCGGCGGCAGCCGTACGGGCGACGGCCACGCTCCGCGAACGGGTCGCGAAGATGCGGCGCAAGCTGGCCATGATCGCCGAAGGCCCCTTCTCCCGCGACGCGTTGGCGAGTCTGGTCGAGATCCAGGAGCGCACCGCCGAACGGGTCGCCAAGGCTCCGGTGCTCAGTCCGCTGGAGGCCTCCGACCGGGAGGACCTGCTCACCGACTGGCTGGAGGACCACGGCGTCGGCCAGGCCTGGCAGCTGGCGCCGGCCTTCGTGCAGGCCGGACTCGACGTCGACTGGCTGGACCAGGTCGCCGCCGCCGTGGACGAGGAGATCCTGCCCGGTGCGGTCGCCTGGCTCAACTACACCATCGAGACCGAGCTGTTGATGAACGAGATCGAGGACTCCACCACCCGGATCTCGCATCTCGTCGACGCGGCCAAGCAGTACTCGCAGCTGGACCGGGCGCCCTACCGCGCGGTGGACGTGCACGAACTCCTCGACAGCACCCTGCTGATGCTGTCCGGCAAGATCGGCGGCGGCATCCAGGTCGTGAAGGAGTACGACCGCACGCTCCCGCCGGTGCCCGCCTATCCGGCGGAGCTGAACCAGGTGTGGACCAACCTGATCGACAACGCGGTGTCCGCCATCAACGGCGCGGGCGGCACGGGCACGTTGACCGTGCGGACCGCGCTCGACCACGAACGGCTGCTGGTGGAGTTCCGGGACACCGGGCCCGGGATCCCGCCCGAGATCAAGGACCGGATCTTCGACCCGTTCTTCACCACCAAACCGGTCGGCGAGGGCACGGGGCTCGGCCTGGACATCTCCCGGCGGATCATCCTCAACAAGCACCACGGCACCCTGCGCGTGGAGTCGGTGCCCGGCGACACCCGCTTCCAGGTGCTGCTGCCGCTCACCGCCGAACTGCCTGACACGTCCATCGAGCAAGCGGAGGAAGCCGTATGAGCACCAGCGACAAGGCCGACGCGATCGACCCGGGCGTCCCGCCCAGCGGCACCGGCTGTGTGGAGTGCGAGGAGGCCGGCGGCTGGTGGTTCCATCTGCGCCGGTGCGCGCAGTGCGGGCACATCGGGTGCTGCGACGACTCACCCGCGAAGCACGCCACCGCGCACTACCACGCCACGGGGCATCCGGTGATCCAAAGTTTCGAGCCGGGTGAGGAGTGGTTCTGGGACTACGCGACGGACGAGTTGTACGCCTCGGGTCCGGAGCTGGCCCCGCCGGCCAGTCATCCCGCCGAACAGCCCGTGCCGGGGCCCGCCGGGCGGGTCCCGAGGAACTGGGCGCAGGCGCTGAGGGGTTGAGCGCCCGCCGACTCGGCGGGTTCTCCGCGGGCGGCGACCGCGGGTGCGTCGTGGCTGGTCGCGCCCGCGCGGCGGAGCCGCACAACGGCACGGTCCCGCGCCCCTTCGGGGCGCTCGGCGTGCCAGGATGGAGGCGTGTCGCAGATCGTCTTCTCCTCGCCGCCGTTGATCGGGCGGGACGAGGAACTGGCCCGGCTCCTCGGCGTGCTGGAGCGTGCCCGGGGTGGGGAGGCGCGGGCGGTGCTGGTCGCCGGGGACGCCGGGGTCGGCAAGACACGGCTGCTGGACGAGGTCACCGGCCAGGCGGCACGTGCGGGGAGCACCGTGGTCACCGGGCACTGCGTGGACCTCGGTGACGTGGGCCTGCCGTACCTGCCGTTCACCGAGATCCTCGGCGTGCTCGCCGGCGACGCACGCTTCGCATCCGTGCTGGCCGCGCATCCGGCGGTGGAGAGGCTGCTGGGCGCCGGCCCCGACCCGGCGGGCGGCCCGGACGGAAGGCTGCGGCTGTTCGAGGACGTCGCCGGGCTGCTGGCCGAACTGGCCGCCGTGGCACCGCTGCTGCTGGTCCTGGAGGACCTGCACTGGGCCGACCAGTCCTCCCGGGACCTGCTGCGCTTCCTGCTCAGCCGGGGCGTGCTGCACCGGCCGGGCGGCGCCCCCGAGCGGCGCCTCGCGGTCCTCGCCTCCTACCGGGCGGACGATCTGCACCGCCGCCACCCCCTGCGCCCGCTGCTCGCCGAACTGGTCCGGCTGCCGGCCGTGGAGCGGCTGGAGCTACGGCCGCTGGCCGATCCCGAGGTCGCGCGGCTGGTGCGGGCCCTGGAGGACCGCCCGCTGCCCGAGTCCGTCGTACAGGGCATCGTGGCCCGCGCGGAGGGCAACGCGTTCTACGCGCAGGAGCTGTTCGCGGCGGCCGGCGCCGACGCCGGCGGCGTGCCCAGCGGGCTCGCGGACCTGCTGCTCATCCGGGTCGAGCAGCTGACGGAGACCGGCCAGCAGGTGCTGCGGACCGCCGCCGTGGCCGGGCGCCGGGTGGAGCACGACCTGCTGCGCGAGGCGGCCGGGCTCCCCGAGGAGGAGCTGGAGGCGGCACTGCGCGAGGCCGTCGGCCGGCAACTGCTCGTCCCCGGGGACCGCGACACCTACGCCTTCCGGCACGCCCTGACCCGCGAGGCGGTCTACGCCGATCTGCTGCCCGGCGAACGGTCCCGGCTGCACGGGGCGTACGCCCGGCTGCTCGCCGCCCGTGGCCGCGCCCCGGAGACCGCCGCCGAGCGCGCCCACCACGCGCGCGAGAGCCACGACCTGCCGGGGGCGCTCGCCGCCTGTCTGGAGGCCGCCGACCACGCCCGGCGGCTGGGTGCGCCGGCCGAGGAGCTGCGGCACCTGGAGACGGCGCTGGACCTGTGGTCGTCGGTGCCGGCCGGGGCACGGCCGAGCGCCGACGGCATCGCGCCCGTCACCCTGACCCTGCGGGCCTCCGTCGCGGCCGTGCAGGCCGGGGACTCCCATCGGGCGGTCTCCCTGACGCGGGCCGCGCTCGCCGAGGTCGGCGAGGACGCCGACTCCGCGCTCGCCGCCCGGATCCGCTACACCCTGGCCGGCAACCTGATCAGCGTGGACCGGCTGCAGGCCGCCTTCCGGTACAGCAGTGAGGCGCTGGCGCTCATCCCCGCCGAGCCGCCCTCGCCGACCTGGGTGTGGGCGGCGGCCACCCATGTCGTGGCGGCTCGTCACCTCGGCGCGGACGAGACGGCGCTGCGCATCGCCCACCGCGCTCTGCCCGTCGCGGAGGAGCTGGGCATGGCCGACGCCCGGGCCGATCTGCTGATCTCCCTGGCCAATCTCGAAGGAGGCGGCCGGCGCTCCCCGGAGGGCCAGGAGCAGCTGCGGAGGGCCCGGGAGCTGGCGCGGTCCGCCGGGCACGGTCCGGTGGAGATGCGCGCGCTGTTCAACCAGGCGATCAGCCGTCTGGAAGCCGGCGATCTTCAGGCGTGCCTGCCCGTGCTGGCCGAGGCGCTGGAGCGGGCCCGTCGGACCGGACTGCTGTCCTCGCCGTATCCGCTGGGGATGCGGTATCTCCAGCTGCTGGTGCTGTACACGCTCGGCCGGTGGGACGAGTGCCTGCGCGCGGCGGCCCAGGCCGCGTCCGTCATGCCGGCCACGGGCGCCTTCGCGGCGGGGCCCGCGCTGTACGCGGCGGCGGCGCGGGGTGACGCCGGGGCCGTCGAGCGGGCCGAGGCCCTGCTGGAGGGACCGTTCAACTGGATGGGCACGCTGGTCGCCGGCGTCGTGCTCACCGACGCCGCCGCGCTGCGGGGCGACCCGCAGGCGGCCGAGCAGCGGATGCGGGCGACCCTCGCCGCGCTGGGCGACGGCTCGGAGCGGCAGCCCGACGTCACCGTCCGGCTCGCCGCGCTCTGTCTCACGGCGGTCGCCGACCGGGCGGTGGAAGCGCGGCGTGCCGGCGACGCACCGGCGCTGCGCCGCTGGGCGGACACCGCGACCGAGCTGGTGGAGCAGGCGCGGGCCTCGGCCGCACGGGACGAGGAGGGCCGTCAGCAGGGCCCGGAGGGCCAGGCCTGGCTGGCCCGCTCCGAGGCGGAGTGGGCGACGGCCACCTCCGGCCCGGATCCGGCGGCCTGGGAGAAGGCGGTCGCCGCGTTCGCGTACGGCGACGTGTACGAGCAGGCGCGTTGCCGGGTGCGCTGGGCGGAGGCGCTGCTGGCCGTCGAGCGGCGCCCGGAGGCGGCGGAGCAGGCGCGGGCGGCGCGGGCGACGGCGGCCGCGCTGGGTGCGGCACCGCTGCTGGAACGGATCGACGCGCTGACCCGCCGGGGCCGTCTCACCGCCGCCACGGCGGCGGACCCGGCCGGTGCCGTGCCGCTGACCGCCCGGGAGCAGGACGTGCTGCGGCTCCTCGCGCGGGGCCGCAGCAACCGGCAGATCGGCGAGGAGCTGTTCATCAGCGTCAAGACGGCGAGCGTGCACGTCTCCAACATCCTGGCCAAGCTGGGCGCCGCGAGCCGTACGGAGGCGGTGGCGATCGCCTACCGCCGGGGGCTGATCGCGCCGGAGCCGACCGGGGCGGGGTGAGCGGGCCGGTCCCCGGTCAGGCGGGCGCAGTCGAGGCTGCCGGGCTCGACGGCACCGGCGATCGCCCGCATCCCCTGGTCGTCGGGGTGCAGGTGGTCGCCGCCGTCGAGGAACGGCAGCAGCCGTACGGAGTCGTGGGGGCTGCGCAGGATGCGGTCGACGTCGGTGACCGCGTCGAACTCCCCGCTGCCGCGGATGAATCGGTTCACCGGGTTTCTCCGAGGATGCCCCGGCCTTCAGGACTCCGTTGGGAAATCCGTGAACCGGTGATGATGAGTGTGCAGGCCTGCCATGATCGGCATGTTCGTCGATCGAGGGTGGGGTTGTATGTCGCTGGAGCCGCGGGCTGATCGCGGGGTGCCGGAGCTGACTGCGCGGGTGGTGCGGGCTTCGTTTCCGAA
>NZ_JBITGJ010000078.1:0-38299 GCF_044456925.1 Streptomyces sp. NPDC050743
CCGGGCAGGTTGGAACCCGGACGGTGTCGAGGGCGTAAGACCACCTGAGCCGCCGGCTCCGGTGGCGGCCTGAGCCGTAAATCCCCGCTCAGCCCCGGAGGGCGACGCATCCCCTCCCTTCAGGGAGGGGAGCCTTCAACATGTACTGCGCGTACCAGTCGGGCCAGTTCGGGTCTTCCTCGCCGGTGCGCTTCTCGTGCTCGCCATGGGCGACCGGCGCGCGGCGCATCGCGTTCGCCAGGTCGGACACGGAACCGAACGCTGTCGGGCCCGCATCGACCCGCCCGGGGAGCCGGGACGTGATCTCCTGCAGCAGCCACCTGTTGCCGTCGGGATCGCTGAACGTGGCACGCGAGAAGTAGCTGCGCCGCTCGGGGTCCAGGCCCGCCACCGGGCCGTCCGGGCTCAGATGGAAGATCTCGCTCACCTCGACACCGCTGCCGACCAGCGCGTTCCTGGTGGCCTCGATGTCGGTGACGACCAGATAGCCCTTGGCCGACCCGGGCGCGGCAGTCGTGAGGTTCGGACCGAACTGGACCGAGCACGCGGAGCCGTGCGGGGTGAACTGCACGACGCCGGGCGGAGTACGGTCCAGCCGCCACCCGAGTCCCGCGTAGAACTCCTTGGCGCGGTCGACGTCCGCGACGGGAATGACGAGCACTTCGACCTTCATGTCGACGTCCTTGACGTCCATGGTTCCATCCTGTTCACAGGGGCCTCACCGGGTCGCGCGCTACGCCGGGCACGGCCGGGGTTTCAGGCGCGGGGTCCGCGTTCGAGCGGCTGCGACAGAGCAGCCTTGGCCTGCTTGGTCTCCTCATCGGCAAGGACTTCGCTCAGGTCGTGGGCCAGGGCCTGCATGGTCTGCTCGGCCACATCGGCCGCGCTGATCTTCGGATCGGTCACCCAGGCGCTCAGATCGGTGTCCACGAAACCGGCGTGGACCCCGACCACCAAGGTGCCCTGTTCACGCAGCGCCTGCCGCAGGGCATCCGTCAGGGACCACTGCGCCGCCTTGGAAGCGGCGTAGCCGGGGAAGCCGGGCTGGCCGACCCAGGAGGCCAGCGACAGCATGTTCACCAGTGCGCCTCCGCCGTTGCGGGCGAGGGCCGGGGCGAACGCGCGTGAAACAGCCCACGTACCGAAGTAGTTGACCTCCAGCGCCTGGCGCGCCCCGTCGAACGAGCCGTCCCAGAGCTTGGTGTCCGCGCCACCGATGCCCGCGTTGTTGATCACGATGGAGACATCGCCGGCGAGAGCGGCGGCCTCGGCGACCTGCGCCGGACTGGTGACGTCCAACCGCAGCGGAGTGAGGTCCTCGTCCACAACCGCCTCAGGTGCACGGGCGCCGGCGTACACCTTGCTCGCGCCGTGCTCGATCAGTGCACGGGCGAACGCCCGACCGATGCCTCGATTGGCTCCCGTGACCAGCGCGACCGATCCCTTGATGTCCATCGTTGTTTCCTTTGCTGTGCAGCGATCCGGCACAGCCTCCGCCTTCGGGTTCATGGACGGCCGGCTGGATCTCGGGCGTGAGAGCAGTCGTACCGCCGCGGACAAGGGACTCGGTGTAGCCCGGCCCGTGGTGTCAACGGCGTGGGACTTTCCACTCTGGATTAAGCTCATCATCCAGATTACGGCGACCATCCTCCCTGTCAAGCGCAGACTGACGGAAGCAGCGCCAGGGCAGCAGTCGGCGCGACCAGATCTATCGGGTACGGCCTGGTCGGGCCGCTCATCGAGTTCAAGTGACATCGAGCGAGAATCACCAGCGCATCGAGATGCGAAGGCCATGGGGAAGCGTCTTTGAGCGGCGGGTTTCTTCTCGCAACCCTGTGCCGGGACGTGAAGGTCTGATCGAGACACATGCAGGGGGGTGCAGGACCGCCTGCGCCGATCGGAGGGGCCGGCCGGGGTGACCGGCGGCGGGGGAGCAGTGGCCAGGCGGCAAGGGCTTCCCGGTTCCTAGCCCATGGCGTGTTCCACGGGGTGGGGCTGCTCTTCGTCCGCATTCAGGCAGTTCGCCAGGCACCGTGTGCGGGACAGGGTGAGGACCCCGTAGGTGAGCACGGCGAATCCCGTCAGGGCCGGCACCAGCCACATTCCCGTGCGAGGTACCTCCGCGTAGATCGTGACGCCCAGTGCGACGCCGGTTACGGCGTCGGTCAGCGTCAGCGCGGGCTGGGAGGCGATGAGGGGACCGGCCTGCATGGCGGTTCCCAGCAGGAACAGGGAGGTGGCGCCGATCATCGCGAAGCCGTAGGTCTGCCACGACAGGAGGAAGGCCTCAAGGCCCCGATCGCCCAGGATGGCCATGGCCGATTTCATGAGCGCGGCGGTGAGGGCGTTGCCGAGGGCGGCTCCGGCAGCCAGGCAGGACGCTCGCACCATGCCCAGAGGTCTTCGTGTGGCGGCGAGGACGAGTGCCGTGGCGATGCCGCCGACGACCAGGAGCGTGGGCACCCACCGGAAGCCGGATACCGTGTCCCTGCCACCGGAAGGCGCCAGGGAGAACAGGAAGACGGTCAGTCCCGCGGCGATGCAGGCCACCGAGGACCAGGCCTTGCGGGAGCGGTGCACGTGGAAGACCGCGCCGCCGATCACGAGGGCCAGCGGCAGTTCGAGGATGAAGACCGGCTGGACCATGGCGAGTGAGCCGGAGGCCAGGGCCAGTGCCTGGAGGATCGCGGAGGCGGTGACGCCGGCGATGCCCGCGAGCCAGGCAGGGCGGCGGAACAGATCGAGGATCAGGCCGAGGCGTAGGGACGTCGAGGCCGGGACCGTCAGCGCCGCCCGCCGCTGCAGAACTGTTCCCAGCGCGTTGCTGCATGCGGCAAGCACGGCGAGAAAGACGGACAGAGCCATGGCCGGTCATCCCTTGGTCGTTGCAGTCCCCGCTCCGGGCATGCTGGGGGTAACCGCCGTGTCTGACGTGGCATTCCGCCTGCCCCTGGCGGTGCTGTGGTGGGTGTGTTGCGCCACCGCCCCGTGTTCCGGTGTGCGGTGCCCGGGCGCCGGGACGGGAGGGGCACCGTGCCGACCAGCGCACTGTGCGGCAGAGCCCGCTCGAGGTCCTGGCGCTTTTGAGGCGTGATGTGCCGCCTGTCCGCCTCCGCTCATGGCCATGGCGCGAGCCCCCAGGCGCAGCGGTGGCGGGGGCTCCTGCGCGGTCCGGTTGCGCGAGTGCCAGGGCATGGTGAAGTCGACCTGGTCGGCTGCCAGAGGGGCGTGGTCATCGTGACCGGTGCCCGGCCGTCCACTGCGCACACCGCCCGCCCGGCCTGCCCCTTCCGGTCCGCCGTCGACTCCTGCCGCCCTGACACGGGATATCAGGTGCTGCCGGTGTGATTGAGGCGGAAGCGGAGCGGCGATGCGCGTCACGGGCTCATCAGGTCTCGGACCCGTGGGGCTACCTCGGTGCCGAAGAGTTCGATGTTGGTCATGAGTGCCTCGTGGGCCAGGCCGTTCATGCCGTACTTGAGGTCGAAGCGATTGGCTCCGAGGTCCTTGAGGGTGGTGACGATCTTCTGGGCCACGGTTTCGGGTGATCCGACGAACAGTGCGCCTCCGGGGCCGACGTCGCACATGAACTGCTCGAAGGTGGGAGGGCGGAAGCCGCGCTGCCGGGCGACTTTGCGGATGGCTGTCTCGTAGTGGGGCCAGAATTCGTCGATCGCCTGTTCGTCGGTCGCGGCCACATGTCCGGGGCTGTGCACGCCGACGGGCTGGTCGGGGTGGCCGTATTGCTCCAGTGCCTGCCGGAAGAGCTGTGCGAAGGGAGTGAACCGTGCCGTGGGGCCGCCGATGATGGCGAGCATGAGCGGGAATCCGTAGCGTGCGGCGCGGACCACGGACTGGGCGCTTCCGCCGACGCCGATCCAGGTCGGGATCGCCCCGGACTCGCTGTGTGGATACACGGGCTGGTCCTTCAGGGCCGGCCGGGTGCTTCCCGACCAGGAGACGGGCTTCTCCTTGCGTAGTTCGGCGAAGAGATTGACCTTCTCCTCGAAGAGGAGGTCGTAGTCGGCGAGGTCGTAGCCGAACAGGGGGAAGGACTCGGTGCCGGAGCCTCTGCCGAGGATCAGCTCTGCGCGGCCGTCGGAGACGGCGTCGAGCGTGGCGTAGCGCTGGTAGACCCGGACGGGATCGTCGGAACTGATGACGGTCACACCGGATCCCAGCCGTATGCGGGAGGTGCGCGACGCGATCGCCGCGAGGACCACGTCCGCCGCGGACAGGGGCATCCAGTCGGTGTGGTGTTCCCCGATGGCGAAGTGGTCGAGCCCGACCTGGTCGGCGAGGACGCCCTCGGCCACGAGATTGCGGATGGACGCGCCGTGCGGCAGGGGCCGGCCCTGGGCATCGTGGGACACGTCGCCGAACGTGTCCAGGCCGAGAGTGATGGGGTGCCCGCCCGAAGGGGAGGGAGCTTCGTGGGTCATGGGCAGGCTTCTCACGTGCGATGACGGGCGGTAGGTGGGGTACGGGCCGCCTCCCGCACCGGTGTCGTCGGGCACGGATACGGGGGCGGCCTCGGGCCGGGCGGTTCGTCAGCTGGCGCGGAGCGGCGCTAGAGCCTTGCTCCAGGCGACCACCTGCTCCAGCGTGCCGGCGAGGGCATCGGCCTGGGTGTCGGCGGGCTTGAAGACGCTGAAGTTCTCGAAGTCGGTGAACAGGGAGAGCGCCACCTGGGAGCGGACGTCCGCCATCTGCAGCTCGCCGGCGATCAGGCGCAGGTGCTCAACGGCCCGGGTGCCGCCGGTGGAGCCGTAGCTGACGAAGCCGACGGACTTGTTGGCCCACTCGGCCGCCAGGAAGTCGATGGCGTTCTTCAGCGCACCGGGCACCGAGTGGTTGTACTCGGGTGTGACGATCACGAAGCCGTCCAGAGAGGCGATCTTCGCGGCCCACTCGTGAGTGTGCGGCTGGCTGTACTGGCCCATCGCCGGCGGGTAGGGCTCATCCAGCAGCGGCAGCTTGTAGTCCAGCAGGTCGACGAGCTCGTACTCGGCGTCGGTGCGGCGCCGGGCGTGCTCGAGCACCCAGTGGGCCACGGCCTCACCGTTACGCCCGGGCCGCGTACTGCCGAGGATGATGCCTATTTTCGTCATGCGCTTACCTTTGCAAGAGGAGGTACTTGCCGAGTCAAGTACATGCATGCATGTGCAGGTACTTGTCGCGTCAAGTAGATGGGACGTTTGTTTGACGTGTCAAGGAGATAAGGTGTGAGGCATGTCCCCTCCAGAGCAGACCCTGCGCCCCCTGGACGCCGCCGAAGAAGCACTCATGCGCGCGCTGGGCGATGTCATGATGGCGCTGCCGCGCGCCGTCGACGCGGACATGATCCGCGACGGAGGCCTGCGCCTGTCCGAGTACACCCCCCTCATGTTCCTGTCCGAGGCCCCTGACAGCCGGATGCGGATGAGCGAACTCGCCCAGGCCTGCAACCTCACGCTCAGCGGAATGACCCGCGTCGTCATCCGCCTCGAGAAACAGGGGTTCGTCCAGAGGGTCCGGTGCGACGAGGACCTGCGCGGCTGGAACGCGGTCCTCACCGAAGACGGTCTCGCCCGCCTGCGGGAGGCGTGGCCCGCCCATCTGGCCAGCGTGCGGCGGCGCGTGCTCGACAACCTCGCCGGCCAGGACCTCGCCCAACTCGCCACCGCACTGCGGCACATCGCGAAAGCATGCTGAGGCGTGGAGCAACCCGTCACGGGCCAGGCGTCGTGTAGCGGCGGGCGGGCGGGCGGCGTTCCATCGGCTGCCCGTGGCTCCTGCAGGACCACCGTGCAGAACTACCGTCCGTGGCCGCCGCCCCGTCACGCTTGGTGGCGATACGAGGCGTGTCGATAGGTGTTGTCCGACTGGGACAGGAGCGGGTCGTCGCGGGAAGTTGGGGGTGTCCCGTCGGGCGCCCTGCCTGACACCGATGGGTTCCGCGGTCGGGCGGCGACTGCTGCTGTACGGCTGCGGTGCGGTCACTGGAGAGGGCGGGGGTGCCCGCCTGTGGCTGGGGCGTGACGGGCGGTTCGGCTTTCGCCTGGGCTCGGCCGGTGAAGACCCGAGACTTCAGGAGCGTATGCTCCTATTTGTCTGGGTGGCAAGAGTGGCTTCCTCGGGCGCCGGGTGCTGGGTCACTGCGAGTAGCGCCTGAGCTGGAATTTTATGGAGAGCATATGCTCTTATCATGGGTGGGAGTGCTCTGGAGGAGAAGATGGTCACTACACCGACAGACCCCGCCGATGCGTGCAACAACCTGGCTCTGCGTAAGGCGGCCCGGTATCTGAGTGCGACCTATGACAAGGCTCTGACCTCGGTCGGTCTTCGTGCGACGCAGTTGAGCATTCTGCAGAAGCTCAGTGCGCACGGGGAGATGACGATCACCGCGCTCGCTGACATGATCGCGATGGATCGTACGACGATGGCTTCGAACCTCAAGCCGTTGGCGCGGGAGGGCCTGGTGACCGTCGAGCCCTCGGCGGCCGACCGCCGGGCACGGATCGTTGCCATCACGCCGGAGGGGGTGTCCCGGATGAAGGCGGCGCTGCCGCTGTGGCGGGAGATGCAGGCCCGGTTCGAGGAACGTTTCGGAGCCGAAGAAGCGGCCCAGATGCGCGCGTTCCTCGAAGCCGTCCTCCAGACCGGCTTCACGCCCTGGGCCGAGTAAAGCCGCCGACGCCGAAGGTCCGAGGCTGGTTGGGGCGCCGAGAACCGCACCGGCTGCGGCTCGGAGCGCGCCTGCCAGTGCGTCCGGGCTCTCGTACGGCTCCACGGGGAGTGTGAAGGGTTCGGCGTTGGGGCCCGCAACTCGCACGAGTCGAACCCATGCTGAACAGACGCACTGCGGGTGCTCGCTCAGGTGATGTGTGCTGGTGTGCGGTAGCACGGCGGCGGGCTGGACGACCTCGACGACGCCGGTGTGTCCCCGCGCGCAGTCTGGCAGCCTGATGTGCCCGGGTGCTGACACGGTTTTCGCCCGCACCTGCTTGCCGGCGGTGAAGGGTCGGCGCGGTGCCGACGATGCGCAGCGATAAGCCAGGTGCCTGCAAGGGGTCGTTGATCCGGACCGCCGGGGTGTGGGGGTGGAGGTCGGTGATGTAGCACTCAGGCGTTTTTGTCGCAGCGTGGACGTCATGCCGACCGGGGGGCCGGCACCCCATTGCGGGACAGACGCGGAAGGGACGGGGAGACCCGCTTGCCACACCTCAATTAGGAGCATATGCTCCTATCTGAGTACTCCAACCGTGCCATCCGCGTACGGGCTGCGACCTGAGAAAGGAATCCGATATGTTTATCAAGATCAAGTCACTCGCGGCGGTGGCGCTGCTGACCACGGCGGCTGGCGGCATCGGCACGGTGGGTGCGTTCTCCGCGAGCGCGGCCACTCCCGCCCCTGCGAAGATCGCGGTCTTCAGTGCTGAGTTCGGCACAGCCGCCAACCCCAACTTCATCGAGACCGTGTCTCATGGCGTGGCGAAGGTCGGCCAGCCGACCGTCCTGAACCGCGTCAACGGCTCCGACCCGGGGCAGGACATCATCGGCCACCGCGGGGGTCTGGTCTCGGACTTCTTCAAGGCCGGCCTGGTATCCGATGACGTGAACAAGCACTACGGCAACCTGAACGCCGCGCAGCTCGAGTTCGCGCCCAGGGGGGTGCCCAGCCACCTGTGCGTGGGTCTCGAGGCTGCGGCGCACCAGAACGAGAGGCTCTCCCTACAGTCGTGCGACACGCCGGGCACCACGGTGTGGATCATCGACACCGCCGATTCTCCCAGGACTGCGGCCAAGGGGTACTTCCCGATCGTCAATGGCTCGAGCACGGACTACGCCCACCCGTTCGCGATGACCTACTACGGGGAGCCGGGCCACAGGCATGCGGCCGACAAGCCGATCCGCGTTGCTCACCTGCTCGGCAACCCGGCGCGCGTCCACGACAACCAGCTCTGGGGCGTGCTGAAGAAGTAGGAGGCCCCTGGTGGGATTCCGCCAGGCCTTGCTGCTGGAAGAGGAACGAAGCCCTGAGCGAACCGATGCGGCGCACAGCAACCGCCGCCGTCCGCCACCGCTCCGGCAGGCACCGGAGCGAGCAACATTTCTCGAGCTCGGACTACCCCGGATACGGACGCTGGAAAGACCGCCCCGGCAACCACAGCCAGGCGGCGAACAGCCACCCCGATTCCGGTATCACCGGCCGGCTGGCATGGTTCGTACCGCCTACTACGCCGGTAACCGCTACTTTGTGAACGACTGATGCGAAGTACCCGCACGCCCTCATCTTCAAAGGGGGGAGATCGGGTGGGGCGCTTCCGGCCTTGGGCGCGAGTCCTTCACCATCTGCGGCGGCGGGTCGCCGGAAGTCCCGGCGACGTAAGGGCCGGACCACAACCGGCCGTGCGTGATTGACCGGTTCGGGGGGCCGGTGAATTCCTGCCGCAGGCGCGAGCCGACGTCCATTCGGCAGCGAGGTCCGCTGGCTCGTCCTGCCCGAACGCCCAGCCGGCACCGAGAGCCTGTCCGAGGAGGAACCCGTGCCGCTGGTGACGAGGGATGCGATGGTCGGTGTGGCGAACGTGGCCGCGGTATGAGCGCGCCGCTGGACATCGAGGGCCGGCCGCATCACCGCGCTCCAACGGGGAGTTGGTGTTCGCCGAGCCGTGGGAGAGCCGCGCCTTCGGCATGGCCGTCAGTCTCTACGAGGCAGGCGCGTTCACCTGGCCGCAATTCCAGGCCGCCCTGATCGCCCGGATCAGAACCTGGGAGACCTCCGCGGCCGTGGACGAACCGTATGACGACTACCGGCTCCGGCCGGCCGCCCTGGGAGACGTGCTCGCCGGCCTGTGTGCCGTGTCCACGGACGAGGTCACCACCCGCTCCCAGGCACTGGCACCACGTTCCCCGGGCCACGACCACCGTGACCACCCCGGCCACCCGCACTGACCGCAACGCCGTCCCAGCGTCCTCTTGCGGACCCGTCAGCGCCCTCCTCGGGAGCTTCCCGGGGAGTGAACGCAGGCACTCCAGGACCCCGGCCCGCGACCACACCGCCGGGGCTGAGCAGACGGGACCGCGGGCACGTGCCGCGTCTGCGCCGTGGACCTTCGTATTGCCCGCGGGCTCTGGCTTTACGGCCTTCGGCGTTCAGCGGTGGCCGGCGGCGAACTCGCCACCGAGGGACGCCCCTGCTGCACTCACGCTTCGTCCCAGGCCCTGGAAGGCGGGGATCCGCCGGGACAGCCGGGTCAGGTCCGCCGACGGGATCCGCCAAGGCGGCCTGCGCCTGCCGGGGATTCTCCGGCGTCCGGGGACCGTCCGTCCCTGCGACGGTCCCAGAGTCATTCGGTCCGGAGCTCTGGCGGAGCGTCCGGCTCGGCCGGGTGACCGACGCATCGCAGGGGCGACAGCGCGGTTTTGTCGCCGCCCGGTGGCCGCAGGTGTGCTGGAAGTCCAGCGGGGGAGGGGGACCGCCCGCTTGTCGTCCCACTCGCGCAGCCGGTCCGTGGCGATGTCCGGCGACGCCCCGGTGTATTCGGTGATCTTCGGAGAACCGGTGCACACCGTACGCCATCTCGCGCGGCGCCGGCAGCGACGTACCGCTCGCCGGCGATCTCCAGCGCCGCCGCGATCGAGCAGTTCCTGGCGTCAACGGGCCGGTCGGCCAACACATTTGCCGGGAGCGTGCCGGGCGGTGCCGGCGGGTGACCGGCCTGCTCTTCCCCCTTCGTCCTTGCATCTCACCTGAATAGGAGGATATGCTCCTATCTATTCCTCGGGCAACGGATCCGGACCTGCGGCCGCCGCCCACGAGACAAGGAACGGCACATGTCCATCCCCGAGCGGACCCCCAGTGCTCCGTCCCCGCGCACGGCCTCGGGCGCGGTCCAGGGCGGTACCGCCCTGGACGAGCGCCAGGACCCTGCGGCGCGCCGACACGCAGGGCGCGTACTCGCCCTGAGCAGCCTCGGTGTGTTCGTGGTGTTCCTCGACACCACCATCGTCAACGTCGCCTTCGAGACGATCGGTCACAGCTTCCACGCCACCACCGGGCGCCTGAGCTGGGTGCTGAACATCTACAGCCTGGTCTTCGCCGCAGTGCTGATACCCGCCGGACGCCTGGCCGACCGCTACGGCCGCAAGCATGTGTTCCTCATCGGCATGACCGGCTTCGGCCTGATGAGCGCGCTGTGCGGGCTCGCCCCGAGCGTGACGGTGCTCATCATCGCCCGCGGGCTGCAGGGGGTCTTCGCCGCGCTGACCATCCCGACCTCGCTGGCCCTGATCCTGCCCGAGTTCCCGCCCTCGCGCCGCCCTGCGGCCATCGGCACCTGGGGCACGATGGCCGCGGCCGCCGCCGCGATCGGCCCCACCCTGGGTGCACTGCTCATCAAGTACGCCTCCTGGGGCTGGATCTTCCTGGTCAACGTGCCGATCTGCGCGCTGGTCCTCGTCGTCGGGCTGCGGCTGTTGCGCGAGACTCGCGAGCAGGGCGCTCGCGGAATCCCCGACCCGCTGGGGGCGGTGCTGATCGCGGTGATTCCCGCCGCGCTGAGCCTGGGCATCGTCGAGGGCCCGAGCTGGGGCTGGTCCAGCCTCCGGGTGATCGCCGCCTTCGCCGTCGCCGTGGTGCTGCTGCCGGTCTTCGTGTGGCGCACCCGCACCGCGGCCCGGCCCGTGATGGATCTGACGCTGTTCAAGGTCCACCAGTTCCGGCTGGTCAACGCGGCCTCGCTGGTGTTCGGTCTGGCGTTCTTCGCCGTGATCCTGAGCAACTTCATCTTCTTGCAGACGGTGTGGCACTACTCGGTGCTGATCGCTGCCCTGGCCTGCCTGCCCAACCCGGTCATGACGGTGATTACCGCACGCCCTGCCACCCGGATGGTGCACACATACGGGCACAAGGTCGTGTTCCTCACCGGGGCCGTCCTCTTCGCCCTTGCCCAAGGCGCCCTGGCGCTGGCGCTCTCCGCCCACTCGCATTGGGCCGCCCTCTGGCTTCCCGCCATGGCGGTCACCGGAATCAGCCTCGGCATCAATCTGCCCACGCTGTCCGTCGCCTCCACCCAGCCCCTGCCGCCTGCCCAGTTCGCGGTCGGCTCCGCGATCAACCAGAGCTTCCGCCAGCTCGGCGCCGTCCTCGGCGTCAGCCTCTTCGCGGCCGTCGTCGGCACACCGGGCAGCGTCAGCACCGCGCTCAACGCCTTCCACAACGCCTACTGGCTATTCGGCGCTCTGGGCCTGCTCAGCGGAGTGATCATCTGCCTTCCCCAGCTCCGCCGCGCCCCCGCCCCGGCACCAACCGCCTGACCGCCGACGGCGGCCCCTGGCCTGCCCTGAGACTGAGGGGTCGTTTTGATGACCTTCGCCAGGGCCGCTGGATCACCGACACCCAAACCGTGTCGGGACACGTGGGAGAGAAACATGGGCACGGAACCATTAGATGCTGCGCGGCTTCGGCGAGCACTGGTACCCGTGCTCGTATACCTCATCGCAGTGATGGCGGTGATCAGCAGTCTCGGCTCGCCGTTGATACCCACGATCGCCACCGTCGAGCACATGCTGCTCTCCAAAGCCCAGTGGTCCCTGACCATCACCCTGCTCGTCGGGGCGGTCGCCACACCCACGACGGGGTAGCTGGGCGACGGTCCGCCGTGGCGCCCGATGATCCTGTTCGCCTCTCGGTCGTGCTGGTGGGTAGCGTGCTCGCGGCCCTTCCGCTCGGCTTCGGCTCGCCTGTCGCGGGCAGGGCTCTTCAAGACGTCGGGCTCGGCCTGAGGCCCTTGAGCATCGCGACCGCCCGGGACAGCCTGCCGCCGGACCGGTCGCGCTCGACCATCGCGCTGCTGCCGATCATCACCGTGACCGCTGTCGGCCTGGGGTACCCATTGACCGGTCTGATCACCGAAGCGCTCGGTTACCACGGCAGCTTCTGGTTCGGTGCGATGGTCAGCGGGACCGCACTCGTGTCGGGCGGCTCTCATCGTGTCACCTACCCGGCATGTGGCCTCGCGCCCCTGCGACGTGGTGGGTGCGGTCCTGTTCGGCTGGGTCCTCGCCGGGCTCTAGCTCGTGCTGAGCGATCCACGGCTTCTGCCAGAAGACGGCATCACCGTCTCCCGCTACACCGGGGTGTCGTAGGTCCGCTTCGTGGTGCAGGCCATCCCGCGCTGCACCAGCAGCGACCACCGCTCGCCGACGCTCTCCAGTGCCGCCGCGATCGAGCAGTCCCCGACGCCGACGGACTGGTCGGCTCATACCTACGCCCCCGAGGCGTGCCGGCTGGTGCGCGCGCCCTCGTCGACCGCTGCCACGCCGCCACCGGGGGCGGACACCGCGTCCGGTGGCGGACGCCGCGGCCGGTGGCCCAGCGCCGTGTGCCGGCGGGTCCTTAGCCGCACTTGCCTGGTGCGCTTCCATTCCCTGGCGCAGCCGGAGTCGGCTGGATCTTCCTGCTCACCAGTGTCGGCGGCGTGGCCGACCGCTTCCCCCTTCGTGGTGCTTGTACCTCCCAGAATGCGAGCATATGCTCTTATATGTCTGACCCCCACAGCACCGTTGAGGAAACAAAATGATCAATACCGAGGATCTGGTCACCCGGAATGCCGCGTTCGCCGCCCGTGGCGCGCACGAGGGCCTGCACATCCTGGGCAGCGGCCAGCTGATGGTCATCGGGTGCGTCGACTCCCGTGTCGATCCGAGCCACGTGCTCGGGCTGGACCTCGGCGAGGTGACGGCGATCCGCAACGTGGGCGGACGCGTCACCCCGGCCGTGCTCCGCACCCTGGCCATGCTCACGAAGGTCAGCGCGGCCCACCGCGGCGACCGCCCCGCAGGCACGCACATCGTGGTCATGCACCACACCGAATGCGGCATCAAGGACATCGCGGCGTTCCCTGAAATGCTGGCGAGCGACTTCGACATCCCCGTCGAGGCGCTGGACGGGAAAGCCGTCATGGACCCGTTCGCCTCCGTCCGGGTCGACGTCGGAGTCCTCAAGACCAGGATGCCCGCAGGCCTCGTGACAGGGCTCGTCTACGACGTCGAGACGGGACTGGTCGAGGTCGTCGCCCCGACCATGAGGGTCGGGGAGGAATAGGCGCCGGCTTCGCCCACCTCGCTCGACGCCCCAAATTCGAGCACATATTCATATTGCAACGTCGCCGCAGGTCACGATCACTTTGAGTGGTCGGCCCCGCGACGCCGACCGCATGAACGGCGCAAACAGCTGCCGACAGCCCGGCGCAGCGCCGACGCCGCGCCCCCTTGTCCGCAACTCCACAAGGTGAAGAAATGATTCTGATAACCACCGCGAACGGTGCCACCGGCCGGCCGATGGTCGACTACCTGCTCAAGGACGGCTTCAGCGTCCGCGCCCTGGTCCGCAAGGACGATGCACGGGCACAGGAGCTGCGCGAGGCGGGCGCCGAGGTCGTCTTCGGTGACCTCCTTAACCTCCGTGACGTGCGAGCGGCCCTGGAGGGGGTCCAGCGTGCCTACTTCAACTACCCGGTAGCGGACGGCCTGGTGGAAGCGGCCGTCATGTTCGCGCAGGCAGCGAAGGAGCAGAAGCTCGAGCTCATCGTGAACATGCCGCATTTTCAGTCGCGTCCCATCGCGCGCAGCAAGACCACCCAGAACCACTGGCTGGCCGAGCAGGTCTTCGACTGGTCCGGCGTCCCGACCACCCACCTGCGGCCCACGGTTTTCGCACAGTGGCTCCTCTACATCTCCGGGTTCATCCGCCGTGGCCGCTACGCCATGCCCTTCAACGGGGACAGCCGCGTCGCTCCGATCGCCGGCCGTGACGTCGCACTGACCGCCGCCAAGATCTTCGCCTCGCCCGAGAAGCACGCCGGCCAGACCTACAGGCTCACCGGCCCGGTGGAGTACAGCCACCAGGAGCTCGCGGCCGAGGTGAGCCGGGTGCTGGGCAAGGACCTTCCCTTCGAGCAGATCACCGTGAGCACGTTCCTCGAGTCGATCGGCCTTCTGAACGACACCGCCAAGCTCAAGCACTTCGAGGCGATCGTCATCGACCAGCAGGAGGGGCTGCTGGCAGGCGTCAGCGACGCGGCCCTGAGCATCACCGGTCAACCGCTGGTGACAGTGGAGGAGTTCATCAACGAGAACCGCTCCGCGTTCGGGCTCGGCCCCGCCAAGTCGGCAAGCTGACCCCTCGACGGGCCCGGCCGGAGCAGGCAACTGCCCTTGATTTCCGCACGCATCGATGAGCAGCGCAGCATCACCGTGGGCCGGGCTGCCTCGAAGGCAGCGACAGAGCCCGGTCGGCCGCCTCGGTGCGCAGCCCGTCCGGCCTGTGTCCCGGCTGCGTGCGCCCCCGCTCTAGGCCACTGTGGTGGTTGTGGCGATGTCAATGCCCCCTCGCGGCCGTCACGGCACACTCGGCTGATCGGGACAAGCAGAAGGTCCGCGTCAATAGTCGTGGGCGGCTCGTCGGCGACGAACAAGCCGAACAATCGGCAGAAAGCCAATCCCATGTGTCTTCCTGCAGGAACCGCCGCCGAAGCGGCCAGCGCTACGCCTCGTCCCGCCTTCGGGCCCGCGGTGGACCCCATTCATCTTGAACCGGTCGACGAGGTCGAGATCACGATTCTCGTCGACAACGTCTACGACGCTCTGCTGGGCGGCGATGAACGCACGCGCCGTGCTTCCTTCAGCGCCGGTGTCAAGCCGGCGCCGCACTTCGAGGAGGGCGAGACCTTCGTCGGCCTCGTCGCCGAGCACGGCTTCTCCGCGCTGGTCACCATCAAGCGGCTCGGACACACTAGCTCGCTGCTGTTCGACGCCGGGCTCTCGCCGACAGCAATGGTCGTCAACGCCGACCGGCTCGGAGTGCGCTTCGACGATCTCCAAGCGGTCGTGCTCAGCCACGGCCACTTCGACCACGCCGGAGGTCTGGCCGGGCTCGCGGAACGCCGGCGCGCCTCATCAATGCCGATGCTCGTACATCCCGAGGTGTGGACTCGGCGTCGCGTGGTGCTCCCGGGTTCACAGATCCAGCCGTTTCCCACCGTCAGCAAGAAGGCTCTGCGCCAGGAGGGATTCGACGTGGTGGAACGGCGCGTGCCCTCCCTGCTCCTCGATGAGAGCGTACTGATCACCGGTGAAGTCGACAGGACAACCGAGTTCGAACGGGGCATGCCGCCCAGTCATCAGGCGTGGACGGGCGAGCGGTGGGCACACGACGCGAAAATCATCGACGATCAGGCCCTCGTCGTGAACCTCCGGGGGCACGGACTGGTGGTGCTGACCGGCTGCGGCCACGCCGGCGCGGTCAACATCGTTCGACACGCCCTACGCCTCACCCAGGTCGACCGGCTCCATGCCCTCGTCGGCGGACTCCATCTGAGCGGGCCGGCATTCGAACCCATCATCCCGCCGACAATCACCGCCCTGGCGCAATTCGCGCCGAGCCTAGTCGTTCCCGGCCACTGCACAGGCTGGCGTGCTCAGCATGCACTGGCTGCTGCGCTCCCGTCGGCCTGGGTACCAAGCTCGTCCGGCACCTCTTTGCGCCTTGAGAGCGCGCCCGCCTGACGCGAGGGCGAGTGCGAGGCGGGCGAGGTGGCTGGGGGCGTTGGTGGCGAAGCACGTGATCCGCATGCCGTCCGCGTCCGTGATTCTCAACTGGGCAGCCGGGATAGGTCGTTCCTCGCGGACGATCAGCCGCATGCCGCTGCGCCAGCCGTTCAGCAGCTCGCCCGTGAGCTCGACACCCCAGGCCCCGTCGCGGACCTCGCAAGCCCGTTCTCCCGCCGATCGCGCTTGAGCGGTTCCCGACCGACTGGCCGTTCCTCAATATGCGCATATACTCGTAATGAGAGGTTGGCTGCACCGGACCGGTGCGTCGCCTCGGCAGCCGGGGTTACCGACCGGTCGAATTTCCGCGAAAATCCACACGCAAGGAGAAGTCCGCCATGAGTGATCTCGTCACCCGCGTCATCGAGGCGCACGGCGGCCTGGACCGCTACCACCGGTTCACCTCGGCGACCGTGCATCACAGGGTCGGCGGCTCGCTGTGGAGGCTGAAGGGGCAGGAAGGGATATTGAGCCATGTGGCCGTACGGCTCGACCTGCACCAGCAGCGTGCCAGCCACTACCCCTTCACCGCACCGCACCTGCGGACGTCCTTCACCGCGCAGCGGGTGGCCGTGGAGACCGTGACCGGAGAGGTGACGGCCGAGCGTACCGACCCTCGTGCGTCGTTCCCGAGCGACGTGCGCGATCCCTGGGACGTGCTGCACGTGGCCTACTTCGCCGGGGAGGCCATGTGGACCTACCTGACATCGCCGTTCACCTTCGCCTCTCCCGGTTTCGAGGCCGTGGAAATCTCCCCGGTCACGGAGGAGGGGGAGACCTGGAGGCGCCTGCGGGTCACTTTCCCTGACTACATCGCGACGCATTGCGCCGAGCAGGTCTTCTACTTCGACTCCGACGGGCTGCTGCGCAGGCACGACTACACGCCCGAGGTCATCGGCGCCGGGCCCGCCGCGCACTACGTCTCCGACTACAAGGAGTTCGACGGGATCATGGTCCCGACCCGGCGGCGCGTCCACCGGCGGCGGGCGGACGGATCGGTGGACCGGGACGTGGAACTCGTCACGATCGATGTCGAGAGTGTCCTGTTCATCTGACGGGTAGTCGAAGTCCGGTGACCTCCGTGCTCGTTCGTGGGGAAAACCGGTAACCGGACCCCGGCCAGTGAGGGCTGTTTCCGGGCGGCGGCACCGGTCAGGTCGGCGACGACGTCTTCGGACGTACGCATTCCCAGCGGTCCGGCGCGTCGGGAATCATGAAGCACGCGTCCGGACAGCTGGCACCTCACCGAAGACGCCGACGACTTCCTCGCCCGAGCCGGGGACTTCCTGCGTTCGCGGCCCGCACCGCACATCAAGTTCCTGACGGTGACCGAGAAACTGCAGACACGCGGTGCGTACCCGCACGGCGGCGTCCAAGCGCCCGTCCTCGGCCGGTCGGAGCGAGCGGGCGAGGACGACGCCACCTTGTGCCGCTTCCCGTCCCGCGGCCTGGGCGTCACCCCCTCACGCCCGAGCAGGCCGATTCCCTTGCCACCCACCTGGTCGCCTTCGGGCACCGTCTTCCCTATGTCAGCAGCGGCAGAGGCGATGCGGTCGCCGGCCGGGGCAGTCGGGATGTGAGATTGCGGAGTGCTGGGAATCAGAGAGCCGTTCTTACGGTTGGAAGGCAAAGTAAGCGTGAGAATGGTTCGTGCTGCAAGGCAGCGGCGCGCTCCGCCGCAGGTGGCTCGGCTGCCACGGTGGGCCGGACCATCGCTTCGTTCACGACTACAGAAGGACCGGCCGGCGTCGAGTCGGCAGGGGCTGGCGACGCCCCAAGCCATCGCTACGGAGACGCCGGCCACAGGTCCTCGTGGAGTTCTGACGCGAGCTATTCGAGTCATCGTCCCAGCAAGGAAAGAGAATTCGCATGTCTCGTATCCCTCTGATCCAGCCCGACACCGCCACTCCTGCAGCAGCCGAGTTGCTGGCTGACGTCCAGAAAGCCTTGGGAATCACTCCCAACATGACCAAGGCGATGGTGAACAGCCCGGCCGTTCTCAAGGCATACCTGGCGTTTTCCGGGGCGCTTTCCGGCGGCGAACTCCGTCCCGCGGTCCGGGAGCGCATCGCCCTCCTGACCGCCCAGGAAAACGGGTGCGACTACTGCCTTGCCGCGCACATCCAGGCCGCTACCCACGTGGTCAAGCTCGACCAGAGCGAGATGGAGCAGGCACGCCAGGCCAAGTCGGCGGACCCGCACGCCGATGCGGCGCTGAGCCTGGCGGCGGCTGTGCTGCGGAGCAGGGGCGGCATCACGGATGGCGATGTCGACGCGGCCCGCGCAGCGGGCCTGTCGGACGCGGAGATCGCCGAGGTCATCGCGGCGGTGTCGCTGAGCACCTTCACCAACTACTTCAACAAGGCCGTGGCTACGGACCTCGACGGGCCCTTGGCCCGGTACCTCCCGTGAGTGTGCCGTTGCTGTGCCCAGGCGCCTCCGTGCGCCTGGGCACAGCCCGCGGCGCGAAAAGTGGACAGTGGCAGGGGTCGGCACAGCCCTAAGACCCGATCTGTCCGATGCGGCGTGGATCTAGACTAGGGCGCCGGGAGATCCCGCAGACCTGTCACAGAGCTGCCAGAGTATTCGTTAGGGGTGTGCCGTGCATGAGGCGCCTATCATTGGAGATACTCCAGCGCTCGACCTTGCGAATACGTACTTCACCATTCGGGGGAATCCCGTAGAAGGTCTGCCGAGCAAAGAAGCCTTGGAACGCTGGCTTACGTCTATGCACACGAGCCAGGGTCTCCCGGCTGTTTCCGCCGTGGACTCAGTAGGTTTGGCGAGTTTCATCGAACTCCGCGATGCCATCCGAATGGTCGCGCAAGCCTTGACTGTGGGCGACGGAGAGATCCGGGACGCAGTGGATCGAATCAACGACTTTGCGTGCGCCAACCGCACGAATCCGAGGTTGGTCATCGAGCACACCGACCTGATCGCGCGTTACGAGTCGGATGCGACTGGCATGCGCAGGCTGCTGGCGGAATTCGCTTGGGATGCCATCGATCTCTTTGGAACCGAACGAAAGAAGCTGCTCCGTTCCTGCCCGGCACCTGATTGTCCGCTGTTCTTCATCAAAGATCACTCACGCCGTAAATGGTGTCGGCCTTCGTGTGCGAACAGGGTACGGGCGGCTCGCGCCTACCGAAAACAACGAAGTGCCGCTGCTCCAGGGTCGGGTGTGTCAATTTAGCGGCGCTTGCTCAGATTCGGTGACAGCAGAACGCGACTTCGCTCGCTGACATCGTGCGCGAGATGTCGACGAGCTTGTAAAACATCAGCCCGGTGTCACCGACGCCCCAGGCCAACGGCCACCTCATCGCCTTCGACCTGGCGGCTGGCACGGGCCACTAGGCCCTGTCCTGGCGATCTCCGATGCCGATAGCCTTCGGGGGAAGCAGCATCCGGTGCTTCAGGCTGGCGAAGGATACGGAGAGTGATGCGAGTCGAGTACGACGCCTCGGCGAACATGGCGTACATCTACGTCGTCGACAGGATTGGCCCAGGTGAAGCCGTCCGTCAGGTAGTTGCTGGCGAGGACACGATGGCGCTGCTTGATCTCGACTCGCAAGGGCGGCTTCTGGGCATCGAGTTGTTCAATGCCAGGAGCCGACTGCACCCCGATGTACTGGATAGTGCCGAGCAGATCGGTTGAGCCCGCGTCCGTCGAGTGGCTGAGTCGTTGACAGGACTATGGGGACTCGGGGAGATCTCACGGATGCTCAGTGGGCCCGGTTGGAGTCGTCGCTGCCAGTGAGTAACGGGCGTTGTGGCAGGTGGCGGATCACCGGCAGGTGATCAACGGGTTGCTGTACCGGATCCGGTCCGGTGTGCAGTGGCGCGATCTGCCGGAACGCTTCGGGCCGTGGAAGACGGTGCACGAGCGGCATCGCCGCTGGTCTGCGGACGGTACCTGGGAGCTGCTTCTTACACACGCCCATGCTGAGGCGGATGCAGCCGGCGACATCGACTGGGAAGTGTCCGTCGACTCGACGTCTGTGCGTGCCCACCAGCACGCGGCCGGAGCCCGCCTCGCACCGCCACCGCGCCTCAAGAGGGGCTCCGCGAACGCGGTCAAAGCCGCTCGGATCTGGGCGGAACTGGGTGGGCTCCTGGCGGAGGTGGTGCAGGAGCTGAGGCGCTCGGCCGTTCGCGCGGCGGCTTCGCCACCCAGGTTCACCTGAGCGCGGACGGCCGCTGCCGCCCGCTGTCTCTCGTGATCACGCCCGGACAGCGCGCCGACTGCACCCAGTTCGAGTCAGTCCTGGACCGCATCCGTGTCCCGCGCCTGACCGTCGGCCGACCCCGCACGAAGCCAGGTAGTGTCAGCGCCGACAAGGGCTACAGCAACCGCCGCACCCGCTCCTACCTGCGCAGGCGCTCGATCCAACACGTCATCCCGGAGAAGGCGGACCAAGCCGCTGGCCGCCGCAGGCGTGGAAGCGCGGGCGGTCGGCCGCCCGGTTTCGACCGTGAGCGGTACAAGAAGTGCAAGACCGTCGAGGGGGCAATCAACCGCCTGAAGAACTTCCGGGCAGTCGCCACCAGGCACGACAAGCGCGCCTACGTCTTCCTTGGCACGGTCACCGCCGCGATGATGATGATTTGGCTCCGCTTGTGATCAATACACCTAGGTGTATTGATCAAGCGATTGGAGGCGGCGAGCCTCGTACGGCGCGAGCGCAGCGCCCTGGACGAGCGGTCCGTGCATGTCCACCTCACGGACGAGGGCACGGGGCTGAGGCAGCGCGCACTGCTGGTGCCGCGCCGGATCAGCGCGGCGACGCGCTTTGAGCTGGAGGAGATCGCGGACCTCCACGCTCGCCTCGACCGGATCGCATGGTTGCTGGGCGCGGCGTTGGTCGAGGAGACACCGGGCTGCGGCGCCTCCTAGTGCTGGATTCCTCAAAGGATGTACACATAGCGGCGGCGTAGGCGCTTGGTGGGTGGTGGGGGTCTGCCCCAGATCCGGAGTCGGGCGCAGGTGTTGAGCTGGGCTGTGGCCACTTCGGTGGCGTGGGTGATGTGGGCGCGGTCCGAAGCGACGGCCGGCCAGGGCGGCCTTGCGGAAGATGCGCCACCAGCCCTCTTGGAGGTTGAGTCGGCAGGCGCCGACCGGGATGAACATATCGACCCTCGGCCGATGCGCACCGCCTGCCGGCACAGACAGAGTCCAGTCACGTCCTGCATCCACACATCGTCCGTCCTTGCCACCTCAGCAATAGGAGTATATGCTCCTAATTGTTGGTGTACCGCTGGCCACTCCCAAGTGGTGAGGCGGCAGAGACCGGGACACCCGAGGCGATCAATAGCTTCGAGGGCCGCCCGCGTGGTGACGTTCGGGGTGCCACCCGAAAAAGAATCGACCATATATGTCCTCTATTTCGAATGTCTGAGAGGTTATGTGATGGATGGTATTGCTGACATGGGAGGAACCCCCGGATGGGGCCCCATGTATCCGCCGAGACGCGATGAACCTGTTTTCGAGGAGTCCTGGCAGGGTCGGGCATTCGCGGTGGCGATCTTGTCCAACCGGGTGTCCGGGGGGAACCTGGACTCCTTCCGGCATGCGCTGGAGCGCCTTGATCGAGCCGCCTATCTGGACGACGGCTACTACGGGCGCTGGCTCAACGCCGGGGAGCTGAGGCTCCTCGACAGCGCGATCCTGGCGCCGGGCGCGGTCGACGCCCGCGCCCGCAACCTGCGTGGCGAACACGTGGAGGAACCGCCGGTCCCGGAGCCCGCCAAGCCGGACTATGCGCCGACCGCCGAGGGTTCGCTGCGCACCGTGGACGCCCCTCCGGCCTTCACCGTCGGCGAGCGCGTGCGGGCCAAGAACGTGTCCGTACCCGGGCACACACGGCTGCCGGGTTATGTGCGGGGCCATACCGGCGTCGTCGAGATCGTCCAGCCGGCCCATGTGCTGCCGGACACCAACGCCCACTTCCTGGGCGAGAACCCGCAGCACGTCTACTCGGTGCGATTCGACTCACGCGAATTGTGGGGCCCCGACGCCGAACCCTTCGCCATCACCATCGAGATGTTCGAGAGCTACCTGGAGACAAACTCATGACCACGACCAACGGATCGGCTGAGCATCTTCCCATTGCTCTGCGTACCGAGGCGCTCGAGCAGTTGCTCACCGAGCGGGGCCTGATCGACCCGAAGGTGATCGACGGGTTCATCACCACCTATGAGACCAACGTGGGTCCGCTCAACGGCGCCAAGGTCGTCGCCAGGGCGTGGGCCGACCCCGAGTACCGCAACCGGCTGCTTGAGGACGGCACGGCCGCCATCAAGGAACTGGGCTTCGGAGGGATGCAAGGGGAGCACATCGTGGTGGTGGAGAACACCGCCACCAGCCACAACGTGGTGGTGTGCACCCTGTGCTCCTGCTATCCGTGGCCGGTGCTCGGCCTGCCGCCGAGCTGGTACAAGGACCCCGCCTACCGCTCGCGGATCGTCAAGGAGCCGCGCACGGTGCTGTCCGAGATGGGACTCGACCTCGACGACGACGTGCAGATCACCGTCCGCGACTCCAGCAGCGAGGTCCGCTGGCTGGTGCTGCCCGAGCGTCCGGCCGGCACCGAGCACCTGACCGAGGAGGAACTCGTGCCGCTGGTGACGAGGGATGCGATGGTCGGCGTGGCGAAGGTGGAAACGCCATGAGTGCGCCGCTGGACGTCGAGGGCCCGGCCGCACCGCCCCGCTCCAACGGGGAGTTGGTGTTCGCCGAGCCGTGGGAGAGCCGCGCCTTCGGCATGGCCGTCAGTCTCTACGAGGCAGGCGCGTTCACCTGGCCGCAGTTCCAGGCCGCGCTCATCGCCAGGATCACCGCCTGGGAGACCTCCGCGACGCCGGACGAACCATACAACTACTACCAACTGTGGCTCGCCGCCCTGGAAGACGTCCTCGCCGACCTGTGCGCGGTCTCCACGGACGAGGTCACCACCCGCACCCACACCCTGGCCCAACGCCCCCCCGGCCACGACCACACGGGCGACCACGACCACGCGCATTGATGTGCAACACCCTCTCGGCCTCGCAACACCTTCAAGGGCGACGGCCGAGGAGGTGGTGCAAGTGCCACACGGGTTCTTTTGAGCGACCCCGGGGTCAACCGGAGAGCCCTGCGCGGGCGGCGAATCTGGCCTGCCGCAATCGAGGCAGGCCACCACAGTGATTGTGCCGCCGTGGCCACTTAACCCAGATGGAGGAACGTCGGTGATTATTGACGCTGAGGAGCTCGACGCCGCACACGCGTACAAACTGCTGATCGGGAGCATCATTCCGCGCGCCGTGGCGTGGGTGAGCACCATCTCGCCCGAGGGCGTCGCCAACCTTGCCCCGATCTCCTTCTTCACCGCGGTCGGGCGCAAGCCCCCGATGGTCTCGCTCTCCCTGCAGCCGCGCTCCGACGGGGTCACGCTGAAGGACACCCTCGTCAACATCCGTCAGACCGGCGAGTTCGTCACGAACCTGGCGACGTTGCCGCAGGCGCATGCCCTGCACAGCTCGGCGTTCGAGTTCGACTCGGGGGTTGACGAGTTCGAGGCGCTCGGCCTGGGGAAGGAGCCGTCCGAAGTGGTGCGCGTGCCTCGGGTGAAGGGGGCGCCGATCTCTTTGGAGTGCGTGGTCAACCGCATCATCCCGGTCGGCGACGACGGCGTCGATCATGTGGTGTGGGGCGAGGTGATGCGGTTCCACATCAGGGACGACCTGTACCTGGAGCGGGGACGGATCGACACCGCCGCGCTGCCGGCCGTCGGCCGGCTCGCCGCCGAATACACCCTGGTCGACAACGTCTTCACCACTCCCCTTGACGAGGAGTTGCTTGAGGCACGTCACGGCCGCCGGATGCAACGCCTGGACTCCCGATCCACCGACTTCTCACCGATCGACAACCAGGACTGGTCCCCCTCGGGGGCGACGTCCCTTCCTGGACAGTGAGCACCACGATGAGGACAGAACGTGTCGGGCACAGCGATGTGCGCTTCCGCCGGGCCGGCGATGGCGATGTGGCAGTGGTGTTCATCCACGGCTTCCTCGACGACCAGTACATCTGGGACAGCCTGACCGCGCAGCTGACCACGCCCGGCATCGAGCATGTCACGCTCGATTTGGCCGGCTGCGGGGACCGCAGGCAGGCGAGCGGGTCGTTCACCTACGCCCGGTTCGCCGACGAAGCGGGTGCTGTCGTCGACGCGATCGGCAAGCCCTTTGTGATCGTCGGTCACAGCATGGGCGCGGCTGTGGCTGAGCTGGTCGCCGCCGGTCGGCCCGATCGGGCCCTCGGGCTGACGCTGGTGACGCCCATTCCGCTGGCCGGCACTCACCTGTCAGACGAAACGCTCGACCGGTTCCGGTCCCTGGGCGGCGACCCCGAAGGGGAGCGTGCCGTGCGGCGTCAGCTGTCCGCCGCGCTGCCAGCGGCGGCGCTGGACCGGCTGGTCGCCGCCGGGCAACGCCTGCGCCCCGAGGTGGTCCGTGACCTCGCCGAGTGCTGGAACACCGGACACCTCGCCGGCCGGCAGCAAAGCCGTTTCGCAGGCCCGGTGCTCATCCTCCGCGGCGAGGGTGACGGCTTCGTCACCGAGGAGATGGTCAACGCCGCCGTCGCACCTCGGTTTACCGCGGTGGAACAGGTGCTGGTGGCCAAGGCGGGGCACTGGGCTCACCTCGAGCAGTCGGGTGAGGTCGCCGCCCATCTCGACCGCTTTTTGGCCCGGGTACTCCCCCCTGACGGTCCCCGCGACCCCAAGGCACCGCGGAAGAAGGGCTGGACGAGCGCCTTCGCACAGAAGTCAGCCGTCGTGTTCGCCGAGGCGTTCGCTGCGGATGTGGTGCTGGAGGCGAGCGTCCTCACGCGCCCGGTGGAGGGGCGGGACCAGGTCAAGAGTGTGATGGGGGCGCGAGCGCGGTCTATGAGTCGCTCCGGTTCACTCGGGAGACCACGAATGGCTCACGGACCTACCTGGAGTGGGAGGCCACCGCGTTCGGGGGCCGGCCGATTGAAGGCGTGACGATCCTGACCAAGGACGCGTCCGGGCGGATCGTCCGGGCCGCTATCCATCACCGACCGCTGGATGCCGTGAACCGGTTTTCCGCGGAACTGCGAAGCCGATTGCGCGGTGTGATCGGCGCCGAACATTTCCACCAGAACTGAAAATCCCCATTGCACTCAGAAAGTTGTTCCATGGTTCAGCGCAAGGATGTCGAGTTCGAAGCCGACGGCGCAGTACGCCTGCGCGGATGGCTCTACCTGCCGGACGGGCCGGGCCCGTATCCGGCGATCACGATGGCTCACGGCTACGCCGGGGTCAAGGAGCACGGACTGGAGCCGTTCGCTCACGCCTTCGCCGAGCACGGGTTCGTCGTCCTGCTGCACGACCACCGCACCTTCGGGGCCAGCGAGGGCTGGCCCCGGCAGGACGTGGACCCCTGGCAGCAGATCGCCGACTGGCGGCGGGCCATCTCCTACCTGGAGAGCAGGCCTGAGGTCGACGACGACCGGATCGGCCTGTGGGGCACCAGCTACGCCGGTGGCCACGCGATCGTGCTGGGCGCCACCGACCGTCGTCTGCGGGCCGTGGTCGCCCAGGTGCCGACCATCAGCGGCTACGAACAGGGGCTCCGCCGCATCGCACCGGATGCCGTAGCGGGCCTGGAGGGGGCTTTCTCCGAGGACGAGCGGGCACAGTTGCGTGGTGAGGCTCCGCGCACGCAGACCATCGTCAGCAGTGACCCTGCGGTGCCCGCCTCCTACCGGTCACAGGAGGCCATCGACTTCTACCTGCAGCCCAAGCCCGACGGCGTGTGGGACAACCAGGTCACCGTCCGCTCCACCCGCGCGGCGCGCATGTACGAGCCCGGCACCTGGATCACGCGGGTCTCACCCACACCGCTGCTCATGGTGGTCGCCCTGGGAGACACGGTCACCGTGACCGACCTGGCGCTGGCGGCCTACGAGCGCGCCCTGGAGCCCAAGCGGCTGCAGCTGATCCCCGGGGGCCACTTCGACCCCTACACCACCCAGTTCGACAAGGCGAGCAGCGCAGCCCTCGCCTGGTTCCGCGAGCACCTCGCCTGAAGGGGCGCCTGGCCCCCGGCGGGCCGCGCGGGCCGCACCGAGTACGACATGAAGGAACAAGCATGCCCCACCTGACCTATTCCATCGACGACGACATCGCCACGCTGGTCCTGGACAACCCGCCGCAAAACCGCATCGATCAGCAGATGGCCACTGAGCTCGCTCAGGCGCTGGAGACGATCGGCAGCAGCAGCGCCCGCGCCGTCCTGGTGCGCGCCGAAGGCCCGGACTTCAGCTTCGGCGGCGACATCGTCGACTGGCCGGACGCGGACGTCAGACAGCTGCGGACCCTCTTCGAGGGTTACATGCAGGTCTTCAACCAGTTCGAGCGGCTGCCGCTCCCGGTGATCGCCGCCGTCCAGGGCCTGTGCTTCGGCGGCGGGCTCGAACTCGCGCTGCGCGCCGATGTGGTCTTCGCCGCCGAATCCGCCCGCTTCGGCCACCCCGAACAGACGCTCGGCATCGTCACCCTGCTCGGCGGGATCTACCCGGTCGCCGAGCGGGCCGGCCGCGCCCGCGCCTCGGAGTGGGCCCTCACATCCGAGCAGGTGCCCGCCACCGTCATGGCCGACGCCGGCGTCATCAACCGGGTCGTGGCCGACGACGTCCTGCTGCCCGAGGCGACCGCCTTCGCCCGCAAAGTGGCCAAGGGCCCCACCCGCGCCTATGCCGCCCACAAGGCTCTGCTGCGCGCCTGGGCCGTCGGCGGGATCTCGGCGGCGGACGAGGCGATGTTCGACATCGCCATGCCGCTCTTCGAAACCGACGACGTCAAGACCGGCCTGGCCTCGGCAGTCAATGCGTTCAAGGCAGGGTTGCCCCGGCCCGCCATCGACTTCCAGGGCCGCTGAAGCCAACGGGCGCGTCAGCCACCGCAGGCGGCGCATCCGCCGTGCGCGCACGGCCTAACCCCACGGCAGACCAGGGTGCCCGTGTACTCGTCTGAGTGCACCACCGAGTACGAAGTTACGTGCACCACTGCTCAGGCCACGTCGGTGTCCCGCTCGATGGCCTGGAGACGGTTCTTGAGCCGGTCGCTGTTGCCGTTGATCGAGACGACCTCGCAGTGGTGCAGGAGGCGGTCGAGGATCGCGGTGGCCAGGCCCTCGTCGCCGAAGACCTGGCCCAACTCATCTGGGGCTGGCACTTGTTCCCTCACAAGGGTTGCCGCTGCCACCTGGCCGTATCCCGCTCCTGGGGTCCTCGTTGGTTCTCGTGGTGGCACCCGGGTTTTCAAGGTGCTGCCTTGACCGTTCAGGTGCGAGGAAGGTGTGCCGGTGGCCGAGGCGAGACTGCAGGTCATCGCGGGCGGGGCCGTCCCGCAGGGGCCGCTGACCACGGACCCGTGGCAGTTCCAGACCATGTGCGTGGACGCGTTCGTCGCCTCGTGGAGGGCCCGCGGGTTCAGCCCGGTGACCATCGACAACGACATCGGCCTGCTGGAGCGGACACTCACCGCACTGGGACGGCCCGCGTGGGAAGTCACGCCCGAGGACATTGACCGGGTGGTCGGTGATCTCGCGGTGAAGGGCCGGGCGACGTCGACCCGCCGCGAGTACGTGCAGATCTTCAAGGGCTTCCACCGGTTCCTGCAGGCTCGCAAAGCGGTTGAGATCGAGGCCGCATTCGGCGTCCGACTGGTCTGTCCGGTCGACGAGTTCAACGCCTCCCGCCATGTCGGCGACGACTCTCCGGCCCTGCTGCCGCCACCGACACCAGAGCGGGTGAACGAGTTCTTCTCGTTCATGAAACAGAGGATCGCGACCGCGAGGAAGTACGGACCCGCAGCGAGGGACTATGCGATGTTCCGGACGCTGTATCACGCCGGGCTCCGCTCGGAGGAGACGTCGCTGCTGGAGAAGCCGGACCTGCATTTCACCCGCGGCCCGTTCGGCAAGCTTCACGTCCGCTTCGGCAAGGGAGCCCACACGTCCGGGCCGCGGCCTCGGTGGGTGCCCATGCTCGACGGCCTGGACCTGGTCCTGCGGTGGTTCCTGGAGGACGTGCGGCCCAGGTTCCCCGACTCGCCGGTGCTCTTCGCCGACGAGTCCGGCGGCAGCCTGCATCGCGGGACCATCCGTAACCGGCTCCGCTATCTCATGGAACTCGAAGGACGTCCGGCATCTGAGTGGTTTAGCCCGCATGCTCTGCGAAGAGCTTGCGCGACGCACAACTACGAACGTGGAGTCGATCTCGTCGCGATCCAGCAGATGCTCGGTCACTGGACCGTCAGCTCGACGATGCGGTATGTCCGGCCCTCCGCGACCTTCATCGAGGACGCCTATCAACGCGCGGTCGCCAGCACTCTGGCCGAGCTGACCGGGAAGGACACCACGGCATGAAGATCCAATGGCGGCTGCGGATGGCTGCCGCCCAGCGCGAGGTGTGGACCGGGACCGAGTTGCGGCGGCTGCTGGCCGAGAAGGCCGGTCTGGAACTGTCCTCGGCTTCGGTGTCCGCGCTGTTCACCAAGGAACCCTCGCAGGTGAAGATGACCACGCTGGCCGCGTTGTGCACTGCGCTGGAGTGCACTCCCAACGACCTGATCGAGGTCGACACCACCCCCGTCGAACGGCCCCTCGCACCTCCTCGTCCAGTCGCTGATCTGCCGCAGGCCGTCTCCGCCAGGGGCCGGTCGATGCCGCCTCTGTGACAGGCGGTCTGCGATGGGCAAGAAGCAACGGGACTGTGTCAGCTGCGGTGCCCCCGTCGGTTATCTCGACCGCCAGCACTGCTGCCGGTGCTGGCGCCGGCTGAACGAGCAGGCAGCCAGGGCGACTTGCCCGGGCTGCGGCCGCGACCGCGTCCTGCAGCAGGACACCGGCCGGTGCATCATCTGCTCACGCGTATGCGAGGAATGCGGCCACCCCGTCCGGTCATCGCAGAACCGTCTGTGCCGCGACTGCCGGCGCAAGGCCGACCAGCGGGCAGCCCAGCAGACATGTCCGCGCTGCCGCCGGCCCGGCTATCTGCGTGAGGCGACCGGCTGGTGCGGCCATTGTTCACGGCCCCGGCAGGAGAAGCAGCCTCCGAGGACCTGTCGCGAGTGCGGTCAGGTGCGGCGACATGCGGGATTGGGGCTGTGCTCGGCTTGCTGGCAAAAGCACCCTGGCCGTCCCTTCATCCGTGGTGAACACCTCCGCGACCGGCTCGCCGATCCACCTTCCTGGCTGGGGGACTTCGTCGCTCATGTCGCAGCCCGGCACTGCATCGCCAGAGCCTGTGGCTTTGTCACCGACCTCGGCCGACTCCTGGAAGACGGGCACTCCACCTCACCCCGGGCCCTGCTGGAAAGATCCCGCAGGCCCGGGCGGTCGATGGGCTCCTTCGCCCGCGCACTCGAGGACTTCTTCACCCTTCATCACCTGGCACTGCCCACCGACCAGGCCGAACGGCTCGCCGCCGGCCGAAGGCAACGACGCATCGAAGCCGTCCCCGAACCGCTGCGGCAAGCCGTTGCCGCCTTCAATACCTCCCGGATGCGGGCCCAGGACCGAGCCCGCCGAGCGGGCACCCGCCCTCGCAGCAATCACACCCTGGAGACGGCCCTGGCCACCCTGCGTGACCTGGCCGTTTTCCTGGTCGACGAACGGGACAAGAACGCCTGGGCCCTCGTCGACGTGCACGACGTCGAAGCCTTCCTCGCCGTCCTGCCCAAGGGACGCAAGCGGCGGCTGACCGTGCTGCGGCAGTTCTTCCGCTTCGCGCGGTCCCAGAAGATGCTGCTGGTCGACCCCACCCGCGAGCTGGTCGCGAAGGAGACGAACGGCTTCCGCGGCCAGACCCTCGCTCTCGACCAGCAGCGCGAGTTGTTCAGGCGGTGGACAACCGACGAGCACGTGCACCCGCATGAAGCGGTGATGGGCATGCTCGCTCTGCTGCATGGCGCCTCCAGCTCCGAGATGCGGATACTGAAGACCGACGACATCGACCAGCAGGCCCATACTGTCCGGCTGGGAAAGCGACCCCACCCCGTCCCCTTGGACCCCGCCTCCTGGACAGTGCTGCAGCGATGCCTGGCCCACCGGGTGGCATGGCGGACGGACAACCCGCACGTCATGGTCACCAAAGGAACCAAGGCCGGGCGGAGCCCGGCCTCAACTGCCTATCTTTCACACGTCCTTGACGACTGCGGCTTCCCACCCCGCATGATCCGCAGCACCCGGCTCGTCGACCTGGTGAACACCATGGACCCCAAGCTCGTCGCCGCGGCCTTCGGCATGGACCCGCAAGCCACCTTGATCTACCTCGCCGACCATGTCGACCCCGGGCGCCTGCCCGATCACTGAGCGTCGGAGAATCCGCTGGTCAGCAGTCTCGCCATGCCCCAGACTCGGATGTGTGCGAGGGGCCCTCGGCGAGCGGCGCAGGGAACCCGCGACCGAAAGAAGGGAACGAGGATGGCCTCCTTGCGACTCGTCTGGGTCCTGTCCGGACGTGGTTGGGCCGACTGCATCGTCAGCGACCACCAGGCGGAAGCCGAAGTCACGGCCTCCTATATCACCACTGCCCCCGAAGATCTCTTGACCGCAGTAGCACGTCTGATCGTCGGCGAGACCGAATGCCGAGCGCAGTTCGAGGCCGAGCCCACCGCCTTCCGATGGATCTTCTACCGTGAAGGCACCAACGTGTGGATCCGCCTGCTGGAGCTAGCCCACGGTAGTGCCCACGACAACACTGGGGCCGAGATCTGGTCCACCCAGCAGAACATCGACGTCGTGGCCCGAGCAGTGATCCGCTGCTTCGACGAGGTCGTGAGGGAGTACGGCGAGAGCACATACCGCGGCAAGTGGGGTGAGCACTTCCCCCGAGCCGAGCTCGAAGCCCTCAGGACCGCGTGGCGCGAACATCGAGGCGCCTGGGCAGCCTCCTCGACACCAACGAACCCGTGAAGTTTCGGCAGCACCTGGCACAGGTTCGCCGGAACATGTGCGCTTTGCCGAACGGCTTGTTCGAGATCAGGATGATCGAGCCCTTCTCGTAGCGCTCGGAGATCACCTGGAAGACCAAGCTGGCCTCGGCCCGCTCCAGCGGCTGGTAGCCCACCTCGTCGACCACGAGGACGCTGGGGCGGAGGTAGCTGGTGAGCTTGCTGATCAGCCGGCCTTGGTCCTCGGTGTCGACGGTCGCGTAATTCCCGAGGGCCTGTGGTCACGTAATTCGGCTCTGGCGCTGATCTTGTGACGCAGTGGGGTCAGGGCGTGAGGAGTACACGCTTGCGGAGGAAGTCGAGGTTGGCTCGCCCGAATCCTTGCCGTTTAAGTAGCTTCGTCCTTGTGGCCTACCCTTCGACCTGGCCGGAGCTCCAGGGGGTGGAGAGCCCGGCGGTGACGGCGTCGATGTCGCGGCTCAGTCCGTTGATCAGGGAGTGCAGTGCCGGCAGATCGTCGGCGAGGACGCGCTCCATCCAGGCGGGCAGCTGGTCGCCCCGCAAGTCGCGCATCATGGCGGCGAAGTCGCGGACGTGGTGGGTGACGGCGTCGAGCTCGGGGCAGCTGGTCCGGATCTCCTTGAGGTCGGCGGCATCATCGGCGGTCAGGTTTCCAGGAGCGGTCATGATCCAGCGGACGATGCGGCGGGGCCGTGGAGCCGGGCGGTGCACGGGTGGCGCGGCGGTGGCGGCCTTGAACGGGCGGAGGTAACGCTGGACGATCTGGATGCTTCCGGCGAAGCCCAAGGCGACGATCTCCTGGTGGAGCTGGGCACTGTTGTGACAGCCCTCGTTCCACCGCTGGTGGAGGTAGGGCTTGTACTCGTCCAGGATGGTGGACCGATTCGTCGCTTTGACCAGCAGTTCTTCGATGCCGGTGGCGCGGGCGAAGCGGCGCACAGTGGACCGGTCCAGCTGCAGTGTCCGGCAGATGTTCTCCAGTGTGCTGCCATCGTCCAGGAGCTGTCGCACGGCGGTGTAGCGTTCCCTGGTCCGGGGCACCAGTCGGCGTTCGCGTCCGCAGACGTCGAGCATCCCGGCGGCCGGTGGCGGTGGCGTCTGCCAGATGTCGTCGCTGGTTGGTGGGGGCGGTGCGGTGTTCTCGAACGCGGTGCGGACGCAGGCGTGGTGGGCGGCGACGGTCTTGTCGACGGCCTCGCCGAGGTTGTGCCATAGATGCCAGGCGTCGGCGACCTGCACCGCTTGCGGGGCGCCGCTGCGGGCGCCCTCGGCATAAGCCCCGGCCCGGTCCCGGCAAATGATCTCCACTTCCGGATGGCCCTTCAGCCATGCGGCCAGCGGTTCGGCGTCCCGGCCGGGCAGCACGTCCACCGGGCGCCGCCTCTCCAGGTCCACCAGGATCGTGGCGTACGAGTCGCCCTTCCGTAGTGCGAAATCGTCGACGCCGAGGACGCGGATCTGTCCGACGGGTTCTTCCGGCGTGGCGCGGACCAGACGTAACAGGGTGTCCTTAGCGACGTGCAGGCCCAGCACCCTGGCCAGGCGGGCTCCCGCGCGGCCGGCCAGTGCGAGAGCTATCGAGGTCAACTGCTCACGCACCAGTGGCGTGTAGCGGGCATGCGGGCTGGTCAGCCCCGCTATCTGCTCGGCGAATGTCACCGCCCGGCACGCGGGGTTCGGGCACTTGAACCGTCGCACCAGCAGCTCGATCACCACACTGGCTCCACCGACCGCGGCATCCGCGAGCCGTCGCAGGTATCGGCCGTGCACCCGGCCCGACGCACTACCGCAGTGCGGACAGTCCGCACCCGCCGAGCGGGCCCGCGCATGCATCGTGACCACCCCGGCCGCGGCCCGCTCGACCAACTCCACCACGACACCGGTCAGATGAGGGAACAACACCTCGAAGCTCTGCGAAGAACACTCGAGCCATGATCACAGCCACCGCTGACTCCGACTGCGTCACAAGATCAGCGCCAGAGCCGAATTTTCTGACCGCCGACAGTCGAGGTAGCCCATCTCTGCCTCGTCGGCCCCGCGCGCCCTGGCCGAGTTTGAGTGGGGAGAGACGTAATGCGTTCGCCTGCTTCATGGGGCGCACGGTTCCCTGACGGTTGGCGGCGTTGCGATCCGACCGGCATACCGTGCCGGGACTTACCCGAACGGTACGGGCCGTGAGAGCCGGTGTACGGACTGTTCCGGCCCTGGCAGCACGACGGCACCTGGCACCGCATCCTCGAACAGCTCCAGGCCCCGAGCCGACGCGAAGGGCCTGATCACATGGGACGTATCCGTGGACGTGGCAGGCCGTCCAAGTCCGGTTGGAGGAGCGCTTCGGAACCAACGACGCGGCCCGACTGCGCAGGTCCCTCGAAACCGTCCTCCATACCGGGTTCCAGCTCTGGGCCGAGTGAGGCACGACCTCTGCCGGAATGCAGCGCCAGCCGCCGGGTAGGACCGGCTTCCTGTGCATCGGACTGGCCTGAGGTGCTCGCCCACCGGGCGCTTTCGTGGATGGCGCAGGAGCGCATCATGGCTCAGCCTTCGCGATGGGCACCTCCACCGAGACTGTTTTGCCCCGGCCGTTGGGGGAGCTGTTCCACACTCCGGCCAGGGCCTCCACGATGAGGAGGCCGCGGCCGTGCTCGGCCTCCACGTTTTCCTCCTCGCGCAGCGCCAGGGGAGAAGGAACGGGCGGGTTGCTGTCGGAGTCCCGCACCTCCAGCCGGACGTGATCGGCGAAGGCCCGCAGGCGCATATCGACGTCGCTGCCCGCGTGGATCAGCGCGTTGGTCACGATCTCGGAGGCGATGAGCTGAAGGGCGTCCGACATGTCCGTGAGGTCCCAGGAGGACAACCGGTCGTGAACGAAGTCGCGCGCCGTCTTCACCCCTTGCAGGTCGCGACGCTGGATGTGCAGGTTCCCCGACCGCGGACCGTTCTCGCCGACGGCGCCTTCACAGCGGGCCAGGAGCAGTACCGCGTCGTCGCGGCGGTGCTGGGGGCTTGAATCGGTGATGAGGTGGTCGGCCAACTGCTCGAGATCGGTCCCGGCCTCGCGACTGCCGGCGCTGAGCAGCGCTCTCGCGTCGGCGTCCGGGTCGCTTGCCGTGCAGTCGCCCAGGCCGTTCGAGTACAGCATCAGGACGTACCCGGGCTCGAGAGTGTGCTCACGCCCTTGGTAGGCCTCCGGCACGTCGATGCCCAGGGGCATGTTGGCGGGCGCCTCCAGGGTGCCGACAGTCCCGTCGGGCCCCAGCACCAAAGGCGCGGGGTGGCCGGCCAGGGCGACCTCGGCTGTTCCGTCGACGGTGTCCAGTGCGACGACGCAGCAGGTCACGAACAGGTCGGTGCCCAGCTGGGTGAGCAGCCTGCCGGTCCGGTCGATCACCGCGGCGGGACGGTGGCCTTCGGCCGCATAGGCAGCCACCGCGGTGCGCACCTGGCCCATGATGACGGCGCTCTCCAAGGCGTGCCCTTCCACGTCGCCGACGACCAGCACCATCCGTTCACCCGGCAGTTCGATCACGTCATACCAGTCGCCGCCCACCTTGGACGTGACCGTGGCGGGCCGATACCGCGCCGTGGTGGTCATCCGGGGCAGTTCGCGGAGCGTGGGTGGCAGCAGCCGCCTTTGGAGGTATTCGGCTACTGCGCGCTGCTTCGCATTCAGTTCCACGCGCTCCACCGCCGCACCCAGCTTGCCGGCGATCATGCGCAGGACGGCCCTCTCCTCGGGCGGGAAGCGGCGAGGCTCCTTGAACGACAGACAGCAGACGCCGACCACCCTCCCGCTCCCGACGAATGGAAGCTCCGTGATCTGGGCGCCCCCGATGAGAGGGAGGTACGCCTCGGCCTGTGACTCGCCGTCGCTCCAGCCGAAGTCGGCTGCCGTCGACCGGCTGTCGGAGATGAACAATGGGCGCCCACGCATTGCCTCGGCCGCCGGTGTCCGGGCGTCCAGCCCGGCTCCATGGAGACTGCGGACCATGCCGGAGGAGGTTCCGCTGTGCCCGAGGACCCACAGACGGCCCTCGCCGGCAGAGGCCAGCACCAGGGCCTGAGCGCGGAAAGGGGACATGAGGCAGTGCCGGGCTGCCCCGACGATGGCGTCCATGGTCGTGGCCTGGTTCAGCAAGTCGTCGAGCCGCCGCAGCGGATACATCAGGCTGGTGCCCGCGGAGCCAGGGACGCCCGATACTCCCCAGCCCGGTGTGCAGATGCTCGTATCCGGGTCGGAACCCACAGGCACGAGCATCGGTGTGGGGCCGGCTGCGATCGCAGCGCCGCTTTCGGCGAGCTGGGCAAGGGCCGTGGCCAGTTCGTTGCCAATCTCCTGCAAATCTGCGTGCTCTGTCGCCCGGAAGGTGCCGAAGGTCTCCAGCCGAAGGACGGTGAGGGCGCCGAAGCGCCGGTCTGCGTCGGTGACAGGGACCGAAAGGGCGACGTACGGATAGGGCGGCACATGCTGCTGATCCGCTTCGGGCGGGTCGGGATCGACAAGAACAGCCGGTTGTCCCGAGGCCAGTGCACGCGCGGAAGCGTAAGGCGCATCCAGGCTCATCCACCCGGGAAGGGTGAAGAGGGACGGCGGACTGCCGCCGATCATCGCGAGGTGGAGTTCGGCGTGGTCCTCGTCCAGTAGGTAGACCGCTACCGTCACGGGATTCAGCCGCAGCAGGGCCTCGCGGACGGCGCAATGCAGTACCGCCGCGAGATCGGTGCCCCGGATCCGCCCAAACCCGCCTCCACGGCGGTGTTCACCGGCCGGGTTGCTGCTCGACACAGAAACGAACCCTTCCGCGCGAGTATATAGACCTTTTTCAGGCCTCACCGCTTATGAGCGGTATAGCACCATACGGTGGTAGGCGCCGCTTGGTGCGGTCGTTTCTGCTCCCATGAACAGAGCTGTGCCGGGCACGCCGTCCGGCCACGGCATACTTCCCGCCCATATGCGGGTGGACTCAAGGATTCCCTGGCGAATCAGTTCGGTTCGACCTGGCTGCCCGCGTGGTTCCAGCGGTGTTCGACCTTGGCGATGCGCCAGTAGCCCAAGGCGCAGGCCCACACGACGACGAACAGGGCGACGATGACGAAGCCGGCGTTGTTCAGGTCGATCCCGGAGATCCAGCCGGTGGCCGGGTCGGTCAGGCGGAGCTGCTCGTGCAGGGAGCCGACCAACTCGATCGTGCCGATGAGGAAGGCGACCGTGATGGACAGGCCGGTGATGGTGAGGTTGTAGTAGACCTTGCGGACCGGGTTGGAGAAGGCCCAGTGGTAGGCGAAATTCATGAACGTCCCGTCGAGGGTGTCGAACAGGCTCATCCCGGCGGCGAACAGCAGCGGCAGGCAGACGATTGCGTACCACGGCAGTCCTGCGGCGGCGCCGGAGCCGGCCATCACCATGAGCGTGACCTCGGTGGCGGTGTCGAACCCGATCCCGAACAGTAGCCCGACCGGATACATCTGTCCCGGTCGGGAGACGGAGCGGGTGAGCCGGCCCAGGATGCGGTTCATGAAGCCGCGGCTGTCCAGGTGCTTGGCCAGTTCGTGTTCGTCGAACCGCCCGGTGCGCATCGCCTTGAAGACCCGCCAGATCCCGGCCAGCGCTACGAGATTGAGTGCGGCGATCAGGTACAGGAAACTGCCGGACGCCAGTGTGCCGACCACGCCCAGGCTCTGGCGTGCGCTGGAGTTGTCGTTGGTCAGGGTCGTCGTCAATCGCGCGCTCGCGGCGATCCCGGCAGCCAGCAGCACCACGACGGTGGAATGGCCCAGCGCGAACCAGAAGCCGACGGAGATGGGGCGCTTGCCGTCGGCCATGAGTTTGCGGGTGGTGTTGTCGATGGCGGCGATGTGATCGGCGTCGAAGGCGTGCCGCATACCGAGGGTGTAGGCGGTCACGCCGAGCCCGAGGCCGAAGACCTCACTGCCGACCTTGTAGTGGTGCGGGGCCACGAGCGCGGCCAGGATCCCGAACGCCGCCAGGTGCAGTGCCGTGATGACGGCCAGGAGTCCGCCGGCGCGCCACCAGTCCCGGCGTTGCCAGCGGATGGCCGGTGTGGTGGATGCCGCCACAGGACGGACAGCGCTCAGGGAAGCGTTTTCGGGCAGAGTCATCTGGGTTCGGCCTCTCCAGCGCCTTGCGGATGAGTTTCGTGCGGTGCGGCGGCCGGCCTCCCGGCTGGCGGACGTAGCCGAATGAGCAGCGTGGATGCTGGTGTCCGGTTTCGTCGGCCGGCGGTGGGCCGGCGGGTGTGGACTCGGGGCCCGTTCTCGCCGCCCGCAAATACGAGTATATACTCCCAATGGCTGGGTGGCTGTGGAACAGTCCCCAGCAGCGTTGCCGCCCGCCACCGACACCTATCCGGCGGTGCTACGTGAGAAGGCGGCGGCCTTCGAGCGGCTGGTGCGCAGCGCCGACCCCGGCACCCCGGTGGTCACCTGCGGCAGCTGGATCCTGTGCGACCTGGGCGCCCATCTGGGCCAGGTGGTACCGCTTCGCGGTAGCCGCGTGCCGTCGATCGCCGTGGACGACTTCACCAGGGCCGTGCGCACATAGGGGACCACTCGTCCCGGCCGGCAGCGTTCCCCTGCCCGCCGGGACGCTGGGCGGATCACTCCAGTTGCGCCCTGGGGGTGCGGGCCGCAGGCTGCCTCCGTGGACCACACCCTGGAAGCACGCATGCGGCCCGTTCTGGTGACCGGTGCCGCGGGCCGGGTCGGCGCTGTTGGCCGGACCGTGGTCGAGGGCCTTCGGCGGCGGGGGCTGAAGGTCCGGGCCCTGGTGCGCCGGGATGACGACCGCGCCGAGGCGTTGCGTGCGACCGGTGCCGAAGTCGTCGTCGGTGACCTGACGTCCTCACGCGACGTCGCCGAGGCTCTGGACGGCTGTGGGCGGGTGTATTTCGGCATGGCCGTATCGGAGCAGTATCTGCCGGCCGCCGTGACCACAGCTGTCGCCGCGCGCGCCTACGGCGGGCTGGAAGCCTTCGTCAACATGTCGCAGCTGACCGTCTCCGAGATGGATCTCACCAGCACGTCCGAGTCGCATCAGCAACGGCAGCAGTGGTTGGTCGAACAGCTTCTCGGCTGGTCCGGCCTTCCCATGGTCCAGGTCAGGCCCACCGTCTTCCTGGAGAATCCGCTCTTCCAGGTGGGTTTCTCATCGATCCTGCGGGACGACACCATCAGGCTGCCGTTCGGCCAGGCGAAGACCTCCCCGATCGCGGCCCACGACGTGGCGGCCGCCGTTGAGGAGATCCTGGCCGATCCGGCCCGGCACGTCGGCCGTGTCTACGAGCTGACCGGCCCCCGATCGGAGAGCATCGCCGCCATGGCGGCGGAGATCTCCGCGACTTTGGGCCGAACGGTCGGCTACACCAACGTTCCCCTGAAGCAATGGCTTGACCACGATCTCCGAGCACTAGGGCTGCCGGATCACGTCTTCCAGCACACCTCCACGATGGCCCGCCTGCACGCGGCCAATCGCTACGATCGCCAGGCGGACGGCATGGAACAGATCATGGGGCGCCCCGCTGCCGGAGTGGCCGATTACGTCCGCAGAAACCCCGAACTGTTCACACGCTGAAGCTGCTTGCCCAGGCCGCCCAAATGGGCTGCAGGCTCAGTGCGTTGTGGCAAACCGGATTTCGTTCGAAGTGTGCGGCGCGGGTGATCATCTGGACAGAGGTACGGGTGCGGCCGTGGGCATGAAAGAACGG
>NZ_JBITGJ010000079.1:0-37862 GCF_044456925.1 Streptomyces sp. NPDC050743
CTGACGGCGATCCGGCTATCCCTGCCCTGCTCCGCAGGAGTCCGATTCCTCCCCGGCCTGACGGCCGGGGCATCCTCGGAGGAACCCGGTGAACGTGCTCCTCGGCTACGACGCACGGGGCGGCTACGGCCACGGCGACCACGTCAGGGTGCACGAGGTCGGCAGGCGTGCCGCGGAACTCGCCGGGGTGCCGCGTGTGCTGGAGGCGACGATCCCGCGCGATGTGGTGGCGCGCCTGGTGAAGCTGGTGCGCGTGCTGAGGATCCCGTTGCGCTTCGACGCGGACGCGGTGCGCACCGCCTACACCTCGCGCGCGGCCATCACCCACACGGTGGATGTCCGGCGGTTCGCGGCACGGAAGCGGGCGGCTCTCGCCGCTCATCGTTCACAGGTGTCGGGCACCGGTCGGATTGCTCCGGTGCTGAGGGTGCTGGTCCGGATTCCGGCCCCTGTCTTCGGGTGGCTGTTCGGCCGGGAGTGGTTCGTCGAGGCGTATGCGGCTGCGGCGCCGTCCGACGTCGTCGCCGACGTCTTCCGACCGGTCTCCTAGCATCCGCCTACCGGCCTCCGAGCATCCCCCGACCGGCCTTCCGGCAGCGGCCGCCGACCTGCGAACCGGGTGGGCTCACATCCGTTCCGGCGCCGACACGCCGAGCATTCGCAGCCCGTTGCGCAGCACCAGCCTGGCGGCCTCCGTCAGCCACAGCCGGGCCCGGGTACGGTCGTCCGGGGTCTCGCCGGCCCGCGGCAGGACCCGGCACGCGTCGTAGAAGCGGTGGTAGGCGCCGGCCAGCGCCTCCAGGTAGTGCGCCACCCGGTGTGGTTCGCGCAGTGTGGCCGCGGTGGTCACGACCTGCGGAAACTCGGCCAGCATGCCCAGCAGGTCCGCTTCGCGTCCGTGGGTGAGGAGGGCGGGGTCGAATTCCTCCGGGGCGCCCTTGTCGATCCCGGCTTCCCTCGCCTTGCGCAGGACGGCACAGGGCCGGGTGTGGGCGTACTGGACGTAGTAGACCGGGTTGTCGTTCGACTGCCGGGTCAGCAGGTCGATGTCCAGGTCGATCATCGCGTCCACGCTGGCCCGCGCCAGCGCGTACCGGGCGGCGTCGACGCCGACCGCCTCGGTCAGGTCGTCGAGGGTGAGGACCGTACCCGCGCGCTTGCTCATACGGACCGGCCTGCCGTCCTTGACGAGGTTGACCAGTTGGCCGATGAGGATCTCCAGATGCCGGTCCGGGTCGTCGCCGAAACAGGCCGCCATGGCCCGCATCCGGCCGACATAGCCGGCGTGGTCGGCGCCGAGCATGATGACGACCCGCTCGAAGCCCCGGGACCGCTTGTTCAGGTAGTACGCGCAGTCCGCGGTGAAGTACGTCCAGGATCCGTCGCTCTTGACCAGCACCCGGTCCTTGTCGTCGCCGAAGTCCGTGGTGCGCAGCCAGAGTGCGCCGTCGGACTCGTAGACGTGGCCGCCGTCGCGCAACCGGGTGACGGCGGCGTCCAGGTCCCCCCGGTCGTGCAGGTCCTTCTCGTTGAAGTAGGTGTCGAAGCGGGTTCCGAACGCGGCGAGCGACGTCTTGATCTCGTCGAACATCAGCTCTGTGCCCACCGCCCGGAACACGGCGGAGGACTCGCTCTCCGGCAGGTCCAGGGCGCCGGGGTGGTGCCGCAGCACGGCGTCCGCGATCTCCTGGATGTACGCGCCGCTGTAGCCGTCCTCGGGCACCGGCAGGCCCTGCGCGGCGGCGAGCAGCGAGCGGACGAAGCGGTCGATCTGCACGCCGGCGTCGTTGAAGTAGTACTCCCGCGACACGCCCGCGCCCGCGGCCTCGAGCAGCCGGGCGAGGACGTCGCCCACGACCGCCCAGCGGGCTCCGCCGATGTGCACCGGGCCGGTGGGGTTGGCGGAGACGAACTCCAGGTTGAGCCGCAGGCCGCCCAGCCGGTCGGTGCGGCCGTAGGCGTCGCCGGCCAGGACGATGTCCCGGGCCAGGGCGCCGATCGCCGCGGTCTCCAGCGTGATGTTGAGGAACCCGGGGCCCGCGACCTCGGCCTTCGCCACTCCGGTGGCCGCGCTCACCAGCGGCGCCAGCACCTCGGCGACGGCGCGGGCGGGCATGCCGGCGGACTTGGCGAGCTGCAGGGCGACGTTGGTCGAGTAGTCACCGTGGCCGCGGTGCCGGGGGCGCTCCACGCGGATCTCCTCGGGCGCCTCTGCCGAGATGCGTCCGGACTGGATGGCCGTGTGGATGCCGTCGGTGACGACGGCCGCGAGATCCGCTGGAGTCACAGGGGCGACGCTAGCGGAACCGACGGCGCCTCTGACATCGAATTTCCCGGCGGCTGGTGGTCACCAGCCGGTGACACGTTCCCAGAAGGTCTCGATCGCGGGGACACGGTCGGTCCGGCGGGTGCCGTCGACGACGTGGTAGCCACGGTGCTGGGCCGCGGTGGCGCAGGCGTGGTTGGGCAGGATGCGCAGGCGGGTGCCGATCGGCAGGTCGGGCAGGTCGGCGCCGTCGCGGGCCGTGAGGGTGCCGTGCTCCTGGCTCGCGGCCGTCATGACCAGACCCGGGACGAGGTTGCCGGCGAGGTCGGTGACCAGGCCGTAGCCCTGGTCCTGGGCCTGCGCGGCCGTCCCGCGGTCGCGCGACATGGCCATCCAGCCGCCGTCGGTCATGATCCACCCGTACTCGGGGCGGTGCCCGATGACGGTCACGACCACCGACAGGGCGATGTCCTCGACCCGGCAGACACCGAGTCCGGCCATGACCAGGTCGAAGAAGACGTAGTTCCCCGCGCGCAGTTCGGTGACGCCGGTGAGGTCCTCGGCGGCGTGCGCGGTGGGGGTCGAGCCCACGCTGACGACGTTCAGGGGCAGACCGGCCGCGCGCAGCCGCTCGGCCGCGGCGACGGCGGTGTCGCGTTCGTTCTTCGCCGCGAGGCGCTGTTCCTCGGCGGTGTGGGCGAAGTAGGACTCTCCGGCGTGGGTCAGGACGCCGTCCAGACAGCCTGCGTCGTGCAGGACGCGGCCGATGGCGAGGAGGGCGGGGTCGTCGGGCCTGAGGCCGCCGCGGTGGCCGTCGCAGTCGATCTCGATCTGGGTGGGCAGGGCGACGCCCGCCAGGCGGGCGGCTTCGGCGACGGACGACGCCTGCTCGACGCTGTCCAGCAGGATGCGCAGGGTGACGCCCCGACGCAACAGTGCGATGACGCGCGGGAGTTTGTGCGGGTCGATGCCGACGGCGTACGTGATGTCGGTGTAGCCGCCGTCGGCGAACGCCTCGGCCTCCGCCAGGGTGGAGACGGTGACCGGACACGGCGTGCCGGAGTGCAGGAGGGCGGCGGCGTCGAGGCTCTTGGCGGTCTTGACGTGCGGGCGCAGGGTGACCGCGAGACGGTCGGCCCTGGCCTTGAGGCGTGCGATGTTCCGCCGCATCGTGTGGACGTCGACGACGGCGAAGGGGGTGTCCGGATCGGCCAGGGTTCGTGCCGGGGCCCAATGAGCGATGCTCTCCTGGGTGTTCACAGGAAGATTCACGGAAAAATGCCCCTACTTGGCATAGTTGTAGACGGTCGCCCGGGAGACACCCAGCAGGTCCGCGATGGTCTGTGCGGCGTCGCGCGAGTCGAAGTAGCCGTCCCGCTGCAACTGCCGTACGAGCGCCTTCTTTTCCTCCCGGCTCAGCGAACGGGGAGTCGCGGCGCGCTCCGCGGCATGCACCTCCACCGCCTGCCGCAGTTCGCGCGCGGTGCGGTCCCGCAGGGTCTCCAGGGGCTGCTCGCGGTGCTTGGTGTCCGTGGCCACCAGGTTGGACAGGGTGAGGGTCACCGGCGACAGCACGGACACGTCCAGGTTCAGGCAGAGAGCCGCGATGTACTCCCCCGCGGCGTTCTTGATGCCGATGGACGTGCTTTTCGCGGGTCGGCCGTCCGGGAACTGGTTGGGGTAATTCTGAATGACACTGGGGTAGTCGGGGTCTTCGATGCGGGCCAGGCCCAGCTCCGTGGCGGAGTCCCCGACCCGGCGCCCGGAGAGGTTGTTCTCGATCGCCCGGATCGCGTGCTCGGGGTCGCGCAGGTCGTGCAGCACCACCTCGCACAGGCCCGGGAACATGCGCCCCAACGCCACGGCGATCTTCTCGGCCTCACGGATGAGGTGCTCGTCGGCCCCGGCCTCTCCCACGGGAAGTCTCTCCCCCCATACTTAGACCAATTTTCTATCTCTGGATGCCTAGTCTAGGTGAGGCTTCGTGTTTGTCCAGCGGGTCACGGTAGGTGTCGACCAGGGCATTGATCGTCTGTGTCATCAGGGCCCGCAATCCGGCGGGCGCCACGACCTCCGCCTCCGCTCCCAGGCGCAGCAGCATGCCGACGGCGTGTTCCGCGGACTCGATGGGCATGACGACCTGAACCCGTCCGTCGGGACCCGGGGGTCCGGCGCTGTCCTGGGCGGCGCGTGCCACCGCCGGTTCCATGAGGTCGGGCAGCTTCGTCAGGACCTTTGGTGTCAGTCGTACGACCGCTTCGTCCCGCAGTCGGCGGGCGTCGAAGTCGGCCAGGTAGCTCTGCCAGTGCGCGGCCAGGTCGAAGTCATGGGGACGCTCGAAGCGGTCCTTCAGCACCTGGGTCCGCAGGATCTGGGAGACGCGGTAGGTGCGCACGCCCGCCGGCCGGGCCGCCACCAGGTACCAGCGGCCGGACTTGAGCACCAGCCCGTAGGGGTCCAGCGTGCGGGTCACCTCCTGGGGTGCCGTCCACCGCCGGTAGCGCACGCGGATGCGGCGCTGTCGCCACACCGCGTCGGTGACGGCGGCCAGGTGCGGGGTCGGGTCCGATTCGGCGTACCAGCCGGAGGGGTCCAAGTGGAACCGCTGCCGTATCTCACCGGTGCGGTCGCGCAGTTCCTCGGGCAGGGCGGCCGCCAGCTTGAGCTGGGCGGTGGCGAGTACGGTCCCGAGCCCGAGGTCCGCGGCCGGTCCGGGCAGTCCGGCCAGGGAGAGTGCCTGCGCCTCGTCGCGGGTCAGTCCGGTCAGGCGGGTACGGAAACCGTCGAGCAGTCGGTAGCCGCCGTCGTGACCGGGGTCGCCGTAGAGCGGGACTCCGGCCGCGGAGAGCGACTCCATGTCCCGGTACACCGTGCGGACGGACACCTCCAGTTCGTCGGCGAGTTGCCGGGCGGTCATCCGGCCGCGGGTCTGGAGCAGCAACAGGGCGGACAGCAGTCGGCTCGCACGCATGACGGAAGTCTGCCGCACTCCACTGACAGGGGTTGTCAGGGAAGCCGGGCTACTTTCCCGGCCGGGCATACGCCCCACGCACGGACGGGACACGGCAAAGGACATGAGCAGATGAGCGACGCAACCACCCGCGAGCCCGGTGTCGGGGACTTCGAATTCCAGGTGGACACCTGGGACATGACGGACCGGAGGCTGGACGCGAAGGCCTCCGCATGACCAGGGCTCCGGCCCCGGTGGACCTGCCGGCCCGGCCCGCCGGGAGTCTGACCGTCTGGCAAGGGACGGCGCTGTACGTCGGCGCGGTGCTCGGCACCGGTGTGATCGCCCTGCCGGCGTTGGCGACCCGGGCGGCCGGGCCCGCCTCACTGCTCGCCTGGCTCGGGCTGGTGCTGCTGTCGGTGCCGCTCGCGGCCACGTTCGCGGCGCTCGGCGCCCGCTACCCGGACGGCGGCGGGGTCTCGACCTACGTTCGGCATGCCTTCGGCGCGCGGGCGGCGGCGGTGGTCGGCTGGTGTTTCTACTTCGCCGTACCGGCGGGTGCTCCGGCTGCGGGCATGTTCGCCGGTGCGTACGTCGCGGGCGCGTTCGGCGGCGGCCGGCGCACGGTGCTGGTCACCGCTGGGGTCCTGCTGGTCCTGGTGGCGGTGGCCAACGGCTTCGGTGTGACGGTGTCCGGCCGACTGCAACTCGCGCTGGCCGTGCTGCTCGTCACGCTGTTGCTGACCGCGGTGCTGACCGCGCTGCCGCACGCCCAGCTGCGGAACCTGCATCCGTTCGCACCGCACGGCTGGTCCGCGACCGGCTCTGCCGCGGCGCTGCTGGTGTGGAGCTTCGCGGGCTGGGAGGCCATCACCCACCTCGCCGCCGACTTCCGCCGCCCGTCACGCGACCTGCCCCGCGCCACCGCCGTTGCGGTCGCCGTCGTGGGCGTGCTCTACCTCGCCGTCGCGGCCACCAGCATCCTGGTGCTCGGCCAGGACGCCGGCACCTCCGACGCCCCGCTGGCCGAACTGCTCGCCCTCGGCATCGGCGGCACGGTCCACGTACTGGCCGCGACCGCCGCCGTGCTGCTCACCCTCGGCACGATGAACGCCTACTTCGCCGGCGCGGCCAGACTGGGCGCCGCGCTCGGTCGCGACGGCGCGCTGCCCGCCTGGCTCGACCGGGGCGGCAGCGCCGGCGAGGTGCCACGCCGCAGCCCGGCGGTCGTGACAGGCCTCTCGGGCCTCGCCCTCGCCGCCACCGCGATCGCCGACGTGGGCCCACAGCCGCTCGTGCTGCTCACCACCGGGTCGTTCGTGACCGTGTACACCCTGGGCACCGCCGCCGCAGTACGGCTCCTGCCCCGAGGCGGCCCGCCGCACCGCTGTGCCCTCCTCGCGCTCGCCGCGGTCGCCGCCCTCCTCGTCATGACGGGCTGGTACCTGCTGTGGCCGCTGGTCATCACAGCGGGCGCGCTGTGCTATCAGCGGCGGCGCCGGGCGGTGGCCGGGCGGTGAGGACGGTCTGTCGTATCCGGGCAGATCGGCCGGGGGGGGGGGGGCGCGGGGGGGGGGGGGCCCCCCCCCGCGGGGGGGGGGGCCGGGGCGGCCCCCCCGCCCCCCCGCCGGCCCCACCGTGTACCAAAAGCCGGGGGGGGGGGGGGGGGGGCGCGGGGGGGGGCGCGGGGGGGGGGGCCCCGGCCGGGGGGGGGGGGCGCCCCCCCCCGGGGGGGCGCCCCCCCCCCCGGCCGTCTGGCGAGTCCGCGTTACAGCGCGCGTTCCAGGCGGTCCGCCATCAGCTTGACGAAACGGGCGGGGTCCTTGGGCTGGCCGCCCTCGGCGAGTACCGCCAGACCGTGCAGGAGTTCTGCGGTCTCGATGAGCCCCGTGCGGTCCTCGCGCTCCTTGTACGCCTGGTTGAGGCCCTTCACCAGCTGGTGGCCCGGGTTGAGCTCCAGGATCCGCTTGGCGCGGGGCACCTCCTGGCCCATCGCGCGGTACATGTTCTCCAGCGCCGGGGTCAGGTCGTTCGCGTCAGAGACGACACAGGCTGGGGAGACGGTGAGACGGGAGGACAGGCGTACCTCCTTGATGTCCTCGTCCAGTTGCTCCTGCATCCAGCCGAGCAGGCCGGCGTAGTCCTCGGTCTGCTTCTCCCGCTCGCCCTCAGAGGCGTCGTCGCCCTTGGCGTCGAGGTCGATCTGCCCCTTGGCGACGGACCGCAGCTTCTTTCCGTCGTACTCGCCGACGGCGTCGGCCCACACCTCGTCGACGGGGTCGGTGAGCAGCAGCACCTCGATGCCCCGGTCCCGGAAGGCCTCCATGTGCGGTGAGTTCTCGATGCTCTGCCGGGACTCGCCGGTCAGGTAGTAGATGTCCTCCTGGCCGTCCTTCATCCTCTCGACGTAACTCTTCAGCGTGGTCGGCTCGGTGTCGTCGTGCGTGCTCGCGAACGACGCGAGGGCGAGGATGGCGTCGCGGTTCTCCGGGTCGGTGACCAGCCCCTCCTTCAGGACGGTGCCGAACTCCCGCCAGAACGTGGCGTATCGGTCCCGGTCCTTGGTCATCATGTCCTTGACCGTGGACAGGACCTTCTTCGTCAGCCGCCGCCGCATCATCTCGATGTGCCGGTCCTGCTGGAGGATCTCGCGGGACACGTTGAGCGAGAGGTCGGCCGCGTCGACGACACCCTTGACGAAGCGGAGGTACGGCGGCAGCAGCGCCTCGCAGTCGTCCATGATGAACACGCGCTTGACGTACAGCTGCACCCCACGCCGGAAGTCCCGGGTGAACAGGTCGTGCGGAGCGTGCGCGGGCAGGAACAGCAGGGCCTGGAACTCGAAGGTGCCCTCCGCCTGCAGCCGGATCGTCTCCAGCGGATCGCGCCAGTCGTGCCCGATGTGCTTGTACAGCTCGTGGTACTCGTCGTCGGACACCTCGTCACGCGACCGCGCCCACAGCGCCTTCATCGAGTTCAGCGTCTCGGGCTCGCGCGCCTCGTCGCCCTCGCCCTGGTCCGGGACCATCCTGATGGGCCAGGTGATGAAGTCCGAGTAGCGCTTGACGATCTCCCTGATCTTCCACGGGGAGGTGTAGTCGTGGAGCTGGTTCTCCGGGTCGGCTGGCTTGAGGTGGAGGGTGACCGAGGTGCCCTGCGGCGCGTCGTCGACCGGCTCCAGCGTGTACGTGTCCTCGCCGCGCGACGTCCACCGCGTGCCCTGGCTCTCGCCGGCGCGCCGGGTGACCAGGGTGACCTCGTCCGCCACCATGAAGCCCGAGTAGAAGCCGACGCCGAACTGTCCGATCAGCCCCTCCGCCCCCGCCGCGTCCTTGGCCTCCCGCAACTCCTGGAGGAACTGTGCGGTGCCGGAGTTGGCGATGGTGCCGATGAGCTTCCCGACCTCGTCGTACGACATTCCGATGCCGTTGTCCCGCACGGTGAGGGTGCGGGCGTCCTTGTCGATGTCGATCTCGATGTGCAGGTCGGACACGTCGGCGTCCAGCGAGTCGTCCCGCAGCTTCTCCAGACGCAGCTTGTCCAGCGCGTCGGAGGCGTTGGAGACGAGTTCACGCAGGAAGACGTCCTTGTTGGAGTAGACCGAGTGGATCATCAGCTGCAGCAGCTGACGGGCCTCTACCTGAAACTCGAGCGTTTCAGTCGGCATGTTCGCGAATTCCTCACAGGTGTATCGCCGGAACTGATGCCAGCCACTGTAAAACACCATGTCAGGACTGTCGGCCGGAGACGCCGACGGTGGCTGGTTCCACGCCTCGCGGCCACGCCCGGTTCAGCTCGTCCCCCGCATTACCTGGCAGGTCATCGACCTCGGCACGCACCGGAGGCAGGATCGTGAACAGCCCAGCAGCCGACCAACGGGAGGGACACCATGACCGCCTACGCGATCGCTCATCTTCGGGAAGCCGCTCCGCACCCGGAGATCGCCGAGTACATCGCGCGCATCACCGCCACCTTCGAGCCGTACGGCGGCCGGTTCCTCGTACACGGCAGTGCGCACGAGGTGAAGGAGGGCGCATGGCCCGGGCACGTCGTCGTGATCGGCTTCCCGTCGATCTCGCAGGCGCGCGCCTGGTGGGACTCCGAGGAGTATCAGGCCATCGCGCCCCTGCGCTCGCGGCACATCGAGGGCGACATCATCCTGGTTCCGGGCGTGAGCGAGGACTACGACGCGAGCGCCACGGCACGGGCCATGCTGGCGGCTCTTCCCCCTTCCTGAATCGGTGGGGCTCGAAGTGACGGCTCGGCGCCGCCGTCGCGGTACGCGCGGGCCACTTCTGTCGGAGCGTCGACCTGGAACCCCGGCCTTCCGCGGCTTCGGTGGGGTCAGTGCCTCGGGCCCGGCCGCGTGCCCCGACTCGATCACCTGGGCCGTCCCCCGCAGATCGCGCTGGGCCGCCCGCGCGGGCACGCCGTTCGTTCAGCCCGCCGTGTCACTGCACATCGCGCACAGCGAGGAGTTCGATCGCCGCTCCGGACGATTCCAGCAGGGGCGTGGCAGAGGAGCGCCGGGGGTCTGCCCGGTACGCGGCGAAGTCCTCGTCGCCGGGAAAGCTGACGAGGTGGGCTTCGACGCGGTCGTCCGGAGTGCGCAGCCGCCGTTCGAGTCGCCCCCCGTGCTCGGCGAGGAGCGGCAGCACGGCGCTCTCGTAGGCGTCGAAGGCGTCCAGGCGTCCCTCCGGCAGGCGTGCGAGCATCAGGTAAGTGACGGCCATGGATCCTCCCCGAGACTGGTGCGCGCCGATCTTGTGGCAGTTTCGCACCCGGACGCCGCGGGAGTGGCACCTGCGCAGCGCCCGTCGACGGGCCGGGGGAAATTCCCTGCCACCGTGGCCGGGAAAGGCGCAGACTCATCTCATGGCTGACATGACGTCGTTCCGGGAAGCCGTCACCGCGTGGGCGGCCGGTCGCCCCGGCGACCCCGCGCGCCAGCTGGCCGAGCGGCTGTCCGTCCGGACCGCCGTCCTGCTCGAAGGGCTGAGCGACGTAGCGGCGGTCGATGCGCTGGCCGCGCGCCGCGACCGGGACCTGGCGGCCGAAGGCGTCTGCGTCCTGTCGATCGGCGGTGCGATGAGTGTCGGGCGCTTCGCCCGCCTCCTCGGGCCATCCGGCCTGGGCCTGCGCCTCACGGGACTGTGCGACGAGGCGGAGCGCGGCTACTACGCCCGCGCGTTGGAGGGGGCCGGCTCGGCACAGCAGGGGTTCTTCGTGTGCACGGCGGATCTGGAGGACGAGCTCATCCGCGCGCTGGGCGTGACACGGGTGGAGGAACTCGTGCGAGCGGAGGGCGACCTGCGTGCCCTGCAGACCTTCCTGCGTCAGCCCGCGCAACGGGGCCGCACCGCGCACCAGCGGTTGCGGCGCTTCCTCGGCACGAAGAAGGGGCGCAAGATCCACTACGGCCGTGTCCTCGTCGAGGCCCTCGCCCCCGACCGCGTACCCGCCCCACTCGACGACCTGCTGACCAGCCTCTGAAAAGCGGATGTCCGCTCCCGTGAGGCAGGCCATGTACAGCACAATGCCCGCGTGATCGAAGGCATCCACACCGACAAGGCCCCGTTCGTCCGCTTCCCCGATGGCAGCGAGCCCCCCTTGTCCCAGGCCATCAGGGTCGGCGACTTGGTGTTCACGTCCGGTCAAGGCCCGCTCGACCCGGTCACGCACGAGATACCGGACGACTTCTCCGCACAGGTCCGGCAGGTGCTGCACAACCTCGTCGCGGTCGTCGCCGCCGCGGGAAGCAGGAAGGAGCTGATCGTCAAGTGCACCTGCTACCTCAGCGACGGCGGCGACTTCGCCGACTTCAACAGGGTCTACCGCGAGTTCTTCGCGGACTGCCCGCGGTTTCCGGCTCGGACGACGGTCGTCACGCAACTCGTGCGCCAGGGCGTGCGCGTCGAGATCGACGGTGTGGCCACCGTGGGCCGGTGAACCGACCGGATCGTCTACGAGACGGCTCCCAGCTGGCGCATCTGTGAGAAGACATCGACCACACCCCAGATCTCGGCGATCCGGCCGCCCTCGAACCGGAAGACGAAGATCTCGCCGTAGGTGACGGACCTGCCGGTCGGCGGCATCCCCCGATACTCGCCCCGGTGGGTCCCGGTCACCGTGTTCCGGGCCACGACCTTGTCCCCCTCGGCGATCACATCCTCGACCTCGACGTGAACGTCGGGGAACGCGCGGAGGAGCACCGTCCACACCTGTTTGAGTGCCTGCGCTCCCGTCATGCCCATCGGCACCGGGGCGTGGAACAGAACGTCCGGTGCCACGAGCTCATCGATCGTCTTCGAGATGATCTCCGGATCCCTGGTGCTCACGGCGTCATGAAAACGCGCGGCCGTCGCCTTGTTGCGCGCTGCCTCATCGACTGACATACGACTTCTCCTCAGGCTGGTAAGGATCCAACTACCTTGCTCCACCACTTACTTCACTGCTTGACGAAAGCCGTCCACGCCTTTAGGTTCATGGCTCCCGCCACCCCCACGTGAAGGGCACCCCCAACTCATGGCCAAGTCCCCTTCCACGGCCGCCTTGACGGCCGCCGCCGCCCTCGCCGCGCTGGCCCTCGTGGTGTCCCTGCCGGGCCGCGCCGACGCCAACGTCCTGCAGTTGCTGCCGCAGAACGCCGACGGCCTGGAGCAGACCTTCTCGCCCGCCTACGACTACGACGGCGACGGCTGCTACGCCACCGCCGCCATCGGCGCCGACGGCACCATCAACCCCGGTCTGAAACTCGGCGGCGACGTCAACGGCCACTGCCATGACTACGCCCAACTCGCCAACGCCAACACCTACTCACGGGAGAAGTGCAACAACGGCTGGTGCGCCGTCATGTACGCCAGCTACTTCGAGAAGGACCAGGCGACCCTCGGCCCGGCGGCCATCGGGCACACCCACGACTGGGAGCACGTCGTGGTGTGGATCAACAACAACGAGGTCCAGTACGTCTCGGTGTCCCAGCACACCAGCTACCAGGTGGCCGCCCGCTCCTCGGTCCGCTTCGACGGCACCCACCCGAAGATCGTCTATCACAAGGACGGCCTCTCCACCCACGACTTCCGCTTCGCCAACAGCAACGACGAGCCTCCCGAGAACGTGACCGGCGGTTGGTTCTACCCCCGCCTGGTGGGCTGGAACGGCTACCCGGCCGGCTTCCGGGACAAGCTTCTGAGCGCCGACTTCGGCGAAGCCACCATCAAGATCAAGGACGGCGACTTCCAGTACGCGCTGGCGCACTCCATGCCCTCGGGCATCCCCTTCGACCCGAACGCCTGACCCGTATTCCGTTGAAGGTCTCGTGGACGGACCATAGGGTCACCCTCATGTCTCTGCGTCACCAGATGCGTCAAGCCCTGCGAGAAGCGATGCGTGCCCGCGACAAGGTGGCGGTGAGCGCCCTGCGTTCCACCCTTGCCGCGGTGGACAACGCCGAGGCGGTGCCGGTGGGTTCGGCCGGACTCCGGGGCTTGGCCATCGAGCAGGCGCCGGTCGGTGTCGGCGCCACCGAGGCCGCCCGGCGTGAGCTGAGCGAACAGCACATCACCGACATCGTGCGCGCCGAGGCCGACGAACGGCTGACGCTCGCGGAGCAGTTCACGGCGCCCGTGCAGGCCGACCGGGCATCGCGGCTGCGCGCGGAGGCCGCCGTTCTCCTCCGGCTCCTCGACTGAGGCCAGGCCCGTCGGCATCCGTTCAGGCCGCCGCCGGGGACGCCGCACGGAGCGGGGCGAGCGCCTGCGCCCAGGCCAGCAGTTCGTCGACCAGGCCGTGCACCTCGGGCACGTGCAGCTCCTGCGGACGGAAGTCGGTGAAGTTCACGAAGTCCTCGCGCAGCGACAGCGCCACCTGCGGTCCGATGTCCGCCATGCGCAGCACACCCGCCTGGGCGCGCAGCTTCTGCACCGCCATGACGGCGCCGAAGACGCCGTAGCCCACGTAGGCGACCGGCTTGCCGCCCCACTCCTCGTGGAGGTAGTCGATGGCGTTGGTCAGGGAAGCCGGAGGGGCGGTGTTGTATTCGGGGGTGACGACGATGAAGGCGTCGTACGAGCCGACCCGCTCGGCCCAGCGCCTGGTGTGCGGTCGTTCGCCCGGCGCCACGAGCGCCGGGACCGCTTCGTCGAGCAGCGGCAGCGCGTACTCCTTCACGTCGACGAGTTCGAAGTCCGCCGCCTCGCCCGCGTGTTCGACGGCGAGGTCCCGTACCCACTCGGCCACCCGGTCGCCCTTGCGGCCGGGGCGGGTGCTGCCGATGATGACGCCGATCCTGATCACGTCCGATTCTCCTGTTCTGCTTCCCGTACGCGTTCCGGTACGGACTTTCCAGTGGTGGCCGGGTCTGCCGGTTGCGGGCCGGCCATGTCCCGGCGGGCCTGCTCTGCCTCGCGCAGCAGGGCCCAGGCGTCCGCGACGGGACCCATGTGGCCGAGCTTGTCGGGATTGCTGACCGTGCGGATCGCCTGGATCCGCCCGTCGAGGATGTCGAGGGTCCAGGTGTTGACGACCTTGCCGTCGCGGTCGCGGAAGACCGCGCCCGGCTGGCCGTTGACCTGGCGTGGCTCCATGGCGCCGCCGATACGGAGGAACGGCAGGAGGAGCTGGTCGAGCATCTGGCACATCTGGTCGACGCCGTGGATCGCCTCGGCCCACCGCGGGGCCTTGCCACCGCTGTCCGCGGCCATCTGCACGTCGGCGGCGAGGAGTTGCCGCAGCCCGTCGACGTCACCGTTCTTCAAGGCGTCGAAGAACCGTTCCGCGAGCTCCTCGCGTTCCTTCCGGTCGGCCTCGAAGCGGGGCCTGCCGGCGTCCATGTGGCGGCGCGCCCGTACGGCGAGCTGTCGGCAGGCCGCCTCGGAGCGTCCCACGGCGGCGGCGATGTCGGGGAAGCCGAAGGCGAACACCTCCCGCAGTACGAAGACGGCCCGTTCGAGCGGGCTGAGCCGCTCCAGCAGGAGCAGGGAGGCCATGGACAGCGAGTCGGCCAGTTCCGCCGCGTGCTGGGGGTCCTGGTAGGGGTCGGTGAGCAGCGGCTCGGGGAACCACGGTCCGACGTACTCCTCGCGCCGTACCCGGGCCGAGCGCAGCACGTCGATCGAGATGCGGGTGACCGTGGCCGAGAGATACGCCCTGGTCGAGGTCGGCCGTGTGGTGGAGAGGTCGTAGCGCAGCCAGGTCTCCTGGACCGCGTCCTCGGCCTCGGCCACACTGCCCAGGATGCGGTAGGCGATCGAGAACAGCAGGGGCCGCAGTTCCTCGAACTCCTCGACCCGGCTCACGCCAGCCCCTCCTTGAAGCCCTGGCGCCACGAGGGATAGCGCAGCTGCCAGCCGAGTTCACGCTTGGCCTTGGCGTTGGAGAAGCCCCGGCCCTCGGTCATCATCGTCACCACGACCTCCCCGGCCAGCAGCCGGGCCAGCCACTTCGGCACCCGCATGGGAGGCTTGGCACCCGCGCAGGCCGCCAGATACGGCAGCCATTCGCTCTCCGGGGCGGGTTCGTCGTCGACGATGTTGAAGACGCCCCTCGCCTGCTGCTCCACGGCGAGGACGGTGGCGCTTGCCGCGTCGTCGAGATGCACCCACGAGGCGTACCCGGTGCCGTCCCCGACCAGTGGGAACTGCCGCTTGCGGACGAGTTCGAGCTGGTCGTCGGTGGCGCCCGGCCCGTAGAACCCGCCGTAGCGCAGAATCGCGCCGCCGGCCTTGCCGACCGAGTCCTCCACGTGCCGCAGCGCTGCCATCGCCGCGTAGGCGGGCGTCCCCTCATGCAGGTCCAGCGGGTCCTCCTCGGTCTTCACCCATCCGCCCTCGCGGATGCCGTTCCAGTTGGCGTAGCCCTGCGCGACGACGTGCGGTACGCCGGTCGCCTCGGCCGCCGCCAGGAGGTGGTCGGTTCCCTCGGTGCGCAGCCTGATGGTGGGCAGGGACCACCGGTCGAAGTGCTTCAGATCGGGTTTGCCGGCGTGCGCGAGGCTGATCCCGGTCATCTGGTGGACGATCACGTCCGGCCGGGCGGCCGCCACCGCCTCGCCGACGGACACCGCGTCCAGTCCGTCCATGACGACGGCTCTCGCGCCCAGTCTCTCGGCCTGTCCGAGCTTGGTCGCGCTCGTCGTCGTGGCCGTCACCTGGTGGCCCCGGGCTACGAGTCGCGGTATCAGCCGCCGCCCGAGCACGCCGGTTCCGCCCGCCACGAACACCCGCATGACCATCACCTTCCTGATCCCAAGTCGTTCTCCGGGATCTGAGACGAGACAGCCCGCCGGTCTGTGACATGGGTGAGCCGATCTTCGGAGCAGGAGGCCGGCAACCGGGTTTCACCGGCGGGAACTTCGGCGGCTGTTCCGGTCGTCTTCCTGTTACCGACGGCCTCCCCGCGTGGCAGGCCGGAGCTTCGCGGAGGTCGACAGATGCCCAGAACGGCTGCGGGCAGATTCGTGTACTGGTCGGATCGCCTCGTCGAGGAGGTGATCGACTCCAACGGCATTCGTCTCGACCCCCGTCTCAAGTCGGTCGTCAAGGTGGGTGCCGGGGGCGCGGGAGTCGAACTCAGCGGTCACGAACGGAGCAGGGTGACCCGCTTCGAGATCATGAAGAAGATCTCGAAGAAGCTGGGCGGTCAGCTGGTGTCCGACCTCGACGCTCCCGGCCCGCTCCCCTTCGTCCAGGGGCAGGGCCGGGCCGATGTCACCGAGTTCCAGCGGTGGCGGTCCGTCACGGAGGACGGCATGCGCCAGGAGACCTGCCTGGTGCACGTCCGGCAGGTCAGCGGGCGCGGCTGCCGGGTCGACCTTTGTCTGTTCGGCAGCCTGGGCAATCTGACCGGCTACACCGCGCCGGCCGAGCAGGCGACGGGATGGACGTCGTCGGCCGCTCCCGCGATCGACGAGTTCGTCGCCAGCCGGGGAGCGCGCATCCCCCGGTTGTACGACGCCGAGTCCGTGGCGGTCGAGGCGCTGAGAGCGGCGCTGTATCAAGGCATGCGCGGCGACCCGACCGACCATCGCCCGCGCCCGGAGACCCGCGCATACACCATCGCGGGCATCGACTCCTGTCAGTACGCGGCCGTCGTCTACCACGACGTCACGCTCACCCCGGGCCGCTGGGACTTCCGGCACGAGCCCGAACTGGACGGCGCCCGGCGCATCCTCGTGGGCGCCCCGCTGTGGCTGCGGGCCACCGGTTCCTAGGCGCCGCCCGCCCCACCGAGGCGGGCGAGGTCGGCGTGAGCCCTTTCCATCCAGCGCCGGGCGTTGCGGTGGTCGTGGCGCAGTGCCTCGTCCTCCAGGGTCCGCAGTGCGGCACGCAACGACTCCGTGTCGCCGCGTGAGCCGTGCAGCATGATCGGTGCGGACAGCGTCCGCAGGTACCGCTCCACCAGGTCGCTGCGCCGGTGCTCGACGACGAGGGTGCGGTAGGCCGCCACACCCCGGGCGAAGGCGCTCACGGCAACAGCGTCGCGACGGCACATCATGGCGTACGTGCCGAGCCGCAGGGCGGCCTCCCCGTACACGTGCTCGGCGCTCGCTCCGGGGTGCCTGGCGGTGAGCCAGGCGAGCTTGCCGACGAGTTGCTCCAGCAGCACGGAGGCGTCGCGTGTCGCCCCTCGGGACCCGATGCCGACGGCCGACTGCATGTCCTTCTCGAATGCGGCGAGTTGAGCGGGCACGCGGGAGGGCGTGACGGCGAGCAGTGCGCGCAGCTCCTGCCACTGCTCGCTGAGCGCCTCGAACATGAAGGCGTGCAGGTCGCCGCCCCTGCGGTGGGCGGGCTTCGGCGAGTCGGGCAGCCACCGGCTCGCGAAGCGGACGGCGCGGCCGAGAGCGGGATCGTCGGCTGCCAGCGCGGCGTGCCGGGACACCGCCTGCTCCAGGGCGCGTTCGGCGCCTTCGATGTCGCCGAGGCAGACCAGTGCGGTGGCGAGCACAGCGGTCACGCGTGAGGCTTCCATGGCGAGGTCGTCCCGGCCCCGGGCGATCAGCGCGGAGTACTGGTCGAGGGCGTCGCGCGCGGCCTCGGCCGCCTCGGCCGTGGTGCCGTACAGCAGCCGTGCGTTGCCCACACGCTGAGCGCTCTGCGCGAGCTCCGCCGACGGTGGGTGAACCCCGGGCGACCGGGCGAGGGCGGCGTGCGCCGTCTCCTGCGCGCTCAGGGCCCGCTCGTAGGCGCCGAGGTCGCCGTACGCCCCGGAGAGGGTCTCCAGGGTCAGCACGTACATGCCGGCCGTCGCCGGCCGCAGGGCCGGGTCGGCGACGTCGTGCGTCCGGCCCGCCGTGTCGCCGGGTGCGCCCAGGGCGTCGAGGGCCCGGCCGCATGCCTCCAGCGCTTCCTGGGGCCGGCCGGTGCGGCGCAGCCACACGGCGCGGCCGCGGTGCACGGCCGCCGCTTCCGGGTCGGGCACCGGCGCGGACTCCGCGTACTCGGGCGCGGCCAGGATCGCCAGCGCCTCGGTCAGACAGCGTTCGGCCTCCTCGGGTGCGTCGGCGTCGAGCGCGGTCTGGGCGAGCTTGGACAGGGCGTGCAGGAACCTGGGGCCCCAGGCCGCGACACCGTCCAGTGCGACGAGCCGGCGCCACAGATCGAGCGAGGTGCGCGCGTGCTCCAGGCCGCGCGCCGGGTCCTCAAGGATGCCGATGAGGTTGGCCAGGTCGTCATGGGCCCTGGCGAGGTGGTCGGCGTCGGCCGCGTCGCCGGCCAGCAGCACGGCCCGCTCCAGGTGGCGCACCGCCTCGGCGTAGCTGTCGCGCGCGGCGTGCACCCGGCCGGCGAGTTCCTCGTCCCGGCCGCGCAGGATCAGCGCCTCGCCCAGGCGCCCGGCCAGTTGGTGCACACCTTCGTCGCGCACCATCGGGGTGAGCACCCCTACGGCGTCGGCCGCGTGCCCCGGCGCTCCCGCCTGCGCCCGCTGGACGGACAGGGCGGCGCGCATCTCGCGGGCGCGCCGGTCGCCCGGGGCGCGGTCCAGGTACCCGTTCAGCACGGCGTCGGCCTTGCGCCAGAGTTCGGTGGCACGCCGCTCGTTGCGGCGCGTGTGCTCGGCGGCGGCGAGGTTCATCAGGCTGGGCACGACGTCCAGCGGGTCGTCGGACCGCTGGAACTCCTCGGCGGAGGCCTCGTACAGCTGCACGGCCCGGGCCAGCAGCGTGGCCCGACGCGGCCCGGCCTCCTCGTCGGCTCTGTCGCTCAGGATGTTGGCCTCCAGCAGCAGGGCGTGGGCCAGGATGCTCCCCCGCCCCGGTTCACCCGGCCGCCTCCGGGCGAGGGCGACGGCGCGCTCTGCGGTGTCCAGTGCGGCGGCCAGGTCGCCGGTGCGGCGCTGGAGGCGGCACAGTGAGCCGAGGACGGAGGACAGCAGCCCGCCCTGATCGTCCGCGAGACGGGCGGCGAGGTCGGCGGCCGTGCGGTATTGCGCGAGGGCGCCGCCGACGTCGCCTAGCGCTTCGAGGACCCGGCCGGTCTCCGCCACGCACCGGCCGCGCGCGAACGCCGTGTCCGGAGTGTCCCGCTGGTGTGGGGGCAGACTGTCGAGCACCCGCCGGGTCTCCCGCAACGCCCGTAGATCGCCGAGCAGTTGGGCTCGTGGGCCACCGGCGTCGAGGGGCCAGAAGTCCATGGCGTCGCGCTCGTCCAGGCCCGCCGTGCGGTAGGCGTAGTGCAGCAGCCCGCGCGGGTCGTGCCACGGGCCGCCGCCGGGGACACGCCGTTCGTACAGCGGCTCCCGCCCGCCCGACTCGGCCGCGGCCCGGACCGGCGGGGGCGCCGCGAGGGGCTCGCCGGTCTCCTGTTGCGCGATCCGCAGGACCGTCTCGGCGAGCTCACCGAGCGGGTGGGGGCGTTCGCCGGGTTCCCTGTGGAAGCAGCGCTCCAGCAGGTCGGCCAGGGCGGTCGGCACAGGCAGCGAGGTGGGTGTCAGCGGCCGGGTCCGCGCGGCCTGCAGGACGAGGCCGGCCACGGTTCCCGCCGGCCAGATGCGCTCGCCCACCAACAGCTCCAGGACGGTGACCGCCCAGCTCCACACGTCCGTGCCGACGCCGACCCGCCGTCCCTCGGCCTGCTCGGGCGACGCGTACGCGGGCGTTCCGGCGGCGGCGCCGGAGACCTGCAGGGAGGCCTCGGAGCCGGGCCGGGGCGGGTGCAGCTCCTGGCGCAGGATGCCGCGCATCAGCTCGCGCTGCTGTTCGTCGGTGCCGGGTACGGCGGTGATGTACTGGATCACCGCTTCGAGTTGCCCGCGCTTGTCCTGCCCCCAGGCCGGGGTCGCGGCCAGCCCGAAGTCGGTCAGCCGTACCCTGCCGTCGCCGCCGACCAACAGGTTGGCGGGCTTGACGTCCAGGTGCAGCAGGCCGGCCTCGTGGGCGGCCGCCAGCCCCCAGGCGGACTGGGCCGCCGCGGTCAGGACACGCCGCAGCGCAGCTCGCTCACCGCCCTCGTACAGCGCCCCGGATCGGAGCCGGTCGGCCAGTGAGCCGCCCGGAGCGTACTCGCTGAAGACCACGACCTCGTCACCGAGGCTGCGGGCGAACCGGCAGGGCGTGATGTACGGGTGCTCCGGCAGGTCGATCCAGCGCTGCACCTCGGCGAGCAGCCGTGCCTGATGCGCCGGATCGGTACTGTGCAGCCGTTTGACCGCGTACGGCTCCCCGGTGCGGCGCGAGCGGACCAGTACGACACCGGCGAACCCTCCGCTGCCCAGCGGCCGTTCGACCGTGAACTCGCCCAGGAACGTGCTGCCTGCTTCCATCTCAGCTCCCGTCGAGCGCGGCGCGCAGTGCCCCGGCGGTCCGGAAGCCGCCGTCGGGTTCGTCGCTGAGCGCGTGGTCGAGGACTTCGCGCAGGCCCGGCGGCAGACCGGCACGCCGCTTGCCGACCGGCACGACGGGACTGCCGGCGACGGCCAGCCAGGGATCCCAGCCCGGCGGGAGATCTCGCGGCGTCGTGCCGGTGAGGACGTAGTAGAGGGAGGCCGCGGTGGACCATACGTCGACCTCGGGGGTCGCGTACTTGTAGTTGATCAGCTGGGCTCTCGGCATGAAGGCGGGCGTGCCCATGACCACGCCGGTGCGGGTCAGCCCGCTGAGTCCGGCGCTGTCGTAGGCCTTGGCCAGGCCGAAGTCGGCGAGCCTGGCCGTGAGTCCGCCGTCGGAGCCATGGCTGAGGAGGATGTTGTGGGGCTTGATGTCGCGATGGACGACGCCGTGCTCCTGGTGGACATGGCCGAGCCCGGCCAGGACACCGTCGAAGAGCTCCAGGGCCTGGTGCACCGGAAGCGGGCCGTCACGGCCCACCCGGTCGGCGAGACTGCCGCCGTCGCACAACTCCAGCACCAGACAGCACGGCTCCGTCCCCGCCGGCGGGGCGCCGTCCTCGGGGCCGACGCGCTCCACGCCCACCACGCGCACCACGTGCGGGTGGCTCAGTGCCATGCAGACCCGCACCTCGCGGGAGAAGCGGGCCACCTCCTCCTCGGCGCCGGCGGGTGCGTGGACGACCTTGAGGGCCCGGCGCTCTCCGCTCTCCCGGTGAACGGCCGCGTACACCACGCCCATCCCGCCACGCCCCAGCTCCCCCTCCACGACCCACGCCCCGAACCGCACCCGCATCACTCCCCCGCCCGCTGTGGCCTCAATTCAGGCTACCCGGCAGGGAGTTCGTGTGCGGCGGAGCGACCTGCTGTCACCGGAACCCGCGGCGCAGTGCGGCGCCCATTTCGACGACCCGCCGCTGGGACACGCCCGCGGAGAGCAGCGCCTGCGAACCGTGCAAGGTGCCGGGCCACTGGTGCAGTTCGGCCGACGCTTCCGCCTGCAGCAGCCGGAGCGTGTAGGCGAGGTCCTCGTCGCGGTTCGGGGCGAACTCCGCGGTGCCGATGCCACCGAGAACCGGTCGTGCACCACGGCGACTTGGGCGCCGTGGCACCCCTCGCCGAGGCATCGCCGGAAGCTGTGCGCGAGCGCCGACGTGGCTCGGGCGCGTCGCCGCCCATCCGGACGACCTGGAGGCCGAAGGCGCCGGGTTGGCTGCGATGATCAAGGTGACCATAGGTAGGAAGGAACACAAGGGGGAAACATGATCATTGTCTTGCTCGTCGGTGTCCTGACACTGGTGATGGGCGGTTGCGCCTGTGTGGTGTGGGCCGAGCTCGGCGGACCCCGCTGGGCTCGTGGAGTCGCGAAGGCGACGCTCCTCGCGGGCGAACTGGTGCGCAGCGCGAGCCGGAAGCAGCGCAGGGGCCTGAACAGCGGGGGTGACGACGGAGACTGAGCAGGACAGCACCAGGGACAGTCGACGGCTGTGCTCGGACTATTTCAGGATGTTGACCGCCCGGGCGACCACGAGGACCACCGTCACCAGGGACACCGAGGACTGCAGCATCATCAGCGTCTTCGACCAGCGGGAGAGCGGCATGACGTCGGTCGGGCTGAAGGCGGTGGCGTTGGTGAAGGACAGGTACAGGTAGTCCAGGAACGCCGGTTCCCAGTCCGGCGGGGCCAGCTCAGGGCTCTGCATCTGTACGAAGAGGAAGTCGGGGAACTGGTGCTGTCCCCGGACCCGGGCCATGGGGCCGCCCCGGTCCCACTCCCAGTACCACAGGCCGAACACGATGACGTTCGTCACCCAGATGACGCCACCGGTCAGCAGGAGCGGGGCCGCGCTGTCTCCGCCCTTGCCGCTCACCAGGTCCCTCACGAGCCGGACCGCCGACCAGCCGTTGGCCAGGCTGATGACGCCGGTCAGGGTCAGGCCCAGGTACCGCAGCAGACGGGTACGGGGCTCCACGCGCCGGGGATTGCCCGCGATCAGTCCGGCCAGCAGCACCAACTCCAGCGCGGGCAGAGCCCAGACCGTGCGCAGGAGGATGAGCCGGTGCGGCAGGATCACCTGCAGGGCGACGGCGGCCAGGATCACGGCCGTCACCGTCCAGCGCGGCTCACCACGGGTCGCCCGGCGCCAGGCGGGGACCAGTTCGCGTTCGCCGCTCTCCAGCAGCCGCTCGATCCTGGCCAGTCGGCTCCGGGCGTCAGCCATGTCGTCGTTCATGACGAGGATTGTCCCGCCGGGTGTGCGGCGGCCGGAGCCGGGACTCCGGTGAGACGCTCCGGCCTCAGGCGAGCGGCTCGTCCCGTGCGGGTCGCCTGCCTCTCCCCATGCCGAAGAAGTCACCCGGCCGTGGTCGCGACGACCAGGCCGAAGCCGATGAGTACGACGCCAGTCGTGCGGCCGAGCGCGCCTCGGACCCGTGGCTTTTGCAGGAGCGGCCCGGCCTTGGCCAGCAGCGGCGTGTAGCCGCCCAGCCAGGCGGCGGTGAGCATGACGTGCAGCAGGACGAGGAGGGTCATGGCCCAGGCGGCGGGCAGGTGCGGCGGGGCCAGGGTCGGGAGCAGCCCGGTGTAGCACACGGCGATCTTCGGGTTGAGGACGTTGCTGATCAGTCCCGTCCGCCACGGGCTCCCGGCTCCGTGCGGGGCGCCGGTGCCGGGCACCGCCGAGGGGGCGTCGTGGCTGCGCCGGAGGGCCTGTACGCCGAGCAGCACCAGGTAGCCGGCGCCCAGGAGCCTGACGACCAGGTAGGCCACCGGTGCCGCGGCGAAGGCGGCCGCGAGTCCGGCCACGGTCAGCGCGCCCCAGACCAGCAGCCCCGTCGCGATCCCGGCGACGGTCCGCAGCGCGTCCGCTGCACCGGCCACCGCGGTGCTGCGCTCCCTCGAGAGCCACCCCTGGGTGATGGAGCCCGAGGGCACGACCGCCCGGCACTGGGCCATGACCCTGTGCCGCAACGCCGGCTTCGAACCCGATGTACGGTTCGAGACCACCGACCTCCTGCTCCATCTCCGTCTCGTCGAGCAGGGACACGCCGCCGCTTTCCTGCCGGCCCCCGTCTGGGACGGACGGCCGCCGACCGTGCCCCTGCGGCAACTCCCCCGTGGCCGGCGCAGCCGCCGCATCTCCACCGTCGTGCGGCGCGGCAGCAGTCGGCACCCCGCGATCCTCGCCTGCCGGGACGCCCTCGGGCGCGCGGTCGCCCAGCGCACCCCGGGGTCGTAGAGCCCCGGCGCGGTTCAGGGCTCGCGGTGCTCGTGGGCCGCCTGCTCCAACGCCTCCACCTCGGCCAGGGCGATGCGGGTCTCGGCGGCCACGTCGATCGAGCGGGTCAGCCACCAGTACAGCAGCGCGGCGACCGGAAGCCCGATGAACAGGGAGATGTCGGCTCCGCCGAGCGCCTTGGCGGCGGGCCCCACGTACAGGGTGCCGACGGAGAAGAACGGGATCATGGCGGCGAAGCCGACCAGGTAGGAGATGATGCCGTGCCAGCCCCACCGGCCGTAGATGCCGTGCGGGTTGAAGATCTCCGCGATGGCGTAGTGGCCGCGGCGCACGACGTAGTAGTCCATGAGGTTCACCGCGGTCCACGGGATGAACAGGTAGAGCACCAGCAGCAGGAAGTTGTTGAAGTTCTCAAGGAAGTTGGAGGTGGCGGCCAGTGCGCCGACCAGGGAGAGCGCTGCGGTCAGCCCGATGGTCAGCAGCCGTACACCCAGGGTCGGCCGTACCCGCTTGAACGAGTCGATGCCGCTGATGAGGGTCAGCGAACCGCCGTACATGTTCAGCGCGGTGACGGACACCAGGCCCAGGGCGGCGAAGAGCAGCACGATTGCGCCGAAGCCGTCGAACACCTTGTCTCCGGCCGCGTTGATCGACTTGATCGTCTCGAAGTCCTTGCCGGCCCAGGCGGCGAGCAGCGTGCCGAGCACCATCAGCCAGATGCCGCCGAGCGCGGAGCCGAAGTACGTCCAGTAGAAGGTCTTGCGGACCGTCACGTCCGGCGGGAGGTAGCGCGAGTAGTCGGAGACGTAGATGGCCCAGCTGATCTGGTAGCCGGCGACCACGCCGAACTGCGCGAGGAACGGCGTCCACTTGAAGGCTCCGAGGTCGAAGGAGCCGGCCGGATAGTGCAGGGTGACGAGGACGCCGACGGTGAAGATCCCGAAGACGACCAGGAAGGTGTACGTCAGGAGCCGCTCGGCCTTGTGGATGATGTCGTAGCCCACCAGCGCGATGACGAGGGCGACCACGGTGACCACGACCACCCACAGTTTGACGCTCCCGTGCAGGGTGGTGTGCAGGGAGTCGGCGGCGAGGATGCTGTTGAAGACGTTGAAGCCCGCGTACTGCACATACGCGAAGAGCCACACCAGGAGGGCGCCGACGTAACCGAACTGGGGGCGCGACTGGATCATCTGCGGCAGGCCCAGCTGGGGTCCCTGTGCCGAGTGGAAGGCCATGAAGAAGGTGCCGATGACGGTGCCGGCGACGATGGCCAGCAGGGACCATATCAGGTTGCCGCCCTCGGTGATGCTGATGAGGCCCACGGCCAGGGTCGCGATCTGGGCGTTGGACATGAACCACAGCGGGCCCAGATGCCAGAGCTTGCCGTGCCGCTCGTCCAGCGGGACGTAGTCGATGGACCTGACCTCCAGGCCGGACACCCTCGGCTCGGCTGATGTGCTCATGACGCCTCCTGGTGGCCGGTCCGTCTGTGGGACACATTGTGATCCGACGTGGCCGCCGTGACGAGTGGTGGGACACGGGCGGCGAAGGCCGTGAGCGGCAGCGGGGTGCGCGTGGCCGCCGTGGGGTGCGGTGTCACGCGTGCGGTCACCGCGTGCGGTCACCGTGCGCGATGGCCGGTGACGTCCGGTACGCCCACACCGGCCCGCTCCGTGGCGCATCAAGTCCTGTGGAGGGCGTCCGAGAGGCGGACGAAGCGGTGGCCGGTGGCCAGCAGGTGCGGGACGGCGCTTGCGATGCCGCGCGCGGTGCCACCCTCGGGATGGTTCATGTGGCACAGGACGATGGAACCGGCCCGAGCCGAGGCGACGGTGGCGTGCACCTGCTCGGCGGTGAAGGTGGCGCCGCCGTCACCGTTGACGGAGAAGCTGACGAAGCGCTCCCCGAGATCGGTGACGATGCGGGCCGCGACATCGTCGCAGTACGCGGTGCCGGACCGGAAGAAGCGCGGCGGAGCGCCCAGCAGGCGGGTCAGCTTGGCCCGGTTGCCGGCGATCTCGTCGTACACCTCGCCGGCGCCACGGGTACCGGGAATGCCGTACGCGGAGCGGCCGGTGACGGACAGCGGGCGGTGCCGGGTGCCGTGGTTGGCGATCTCGAACAGCGGGTCGCCGGCCAGGCGGTGGAACTCGGCCGGGTTGGCGTCGATCCAGCGGGAATTGACGAACAGCGTCGCCGGGATGTGCCGTGCGCGCAGAAAGCCGATGAGCGCCCGGTCGTAGCCGCTGCCTCCGGGGCCGCCGCATGCGTCGAAGGTCAGCGCGATGTCGTGCGCCGTGTGCGGCAGGGAGTGCATGACCCCCGAGGCGTCGAAGCCCCAGGTGCGCGGCATGGTGCGCCCGTAGCGGGCCACGATCTCCGCGCGGGTGACGGGAGGCCGCGGGGTGGATGCCGTGGCCGAGGGGCCGGCACCGGGGGTGGGAGGTGTGGCCGCGCCCGCACCTGTGGCCGGCGTACCCGAGGCGACGGCCGCGGAGGCGCCGCCGCCGTTCTTCGGGCCCGCGCAACCGGCGAGCAGTCCACCCGCCATGGCGGCCAGCACCACACGGCGACCAGCCGTCATCCGCTCCCCCAGGGACCTGATCGAAGGCCGTCACCCCCGACAGCCGCCCATGACGGCAACCGTATGCAGCGGACCGTCCGCGGCCGTGAAGACGGGGGTAAGAGATCATCGAGAATCGGGCGCGGTCACGGCCGAGGCCGCCCGGGCGAGGCCGGCCGGTGCGCGGGGGTGTCACGGTGGCCGGTCGCGGACGAGAGGCAAGGGGAACAGAGCGGCCGTCGGAGACATGGCGAGCCGGACCGGCCGGGCCCGGCCCTGCGCGGGGCAGGACCGGGCCGTGTCTCGCCCGCTCTTCTCCGCGCGGCCGGTCAGCCCTGGCGCGCCTTGAAGCGCGGGTTCTTCTTGTTCACCACGAAGACCACCCCGCGGCGGCGCACCAGCTGGGCGCCGGGCTTGGACTTCAGTGAGCGCAGGGACTTGCGTACCTTCATGACTGGGTTCTCCTCGTGCAGCACACGGCGGTCAGCCGCGGGTCGAGGCAGGACGGCCGTAGCGGCGCTGGAAGCGTTCGATGCGGCCGGCGGTGTCGACGACGCGCGCGGTGCCGGTGTAGAAGGGGTGGCTGGCCGACGAGGTCTCCACGTCGATCAGCGGGTAGGTGGTGCCGTCTTCCCAGACGACGGTCTTCGACGCGGTGGCGGTCGAGCGGGTCAGGAAGAGGGTGTCGGCGGCCCGGTCGCGGAAGACGACGAGCCGGGATTGGGGGTGGATGCCTGGCCTCATGGGTGTGCCTCCTTGTGGCCGTCGGTCCGGGCGGGCGGCGGTGTGCGTCAGCGTTCCTCGCGGAAGGTGACGTGCCGGCCGGCGACGGGGTCGTACTTGCGCAGAACGAGCCGGTCGGGGTCGCTCAGACGGTTCTTGCGCGTCACATAGGTGACGCCGGTGCCCGCGGTCGACTTCAGCCTGACGACGGGACGCACGGTGCTGCGTGCCATGGAATCTCCCTTCACCCACACCTCGGGATTGACCCGAGCATGCCAGTAATGGCTTGAACAGTGCGGGACGCTCCGGCATTCCCGATGCTGTCGTGCCGCCGCCCGCCGGCCGGGCGAGCAGGTTCTGACACGCTGGTGGAAACCACGCAGGGGTCGCGGGCATTCCCGGGCGTCGTCTGCCGCGCACCGCCTGTCGGGCCCGGGGGCAGATGGCCCCGCGGGGACAGGTCAGACGTCCCGTTTCCTGACGACGAGCACGGCGACGACGACCGCGATCAGGGGCCACAGCGCGTACACCGTCCAGGAACCGGGGACCGTGGCGGTGAACATGCGGGAGTGGGGCTGTGGTCCCCAGTTCTGGACCAGGCGCTGCCAGGCGGCGACGACCATGGTGTGGTTGGCGTCGGCGGACCACCGCCTGCTCTGTGAGAAGACGGTGGGCAGCATCAGCAGCGTGAAGGCGCAGGTGGCCATGGTCGCCGCGCTGTGCCGGATGAGTACGCCGAGGCCGAGCCCGGCCAGTGCGCAGACGGGGGCCAGCAGCGCGGAGGCCACGAGCGCCCGCGGCACTCCTGGGTGTGTGATCGAGACCCCCGCGTGCCGTTCGTTCAGGACGGCCTGGGAGACGAGGAAGGAACCGGTGGAGACGACCGTACCGACGGCGGTCCACAGTGCGGCGGTGACGGCCGCCTTGGCCAGTACCACCGAGCCGCGGGCGGGGACGGCCACGGTGGTGGCGCGGATCAGGCCGCTGCTGTACTCGCTCACGACCGTGATGGCGCCGACGCACCCGGCGACGAGCATCAGCGTCATGTAGCCGGGCTGCGGATAGGCGTCGAAGGGCAGGAAGCCTGCGGGGCGGCGCACGGTCGTGCCGGCCGCCGCCAGATTGCGGTAGTCCGCGAGTGCCGCCACGGCGGCGGAACCCATCACGAACAGGCCGGCGAGTGCGATCGTCCACCAAGTGGAGCGCAGGGAGCGCGTTTTGATCCACTCGGCGGCGACCAGGTCACCGAAGCGGACGCGCGAGGGGCTGGTGAGTGTGGTCATCGGGTGTGTCCTGCCAGGTATTCGACGCTGTCGGCGGTGAGTTCCATGAACGCCTCCTCCAGTGAGGCGGTGCGCGTGGTCAGCTCGCACAGCGGGATCCGGTGCTCCAGGGCGAGCGCTCCGATCCGGTCCGCCGGCAACCCGGTCACGGCGAGTCTCCCGGCGCCGCGCGGACCCTGCGGCTCGACCGACGCGCCGGCGGCGGACAGTACCGCCGCCAACTCCGCGGCCTCCGCGCTCGCCACCACCACGCTGCGGCGCGTGCCGCGGGCCGCGAAGTCCGCCACCGACTCGGCGGCGATGAGCCGGCCCCGGCCGATGACGACGAGGTGGTCGGCGGTGTTCTCCATCTCCGACATCAGATGACTGGACAGGAAGACCGTGCGCCCCTCGGCGGCCAGCCGGCGGAACAGGCGCCGTACCCAGAGAACGCCTTCCGGGTCCATGCCGTTGATCGGCTCGTCGAACATCAGCACCGGCGGGTCGCCGAGCAAGGCGGCGGCGATACCGAGCCGTTGCTTCATGCCGAGCGAGAAACCGCCGATGCGCCGCCTGGCGACCTCGGCCAGACCGACCTCCTGCAGCACCTCATCGACACGACGCCGCGGGATGCCGTTGCTGCGGGCCAGTGCGGACAGGTGGGCCGCCGCGCTGCGTCCGCCGTGCACCTGGCCGGCGTCCAGGAGTGCGCCGACGTGCCGCAGGCCACGCGGATGGCTGCGGAAGTCGACCGTGCCGACCGTGGCGGAGCCGCCGGTGGGCCTGTCGAGGCCGAGGATCATCCTCAGCGTGGTGGTCTTGCCGGCTCCGTTGGGGCCGAGGAAACCGGTGACCTGTCCCGGCCGCACGGTGAAGGTGAGGCGCTCGACGGCCGTCTTCTCGCCGTAGCGCTTGGTGAGTTCGTCGACTTCGATCACGAAGACAACGGTGCCGGGCGGCGCCCGTGCGGGCATGAGGCCGTGGGCGGCAAACGCGCGCGGCGGACTGGCCCACGGGTGTACGTCCCCGGGCCGATGCCGCGGCCGGGGTCGGCTGGTTAGTCTCGCGTCATGACCACCACCGACCACCCGGCCGCCCTCGCGTCCTTCGCGGCGCGACGCAATCGCCGCAACGGCCGAACGGCTGCGCCGAGAGCGACGCTCGCGGCCTGGGCGGGGGGCTTTGTGTACGTCCTCCTGCTGCTGGTCCTGGTGTCGGGCGCACCGCTGGACTCGGGCCCCCTCATCGCCGTCGGGTCGCTGCCGGCGGTCACGCTGCTCGTCGGGGTGATGCGTCGCAGGCCGCTGACGGCCCTGGTGCTGGCGCTTTTCGCCGCCACCGCCGTGGTGGTCGTCCCTCCTCGCACCACCCGGGCGAGCCTGACCCTGTTCTACCAGGGCCAGTTCCTGTCGTACCTGGCGGCGGACCTCGTCCTGGGGTACATCGTCGCCACCTGCAGGCGCCGGGTCTCCGTCTTCGCCGTATCTCTGGTCTTCGGCGTGCAGTCGATGACCATCGGCCTCTTCGCGCACGGCCCGGACTTCCTGACCGTCGACGGTGTGATCGGCCTTCTGGCGATGGCCGCGGCATGCATGCTCGGGCTGCTGAGCCGCGAGCGCCGCGAGCACGCGGTGACGTTGCGCACGCAGGCGGTGGCCGAGGCGGTCACCGCCGAACGGCTGCGCATCGCACGGGAGTTGCACGATGTGATCGCCCACTCCGTCGGCATCATCGCAATCCAGGCGGGGGTGGGCAGCCGGGTCATCCACACACAACCCGATGCGGCCCGCGACGCCCTGCAGGCCATCGAGAACACCAGCAGACAGACCCTGTCCGGCCTACGCCGCACCCTGGTGGCCCTGCGTCAGGCCGAGCCGGACGCAACCACGGCAGGACGAGCGCGACTTGCTCCCTCGCCGGGTCTGGCGGACGTCGAGGGACTCGCGGCGGCGACGGCCGAGGCCGGGGTGCGGGTCGAGGTGCGCGTCAGCGGGGAGCGGCGGCCGCTGCCGGCCGACGTCGATCTGTCGGCCTACCGTATCGTGCAGGAGGCGCTGACCAACGTGGTCCGTCACGCGGGCACCGGGCGCTGCATGGTCGCCCTCGACTACGGGGACGAGGAGCTGTCCGTGGAGGTCACCGACGACGGGCGAGGTGTCCCCGGGGACGGCACGGGCCACGGCTTCGGCATCGTCGGCATGCGGGAGCGGGTCGCCCTGCTGCACGGCCGGTTCAGCGCCGGCCCGCGTCCTGGGGGTGGCTTCCGGGTGGTGGCCCGGCTGCCGCTGCCCGAGCCCGCCGGAGTCGCGGTGGAGACCCGATGAGCGTCCGGATCGTCCTCGCCGACGACCAGCAACTGGTGCGGTCCGGCCTGCGGGTCCTCATGGCCGACCATCCCGATCTGGACGTCGTCGGCGAGGCCGCCACCGGTGAGGAGGCCGTCCAGCGCGTCCAGGAGACCGGCCCCGACGTGGTGGTCATGGACATCCGGATGCCCGGCATGGACGGCATCGAGGCCACACGCCGGATCACGGCCGGCGGCGCGTCGACCCGCGTGCTGATCCTCACCACGTTCGACGAGGACGACCATGTCTACGGTGCGCTCCGGGCCGGGGCCAGTGGCTTTGCCGTCAAGGACATGGCCCTGGACGACATCCTCGGCGCGATCCGCGTGGTCGCCGCCGGCGACGCACTGATCGCGCCGAGTGTGACACGCCGTCTGATCGCGGACTTCGTCGAACGCAGGCCGGCCGCTCCGCGTCACCCCGCCCGACCGCTCGACGGCATCACCGAGCGGGAACGGGAAGTGCTGACCCTGGTCGGACGCGGGCGGTCCAACACCGAGATCGCGGAAGACCTCTTCATCTCGGTGGCCACCGCCAAGTCACATGTCTCCCGGCTGCTCACCAAACTCGATGCCAGGGACCGGGTGCAGCTCGTGATCACCGCGTACGAGGCGGGACTGGTCACGCCGTGAAGCTGAGCACGGCCGCTGGAGTCAGGGCTGACGGCCCGTGTCGGCGCGGGCGTTGCCGTGGGTCGTGAAGCGGGACGGGGGCATGCCGAACCCGCGGGTGAAGGCGGCGGTCAGTGCGGCGGGTGAGGCATAGCCGAGGCGGCCGGAGACCTCGGTGACCGATGCCGTGCGCAGCAGTGGCACCGCGGCGAGCAGGCGCGCGCGGGTGCGCCAGACCGCCGGGCTCTCACCGGTCTCGGCGCGGAACCGCCGGGTGAAGGCCCGTTCGCTCATGGCCGTCCGTGCGGCCCATTCGGCGTTGGTGACTTCGGCGTCCGGGGCGGTCAGGTACGCGCGGCAGATGGCAGCGAGGTCGGGAGCGGCCGGGATCGCGACGTGGAACGGCAGCGGGGTGAGCGCGGCGATCTCGTGCAGGAGGAGCGCCGCGACGCAGCCGTCGCGGCCCGAGAGGCCGTAGTCGGCCTCGAACTCGACGGCGGCCAGGAGCAGTTCGCGCAGCAGGGGCGGAACGTCCACGACCGTGCAGGTCCCGGGCCACCAGGGCACGGCATCCGGCTCGATGTACAGGCTGCGGGTGCTCACCTCCAGCATGCCGACCCGGTGCCGGGTGGTGGGCGGGATCAGCACGGCTCGCTCCGGCGGAACGGTCCAGGTGCCCTCGGGGGTGTCGACGACCATGACGCCGGTTGCGCCGTAGAGGAACTGGGCGCGCCGGTGCTCGTGCCAGTCGAGGATCCGGCCGGGCGGGTAGTCGGTGCCGATGGGCAGGACGGCGCGGTCCACATGGTCCAGTTCGTCCAGGGAGACGTTCTTCACGCGGCCACTGTAGGTGGCCGAGTCTCGAAGGAATGGTGCCGGACATCGCATGCGAGAAGATCGTCGTGGCTGGTGAGGTGGCCCGTGGACTTCTTGGCACTTTTCGGAATCGGACTCCTCACCGGGGTGACCACCGTCTTGTTCGGGTTCGGCGGCGGGTTCGTCGCGGTCCCGGTGGTGGTGTGGGCGAACGCGGCCCTCGGCGTGGACGCCATGCGGGTGGCGACGGCCACCTCGGCCCTGGTCATGCTGGTGAACGCGGCCTTCGCCACGGCCGTCACGCCCGGGCGTGTCCTGGCCGCCCTGCGCGGCAGCGGCACGCTGCTGCTCCTGCTGGCGGCCGGCGCGGCGGCCGGCGCGCTCGCCGCCCGCCACGCCCCGCCCGGTCAGGCCCACTGGGGCTTCGTCGGGTACGTCGCTCTCACCGTCGTCGATCTGCTCCTGCGCCCCGGCTTCCTGCGCCCGCCCGGACGGGGCGCAGAGAGCCGTGCGGGAGCGGTCGAGGAGACCCGCGAGGTGGCCCGTGCGCTGCCGACGGTACTCGGCGCGCCGATCGGAGCGGTGGCGGCCTTCCTCGGCGTGGGCGGCAGCGTGATGACCGTCCCGGCGCTGCGCCATGCCGGACATCCGGTGCGGGTGGCGACCGCACTGGCCAATCCCCTGACCCTCGCCATCGCCCTTCCCGCCACCGCCCTCTCCCTGGACGGCGACACGGGCGCCCACGCCACGGATACACACCTGCGCCTGGTCGGCCTCGTCGACCTGCGCGCCGCCGGGGCGCTGCTCGTCGGCGCCCTGCCCGTCATCGCGGTGCTGCGGCGACACCCGCCCCGGATCCCGGACCGCGCCTACGCCTGGACCTACCTCGTGCTGCTCGGCGCGGTGGAGGTCGCGATGCTGCTCGCGGGCTGAGGCGGGCGAAGAACCGTCGGAGCGCCGTCGTCAATTTGCCCTGCGCTGTCGCCTGATCGGCTCCCCCACCCGGTGCATGTGGGTGAGGGCCTCGCGGTAGGACTGGATCAGGCCGGTCTCGTGGTACGGCACGCCGATCTGCGCGCAGTACTCGCGCACGATGACCTGGGCCCGACGCAGATGGGGTGTGGGCATGCTCGGGAACAGGTGGTGCTCGATCTGGTAGTTGAGCCCGCCGAGCATCACATCGGTGAGCCGGCCGCCGCGCACGTTGCGGGAGGTCAGGACCTGGCGGCGCAGGAAGTCGGGCCGTTCGTCGCCGCTGAGGGTGGGCATGCCCTTGTGGTTCGGTGCGAAGGTGCAGCCCAGGTAGACACCGAAGAGGCACTGGTGCACGAAGAGGAACGCGACCGCCTTGCCGGGCGAGAGCACCAGGAACAGCGCGGACACATAGGCCGCGAGGTGAAGCAGGAGCAGGCCGCCTTCCAGGACCCGGTGCTTCATGGCGGGCGAGCGCAGCGCCCGCACGCCCGCGACGTGCAGGTTGAAGCCCTCCAGCGTCAGCAGGGGGAAGAACAGCCACGCCTGGTGTCCCCCGATGAGACGGGCGAGGCCACGGCTGTCGCGGGCCTGGGCGGTGGACCACACCAGGATGTCCGGGGCGACATCCGGGTCGAGTTCCTCGTGGTTGGGGTTGGCGTGGTGGCGGGTGTGCTTGTTCATCCACCAGCCGTAGCTCATGCCGATGCCGAGATTGCCGAAGAGCCGGCCCCACGTCTCGCTGGGCCGGCCGCGCCGGAAGACCTGGCGGTGTGCCAGGTCATGGGCGACCAGGGCGACTTGACCGAACACGAAGGCCAAGAAGGCGGCCACCGCGAGCTGCCACCAGGTGTCGCCGAGCACGAGGAAGGCGCCCCAGCCCGCCGCCAGCAGCGCGGTCACCAGAGTGAGCCGTGCCGTGTAGTAACCGGGGCGCCGCTTCATCAGGCCCGCGTCGGCGATACGCCGGGACAGCCGGGCGAAGTCGCTGCCGGCGCCCGAGTCGGACGTACGGGCACGCGCGGAGGACGCCTCGGCGGGGGCCACGGCTTGAGTGGAGATCGTCATGCCGTCGAGTCTGGGCGCGCCCGTGCGGCCGGAACAGCCGGTCAGTCACCGGACACGATGGGGGGCTTTCCCTACGACGCTCCAGGGTGCTGCCACCACTCCAAGCAGCTGACCTGCCCTTTCTCGCGAGCGGAAGGCACCGGGAGCGGACGGCGGGTCCGCTCCCGGTCCTCGGTCAGCGCCCGGCGAGGAGTTCGAGCGTGTCGATCACTCGGTTGGAGAAGCCCCACTCGTTGTCGTACCAGGCGACCACCTTGATGTGCCGGCCGTCGACGCGGGTCAGCGCCGAGTCGAAGATCGACGAGGCCGGATTGCCGGTGATGTCGGAGGACACGAGCGGGTCGTCCGAGTACTCCAGGATGCCGGCGAGCGGGCCCTGTGCCGCGGCGCGGTACGCGGCCAGGACGTCGTCGCGGGTCACGTCACGGGCGACGGTCGTGTTGAGTTCGACGATCGAGCCCACCGGAACGGGCACGCGGATCGAGTCGCCCGACAGCTTGCCGTCGAGGTTCGGCAGGACCAGGCCGATCGCCTTGGCCGCGCCCGTCGTGGTCGGCACGATGTTGACGGCGGCGGCACGGGCACGGCGGGCGTCGCGGTGCGGGCCGTCCTGCAGGTTCTGCTCCTGCGTGTAGGCGTGCACGGTCGTCATGAAGCCGTGCTCGATGCCGGCGAGTTCGTCCAGCACGGCGGCCAGCGGTGCGAGCGCGTTGGTGGTGCAGGAGGCGTTGGAGACGATCGTGTGCACCTCCGGGTCGTACGCGTCGGTGTTGACCCCGTAGGCGAGCGTGACGTCGGCTCCGTCGGACGGCGCGCTCACGAGCACCTTCCTCGCGCCGGCGTCGAGGTGTGCCCGGGCGGCCTTGGCCGAGGTGAAGCGGCCGGTCGCCTCCAGGACGATGTCCACCCCGAGGTCGGCCCACGGCAACTGGGACGGCTCGCGCTCTGCGAGGACGGTGATGCGGCGGCCGTCGACGACGAGGGCGTCCCCGTCGACGGTCACGGGGCGGCCGAGCCGGCCGGCCGTGGTGTCGTAGGCGAGCAGCCGTGCGAGGGTCGCGGGCTCGGTGAGGTCGTTCACGGCGACGACTTCGAGGGCGCTGTCGCGTTCCAGCAGAGCGCGCAGCACGTTCCGTCCGATACGGCCAAATCCGTTGATGGCGATACGAGTCACGAGTGGTGTCCCTTCAGTTCCCCTCGGTTCCCCACCAGCGTCGCGTGCCGCGGCCGGGCATGGCCATGTCTTGAGCGCCATGGTTCGCAAGAATCGCGCCAGGGTCGCCCAGGGGCTACTCGCCTTGGGTGAAGGTGCGCCGGTATTCGCTCGGGGTGGTGCCGAGGATCTGCTGGAAGTGGGTGCGCAGATTCGTGCCGGTGCCGAGGCCGACGTCGGCGGCGATCTGCTCGATGCTGCGCTCGGAGCGTTCGAGCAGTTCCCGGGCCAGGTCGATGCGGGCGCGCATCACCCACTGCATGGGCGTGTAGCCGGTGTCCTCGACGAAGCGCCGGGAGAACGTGCGGGGCGAGACCGCGGCGTGCCGGGCGAGCACCGTGAGGGTGAGGGGCTCGCCGAGGCGGTGCAGCGCCCACTCGCGGGTCGCGGCGAACCGTTCGCCGAGCGGCTCGGGCACGCTGCGCGGCACGTACTGGGCCTGGCCTCCGCTGCGGTAGGGGGCGGCGACCAGGCGCCGCGCCGCGTGGTTGGACACGGCGACCCCGAGGTCCTTGCGCAGGATGTGCAGGCACAGATCGATTCCGGAGGCGGCGCCGGCCGACGTGAGCACGCTGCCCTCGTCGACGAAGAGAACGTTCTCGTCGACCCGGACCAGCGGATGCTTCGCGGCGAGGGCCCGCGAGTAGTGCCAGTGCGTCGTCGCCCGTTTGCCGTCGAGCAGTCCCGTGGCCGCGAGCGCGAAGGCCCCCGTCGAGATGGCGGCGAGCCGGGTGCCCCGGGCGTGGGCGGCGAGCAGCGCGTCGACGACGGGCCGCGGCGGATCCTCGCGGTCCGGAAACCGGTATCCGGGGATGAAGACGATGTCCGCCCACGCGAGCGCGTCGAGCCCGTGGGCGACGTGATACGACAGCCCGTCACCGCCCGCGACGAGCCCGGGCTCCGCCCCGCACACCCGTACCTCGTACGGCATGCTCGCCCGCGTCGTGAACACCTGCGCGGGGATCCCGACATCGAGCGGTTTGGCGCCTTCGAGAACCAGGACGGCGACGCGTTGCGGACGGGGGGACGCGGACGGCACGGACACAGGGTACGAGAGGCTCGAGAGGCTCGGGAGACGCTGCCGGGACCGACGGCATACGACGGCGGGCCCCGCCGGAGGTGAAGCGACGGGGCCCGCTGTCCAAGGGTGTGCGGCCGGTGAGGGGGGTCAGTCCGTGCCGGACTCCATCGCTGCGCGGTCCAGGGCCTCGTCCTCCTCCGAGACCTCGCCGCGGGATGCGATCGCCTCGGCGCCGCCCTGCGGCATGGCGCCGATCAGACCGGTGGAGGCGGCCTGGGCCGCGCCGATCAGGGCCGGGTGCTCGGTGCCGACCATACCGAGGTCCGCGTACTGCTCCAGGCGGGCACGGGAGTCGGCGATGTCGAGGTTGCGCATGGTGAGCTGGCCGATCCGGTCCGACGGACCGAACGCGGAGTCGTCGGTGCGCTCCATGGACAGCTTGTCCGGGTGGTAGCTGAACGCCGGACCCGTGGTGTCGAGGATCGAGTAGTCCTCACCGCGCCGCAGCCGCAGGGTCACCTCGCCGGTGACCGCGGCGCCGACCCAGCGCTGCAGCGACTCGCGGATCATCAGCGCCTGCGGGTCCAGCCAGCGGCCCTCGTACATGAGGCGGCCGAGCTTGCGGCCCTCGGTGTGGTACTGGGCGAGCGTGTCCTCGTTGTGGATCGCGTTGACCAGGCGCTCGTACGCAGCGTGCAGCAGGGCCATGCCGGGGGCCTCGTAGATGCCGCGGCTCTTGGCCTCGATGATCCGGTTCTCGATCTGGTCCGACATGCCGAGGCCGTGCCGGCCGCCGATGGCGTTCGCCTCCATGACCAGTTCGACCGGCGAGGCGAACTCCTTGCCGTTGATCGTCACCGGGCGGCCCTGGTCGAAGCCGATCGTCACGTCCTCGGGGGCGATCTCGACCGTGGGGTCCCAGAACCGGACGCCCATGATCGGCTCGACGGTCTCGATGCCGGTGTCCAGGTGCTCCAGGGTCTTGGCCTCGTGTGTGGCGCCCCAGATGTTGGCGTCGGTCGAGTACGCCTTCTCCGTGCTGTCGCGGTACGGCAGCCCGTGTGCGAGCAGCCACTCCGACATCTCCTTGCGGCCGCCCAGCTCCGTCACGAAGTCGGAGTCCAGCCAGGGCTTGTAGATCCGCAGGTGCGGGTTGGCGAGCAGGCCGTAGCGGTAGAACCGCTCGATGTCGTTGCCCTTGAAGGTGGAGCCGTCGCCCCAGATCTGCACGTCGTCCTCGAGCATCGCCCGGACCAGCAGGGTGCCGGTGACCGCGCGGCCGAGGGGCGTGGTGTTGAAGTAGGCACGGCCGCCCGAGCGGATGTGGAACGCGCCGCAGGCGAGCGCGGCCAGCCCCTCCTCGACCAGGGCCGCACGGCAGTCGACCAGGCGCGCGATCTCGGCACCGTAGGTCGTCGCACGGCCGGGTACCGAGGCGATGTCGGGCTCGTCGTACTGGCCGATGTCGGCGGTGTAGGTGCACGGGACGGCGCCCTTGTCGCGCATCCACGCGACGGCGACCGAGGTGTCGAGGCCGCCGGAGAAGGCGATACCGACGCGCTCGCCGACCGGAAGGGAAGTGAGGACCTTGGACATAGGAAGAGTATGCATCATTCCGCATGCCCATGCATAGCCCGACCCCGCAATCGGCATGTGGGGCGGCTCAGCCGTCCGCCAGTCGGCCGAGCAGTTTCCAGGTACGGCGCTGGTCGGCCTCGCCGCCCAGGTCGGTCGCGGTGAACACCACCTCGGTCGCTCCGGCCTCGCGGTAGCGCCGCACCTCGGCGGCGACGGTCTCCTCGTCACCGATGACCGCGAGGTCGGCGGCCCGGGTGCCGCCGGACAGCTCGATCACGCGCCGGTAGGACGGGAACCGCTCTTGAAGCTCTCCTCTCCCCTCGGCAAGCCTCGGGAAGGAGATTCCTGCCTACATCGCTGCGGCAGGCTTGACGGTTTTACCCGCCCTGCGACCGCGCCTTCCGGCGGC
>NZ_JBITGJ010000080.1:0-36526 GCF_044456925.1 Streptomyces sp. NPDC050743
CGAGCCGCCGGCTCCGGTGGCGGCCTGAGCCGTAAATCCCCGCACAGCCCTGGAGGGCGACGCATCCCCTCCCTTCAGGGAGGGGAGCCTTCAATCCCTGTAGATACTGCGAGTTGACGAAGAACAGGGAGAACAGGCCGAAGAAGCCGGTGGCCGTGCCGAGGGAGGCGGCCCGCAGGCGTGCGGAGGCGAAGACCCGGGGGTCGAAGAGGGGGGCCGCCGAGCGCAGGGCGTGCAGGGCGAAGGCGGCGATCAGCAGCGCGCCCGCCGCGAAGGCACCCAGGATGCGCGCGGAGGTCCAGCCGTACGCCGGGCCCTCGATGATGCCGAACAGGACCGCCACCAGGCCCGCCGTCAGCAGCAGGGTGCCGAGCGGGTCGGGGGCGCTGCGGGTGGAGCGTTCGGTGCGCGGGACCGTCACCGACACGGTCACCGCGAGTACGGCGGCCAGCGGGACCATCACCGCGAACAGGGCGCGCCAGGTGAGGAACTGCCCGGCCAGCCCGCCGCCCAGGTTGCCCGCCGCGCCGCCCAGGCCGATCGACAGGGTCCAGGCGCCCATCGAGCGGGCCCGGTGCTCGGGCGCGGACAGCTGCGTCAGGATCGAGAGGGTGGCCGGGGTGATCAGGGCCGCACCGGCGCCCGACAGGCCCCTGCCCGCGATCAGGACGGCCGGGCCGGTCGCGACCGCGCTGGTGGCGGCGCCCGCGGCGAACAGGGCGAGCCCGGCGAGGAGGGCGCCCTTGCGGCCGTACCGGTCGCCGAGCGCGCCGGCCGGGATGAGCAGGCCCGCGAAGACGATGACGTAGGCGTCGACCGTCCACAGGATCTCGGTGTGCGAGGGGTGCAGGGACGACGTACCCAGCTGCGGGATGAGGAGGTTGATGGCGGCGACCATGCTCTGTGCGACCAGGACGCAGGCGCACAGCGCGAGCAGGGTGGGGCGTTTCAGGGCGTGCGTGGGCACGGCTCCTCCCGGGAGCTTCGGTGGGTGGTGTGGGATGCGCACTCACCGTAGGCTCGCCGGTGACCTGCTTTCCAGTGCAACCTTCGCAAGGGATACCTGCACATGACGCAATCCGCAGGGCTGGACCTGAATCTGCTGGTCGCCCTGGACGTGCTGCTGGAGGAACAGAGCGTGCAGGGCGCCGCGCACCGGCTGCATCTGTCCGAGCCCGCCATGAGCCGTACGCTCGGCCGGATCCGCAAGGCGCTCGGCGATCCGATCCTGGTGCGCGCCGGGCGCCGGATGGTGCCCACTCCGCACGCGCTGGCCGTAAGGGCCGAGGTGAGCGCGGTGGTGGAGCGCGCCCGGGCCCTGTTCGCGCCGGGCCGCGACACCGACCTGCGGACCGTCTCGCGTACCTTCACGATCCTCGGCCACGACGCGATCGCCGCCACCCACGGCGCCGCCCTCTTCGCCCGCGCCGCCCGCGAGGCCCCCGGCGTCCGCCTGCGGTTTCTGTCCGAGAGCCACGTGGACGTGCCGTTCCTGCGCCAGGGCATCGCCGACCTGGAGGTCGGGGTGATCGACACGACCGCGCCCGAGGTGCACCGGGAGGCGGTGTACGAGGAGCGCATGCTCGGCGTCGTACGGAGCGGACACCCGCTGCTCGACGGGGAGTTGACGCCCGCAAGGTTCGCCGGGGAGGCCGGGCACCTCGTCGTCTCCCGGCGGGGCAGGCAGCGCGGGCCGATCGACGACGCCCTGGCCGAACTCGGTCTCAGCCGCCGGGTGGTGGGCAGCGTCGGCACCTACCCGGCCTCGCTGTTCGTGCTGCGCGAGACCGACCTGATCGGGCTGATCACCACCTACAGCCGGCCGATGGCCGACTCCCTCGGCCTGGTCACCTTCGAGATCCCGCTGCCGCTCCCCGCGGTGGAGGTGGGCTTCGCCTGGCACCCCCGGCACGACGCCGACCCCGCCCATGCCTGGCTGCGCGGCTGCGTCCGGGAGTTGATGAACGAGGTGTCGTCCGGTTAGCCGCTTCGGCCGGTCAGCCGTTTCTCGAACCAGTGGGCGGCGTAGACGTTGTCGTCGTAGCGCGGGATCTCGGTGTACCCGCACGCCCGGTACATCGCCTGTGCCTCGGTGAGCACGGCGTGCGTGTCCAGGCGTACGACCGCCAGGCCGCGCGCCAGCGCCTCCCGCTCAAGCCCCGTCAGCAGCCGCCGCGCGAGCCCCAGCCGGCGCGCCCCGGGGTGCACCCACACATGCCGGATCTCGCCGGTCCCGGGTGCCAGACGTCTCAGGGCCCCGCAGCCCACCGGCCGCCCCTCCTCGTACGCCACCAGGAAGGCGCCGGCGTCCCCGGTCACCTCCTCGGGGCGAACCAGGGCCGCCTTGTCGAAGCCCTCGGGGAAGCGCGCGTCGATGTCCGCCGCGTAGGCGTCCAGGCAGGCCCGCGCGTCCGCCGAGGCGCCGTCGACGGTCTCCACGGTGATCCCGGCCAGCCGCAGCAGCCGCTGCGCGGTCGCCATGGCCCCGGTCAGCTCGGCCCGCTGGGCGGGGGTGAGGCCTTCGAGTAGACCGGCGGCGAGGGCGTCCGCCCGGCGCCGCTGCTCGGCGACCTCGGCGCGGCCGGCCGGGGTGGGTTCGATCATCCGCAGCCGGTTGTCGTGCGCGGGCACCGCGAGCCGGACCATGCCCTGCGCCTCCAGGGCCTTCGCCATCCGGCTGAGGTAGCCGGCGTCCAGACCGAGCCGCCCGCGCAGCTCCCGCAGGGACACTCCGTCACCGATCTCGAACAGCAGCCGGGCCTCGCCGAGCGGGCGGTCCTGACCGAGGTAGTGGTCGTCCAGGACGCCGATACGGCGCGTGAAGTACCGGTTGAAGCGGCGGAAGGCGGCCACGTCCTCGGCCCGGACCGGGGTTCTTTGACTCAGGTCAAAGGTTTCCATCCTTTGACTGTAGTCCCGGACCGGTGTGGGTGGCATGCCTGGGACGGCTCCTGGTCGAGATCTGGCCGACGAGTTCCCAGAAGCACACCAGAGCGGTGACCGGCGGGATCCCGAAGATCACTAACGAGAGCAGCGCATGGGACGAGTGGCTGACGCACAGCGCCACGGCCATCGCGGAAGCGGCCAGCACCACGCACCAGGAGCGCCGCGCACTGCGGCGCTGGGCGGTGGCCCGCACGACGGAGAGGGCGGCCACGAACCACGGCCCGTACACCGTCAGCGGCCAGCACTGCGCCAATCTCGTCGGCAGCACCGACGAGGCGATCCCGCGCAGCTGTCCGTAGGAATAGCAGACGGACCAGCCCAGCATGCACACCGCGCACAGGGAGACCGTCGCGATCAGCAGCGTGATGTGGGTGAAGCGCCTGCCGCCGTCGAGCAGATGGGAATCCTGACGCAGCCGCCGGCGGCTGCTCCGGCGCGGGGACGGAATGTCCAGCGGGGTGGTGACCGGGCTCACGCTGGTCGGCGTGGACAGTATCTGGGCCAGTTCTTCGACCGGGTCCCAGTCGTTCGACGCGATGTCCGGTTCCGGGACGTGCCAGGTGTCCATCGATTTACCTCCTTACCCCGCCTTAGGACGCCCGGTACAACTCTGCCATCGTCCGCCGATATTCATTTTCCACGGTGTTGATTCTCTTCAGGAAATCATCGAGCAGGTCCGAGCATGACGTGAGGTCCACATCACCGCTCCAGCGGAACGTGGTCGTCGGATGATCCTCGGCTGTGTGCCAGTCCAATCGCGTCACGGTCACCTAACGAGGGCCACCGGAGCTGGGCTTTGGGGCGTTCGGGCGAATACACATGACCTGAAAGGGGGTGTTGCCGGGTGCGGGTTGACGCACGTTTGAAGGGGTTGTGAATACGCAGGAAATTACATTCCGTGAATTCTGGAATTAAATGATCCCGGCCCGCCTTGTGGTGGTTCCGGTGTGATGCCGCGCACTTTCGGCCACTGATTGCGCATGCGATGTGCGAGTCCTGGGCAGGCGGCGACGGTCCCCGAGAGTGACACGCGTGTGACACAGGGGCACGGATCAGGAACGGAAGGCAACACCGATCATGGCGGACAGAGCGGCACGACAGGCCCAGGCGACCATCCACGCGGGAGGCGAGTGGCTGGAAGCGATCTCCGGCGCGACCCGCGAGGTCCTCGACCCCGCGGACGCCCGGCCGTTCGCCGTGGTCGCGGAGGGCGACGAGAAGGACGCCGAGCGCGCGGTGGCCGCGGCCCGGCAGGCCTTCGACCACGGCCCCTGGCCGCACACCCCGGTCGCCGAACGCGCCGCCCTGCTGCGCCGCGTCGCCGGCCTCCTGGTGCGCGGCCGCGAGGAACTCGGCCTGCTGGAGAGCCGGGACGCGGGCAAGACCGCCGAGGAGGGCCGGATCGACATCGACTGTGTCGCCGACGCCTTCCGCTACTTCGCCGACCTCGTGGCCGCCGAGGCACCGGGCCGGGTCGTCGACGCGGGTTCCCCCGACGTCCACAGCGTGGTCGTGCACGAGCCGGTCGGCGTCTGCGCCCTGATCACCCCCTGGAACTACCCGCTCCTCCAGGCCAGTTGGAAGATCGCCCCGGCCCTCGCCGCCGGCAACACCTTCGTGATCAAGCCCAGCGAGATCACCCCGATGACCACCATCGCGCTCATCGAGCTGCTGGCGGAGGCCGGACTGCCCGCCGGAGTGGCCAACATCGTCACCGGCCCCGGTCACACCGTCGGCGCCCGGCTCGCCGAGCACTCAGACGTCGACCTGGTCTCCTTCACCGGCGGCCTGGTCAGCGGCACCAAGGTGGCCCAGGCCGCCGCCCCGACCGTGAAGAAGGTCGCCCTCGAACTCGGCGGCAAGAACCCCAACGTCGTCTTCGCCGACGCCTGCGCCACCGAGGAAGGCTTCGACACCGCCGTCGACCAGGCCCTCAACGCCGCCTTCATCCACAGCGGCCAGGTCTGCTCGGCCGGCGCCCGGCTCATTGTCGAGGAATCCGTAAGGGACCGCTTCGTCGGCGAACTCGCCCGCCGCGCGAGGCAGATCAGGCTCGGCCGCGGCACCGAGAACGGCGTCGAGTGCGGCCCGCTCGTCTCCGAGCAGCAGCGTGCCAAGGTCGAGGCGTACGTCGCCTCCGCGCTGGAAGAAGGCGCCGTACTGCGCTGCGGCGGCAAGCGGCCGGAGCCGTCACCGCAGCGCCCCGGGTCCGGCTACTTCTACGAGCCGACCGTCCTCGACGCCTGCCACCGCGAGATGCGGGTCGTCCGCGAGGAGGTCTTCGGCCCGGTCCTCACCGTCGAGACCTTCCGCACCGAGGAGGAGGCCGTCTTCCTCGCCAACGACACCGAGTACGGCCTCGCCGGCGCCGTCTGGACCACCGACGCGGGCCGGGCCCGCCGCGTCGCCGGCCGGCTGCGCCACGGCACCGTCTGGATCAACGACTTCCACCCCTACCTGCCGCAGGCGGAGTGGGGAGGCTTCGGCAAGAGCGGCACCGGCCGCGAGCTGGGGCCCGCCGGACTCGCCGAGTACCGGGAGACCAAGCACGTCTACCAGAACCTCGCGCCGAGGCCGGTGCGCTGGTTCGCAGGCTGAGTCCCCCTTCTTTACCGCACCCCCTGGAGTAGTACCCCCATGTCCCACACCCCCCACGTCTACGACTACGTCGTCATCGGCGGCGGCACGGCGGGCTCGGTCATCGCCTCCCGCCTCACCGAGAACCCGGACGTCACCGTCGCCGTCATCGAGGGCGGCCCGAGCGACGTCGGCCGCGACGACGTCCTCACCCTGCGCCGCTGGATGGGCCTGCTCGGCGGAGACCTCGACTACGACTACCCGACGGTGGAGCAGCCACGCGGCAACTCCCACATCCGGCACAGCCGGGCCCGCGTCCTCGGCGGCTGCTCCTCCCACAACACCCTCATCTCCTTCAAGCCGCTGCCGTCCGACTGGGACGAGTGGGAGGCGGCCGGCGCCAAGGGATGGGGCGCGGTGCCCATGGAGGCCTACTTCGCCCGCCTGAAGAACAACATCGTCTCCGTCGACGAGAAGGACCGGAACGCCATCGCCCGCGACTTCGTCGACGCCGCCCAGGCCGCGCTCGGCGTTCCGCGCGTCGAGGGCTTCAACAAGAAGCCGTTCACCGAGGGCGTGGGCTTCTTCGACCTCGCCTACCACCCGGAGGACAACAAGCGTTCCTCGGCGTCGGTGGCGTACCTCCACCCGGTGATGGACGAGCGCCCGAACCTGACGATCCTGCTGGAGACCTGGGCGTACAAGCTGGAGATCACCGGGGGGCGGGCCGAGGGCGTGCGCGTGCGCACCAAGGACGGCGAGGAGCTGCTGATCCGCGCCCGGGGCGAGGTCGTCCTGTGCGCCGGCGCCGTGGACTCGCCCCGCCTGCTGCTGCACTCGGGCATCGGCCCCCGCGAGGACCTCGAAGCCCTCGGCATCCCGGTCGTCCACGACCTGCCGGGCGTCGGCGAGAACCTGCTGGACCACCCCGAGTCGGTCATCGTCTGGGAGACCCACGGCCCGATCCCGGAGAACTCCGCGATGGACTCCGACGCGGGCCTGTTCGTGCGCCGCGACCCCGAACACGCGGGCCCGGACCTGATGTTCCACTTCTACCAGATCCCGTTCACGGACAACCCGGAGCGGCTCGGCTACGAGCGCCCCTCGTACGGCGTCTCGATGACCCCGAACATCCCCAAGCCGAAGAGCCGCGGCCGCCTCTACCTCACCAGCGCCGACCCGTCCGTCAAGCCCGCCCTCGACTTCCGCTACTTCACCGACGAGGACGACTACGACGGCCGGACCCTGGTCGACGGCATCCGCATCGCCCGTGAGATCGCCGGGACCGAGCCGCTCGCGAGCTGGCTGAGGCGCGAGGTGTGCCCCGGCCCCGAGATCCAGGACGACGCCGAACTCGGCGAGTACGCCCGCAAGGTCGCGCACACCGTCTACCACCCGGCCGGCACCTGCAAGATGGGCGCCGCCGACGACGAACTCGCCGTAGTGGACCCGGAGCTGAGGATCCGCGGCCTCGACGGCATCCGCATCGCCGACGCGTCCGTCTTCCCGACCATGACCGCCGTGAACCCGATGATCGGGGTGCTCATGGTCGGGGAGAGGGCCGTCGACCTGATCGGAGGTGACGCCCGATGACTCTCACCGTCCCCACCCGCAAGCCGCCCACCGCCGCCACCCCCGTCTTCTCCGTCTCCGGCCTGTGGAAGGTCTTCGGCCCCAAGGCGCAGCGGATCCCCGCCGACCCCGAACTCGGCACCCTCGACCCCGCCGACCTGCGCGCCCGCACGGGCTGCACGGCGGCCGTCCGAGACGTCTCCTTCGACGTCCGCAAGGGCGAGGTCTTCGTGGTCATGGGCCTGTCGGGATCCGGCAAGTCCACGCTCGTCCGCTGCCTGACCCGCCTGATCGAACCGACGGCGGGCACCATCTCCATCGACGGCGAGGACGTCCGCGCCATGGACAGGACCCGCCTGCGCGCACTGCGCCGGCACCGGGCCGCCATGGTCTTCCAGCACTTCGGCCTGCTCCCGCACCGCACGGTCCTGGACAACGTGGCGTACGGCCTGGAGATCCAGGGCGTCGGCAAGGCCGAGCGGCGCGCGCGGGCCGCCGAGGTCGTCGCCAAGGTCGGCCTCGAAGGCATGGAACACCGCCGCCCCGCCCAGCTCTCCGGCGGCCAGCGCCAGCGCGTGGGTCTCGCACGGGCGCTGGCGGTCGACCCCGAGGTGCTGCTGTTCGACGAGCCGTTCAGCGCCCTCGACCCGCTGATCCGCCGCGACATGCAGGACGAGGTGGCCCGCCTGCACCGCGAGGAGGGCCGCACGATGGTCTTCATCACCCACGACCTGTCCGAGGCTCTCAAGCTGGGCGACCGCATCGCCCTGATGCGCGACGGCAAGGTCGTCCAACTGGGCACGCCGGAGCAGATCGTGGGCTCCCCGGCCGACGACTACGTCCGCGAGTTCGTCCGCGACGTGCCGCGCGAGCAGGTGATGACCGTGCGTACGGCCATGAAGCCGGGTGGCTGCGGCGGCCCGGAGCACCCGGGCGCCCTCGCCCCGGACGCGGTGGTGGCGGACGCGATCCGGACCGTGGCCGAGCTCGGCACACCGGCGTGCGTGCTGAAGGACGGCACCTGCGCCGGGACCGTGGACCACGAGCGGCTGCTGGACGTCGTCGCCGGCGTGGACGTGTGCGTACCCGGCCCCCGCACCAGCCCGGAGGCCGTCTGATGGCAACGCTCACCGTCCCGGCCTCCTCCCGCGCGACCACCCTCCGCCTGCTGAGGAGCCGAACCGCAGCGAAACTGCTCCTGCTCGCGCTCGTCACCACCCTGCTCCTGCCCGTCCTCCACGGCGGACCCTGGCCCCACCACCTGACCGTCAGCCTGGACAAACCCCTCACCAGCGCCGGCAACTGGGTCATCGACAACCGGGACAGCCACCCCCTGTTCCTCTACTTCTTCGGCTACGTCAGCAACGCGGTCGTCCTCTCCGTACGCGCCGTCTACCTCGCCCTGCTCGCCGCGGGCTGGACCGGCGTCACCGCGTTCGGCGCGCTGATCGCCTGGCGCGTCGCCGGCCCCCGCCTGGCCGCCGGCACGGCGCTCGCCTTCCTCACCTGCGGCGCCCTCGGTATGTGGGTGCCGACCATGCAGACCCTCGCGCTCATGGTCGTAGCCGTCCTCGCCTCCGTGGCCGTCGGCGCGCTCCTCGGCCTCGCCACCGGCCTGTCCGACCGCCTGGACCGCGCCCTGCGCCCGGTCCTCGACACCATGCAGGTGCTCCCGGCCTTCGCCTACCTCCTCCCCGTCGTCCTGGTCTTCGGCATCGGCGTCCCCGCGGCCGTGCTCGCCACCGTCGTGTACGCGGCGCCGCCGATGGCCCGCCTCACCGCGCTCGGCCTGCGCGGCGCCGACCCCGAAGTCCTGGAGGCCGTGGAGTCGCTCGGCGCGACCCGCCGCCAGCGGCTGCTGACCGCCCGGATCCCGCTGGCCCGGGGAGAACTCCTCCTCGGCCTCAACCAGACGATCATGATGGCGCTGTCCATGGCCGTCATCGCCTCCGTCATCGGCGCCGGCGGCCTCGGCGACCGCGTCTACCAGGCGCTCGCCTCGGTCGACGTCGGCCAGGCCCTCGCCGCAGGCATCCCGATCGTGCTGCTCGCGATCGTCCTGGACCGCGTGACCGCCGCGGCAGGCGCCGGCACCGCGCGCCCGAAGACCATCGGCCGGGCCTACGCCCTCGCCGTCACCGTGGCCCTCGCCCTGGCCGCCCGGCTCCTCGGCCGCCTCGACTGGCCCTCCGGCTGGACCCTGGACATCGCCGAACCGGTCAACCGCGCCGTCGACTGGATGACCAGCCACCTCTACTCCGGCGTCCCGGTCATCGGCGGTACGGCCGACTGGGCGGGCCACTTCACCACCTGGATCCTGGACCCCGTGCGCGGCGGACTGCAGTGGCTGCCCTGGTGGTCGGTACTGCTGATCGTCGCCGCCCTGGCCTGGACGATCGGCACCTGGCGCACCGCCCTGACCGCCGTCCTCGCCATGGCCGCGATCGGCGTCCTCGGGGTCTGGGAGCCGGCCCTCGACACGCTCTCCCAGGTGCTCGCGGCCGTCGCCGTCACCCTGGTCCTCGGGTTCGCCACCGGCATCGCCGCCGCCCGCAGCGACCGCGTCGAACGCGCGCTGCGCCCGGTCCTGGACGTGTTCCAGACCATGCCGCAGTTCGTGTACCTGATCCCGGTCGTCGCCCTGTTCGGCGTCGGCCGCGCCCCCGCCGTCGCCGCGGCCGTCGTCTACGCGCTGCCCGCCGTCGTCCGGATCACCGCGCAGGGCCTGCGCCAGGTCGACCCGGCCGCGCTGGAGTCCGCGCGCTCGCTCGGCGCGACCGGCCGGCAGCAGCTGTGGCAGGTCCAGCTCCCGCTCGCCAGACGGTCGCTGCGGCTCGCCGTCAACCAGGGCGTGGTCCTGGTCCTCGCCGTCGTCATCATCGGCGGCCTGGTCGGCGGTGGCGCCCTCGGCTACGACGTGGCCTTCGGCCTCGCCCAGGGCGACCTGGCCACCGGCCTGGTGGCCGGCGCCGCGATCGTCTGCCTGGGCCTGATGCTCGACCGGGTGACCCAGCCGACCGAGCGACGCGCGACGAAGGGAGCCTGACATGCGCGCACGTACGACACTCGCGGTGGGCTCGCTGCTGCTGCTGCTGACGGTGACCGGCTGCGGCGCCGCCGACATGACCAAGCAGGCCAGCCCGTTCGCGAACGCCCGGGGCTCGAAGACCGTCACCCTGTCCGTGCAGTCCTGGGTGGGCGCGCAGTCCAACGTCGCCGTCGCCCAGTACCTCCTGGAGCACAAGCTGGGCTACCGCGTCGACACCGTCCAGGTCGACGAGGTGCCCGCCTGGGACGCGCTCAGCCAGGGCCGGGTAGACGCCATCCTGGAGGACTGGGGCCACCCGGACCAGGAGAAGCGGTACGTCGAGGACAAGAAGACGATTCGGCGCGGCGGCGGCCTCGGGGTGACCGGTCACATCGGCTGGTACGTCCCCACCTACCTGGCCAAGCAGCACCCGGACATCACGAACTGGAAGAACCTCGACAAGTACGCCTCCCTCTTCCGCACCGCGGAGAGCGGCGGCAAGGGCCAGCTGATGGACGGCTCCCCGTCGTACGTCACCAACGACAAGGCCCTGGTGAAGAACCTGAAACTGAACTACCAGGTCGTCTTCGCCGGCTCCGAGGCCGCCCAGATCACCCAGATGAAACAGTTCGCCAAGACGAAGAAGCCCTTCCTGACCTACTGGTACGCCCCCCAGTGGCTGTTCGAGAAGGTCCCCCTGACCGAGGTGAAGCTGCCGCCGTACAAGGACGGCTGCGACGCGGACGCGGCGAAGGTCGCCTGCGCCTACCCGCACACCCCGCTGCAGAAGTACCTCAACGCAGGCTTCGCCGAGTCGGGCGGCAAGGCGGCGGCCTTTCTGAAGAAGTTCCGGTGGACGACCGAGGACCAGAACGAGGTCTCCCTGATGATCGCCGACCAGAAGCTGTCGCCCCAGGACGCGGCGAAGAAGTGGGTGGACAGCCACCCCGACGTGTGGAAGGGGTGGCTGTCCTGAACCCCCTCAGCCCTTGAGGGTGACGGCGATGTCCCGGACCGCCGCGGCGGCCAGCCGCTGCAGTCCCGGTCCGAACGTGACGCGGGTGGCTCCGAGTTCGCCGAGCGCGGCGGCCGAGGGGCCCTCGCCGTCCAGCCGGGCCAGCGCGTTCAGCGGGCCCTGGATCCCGGCCCGCAGCAGGGGCAGCACGCCGGCGGGGGCGAGGATCGGATAGATGCAGTCCGCCCCCGCCGCCACGTACAACGCGGCCCGCTCAATGGCCCGTTCCGGGTCCTTGTCGCCGTGCACGAAGGTGTCGACGCGGGCGTTGACGAACAGCCGGTCTGCGGCGGCCGAGCGGACCTCGGCGAGGAACTCGGCGTGCTCGTGCGGGTCCTTGAGGACACCGCCGCGCGAGTCCTCCAGGTTGCAGCCGACGGCGCCCGCCTCCAGCAGCCGCTCCACGATCTCCTTCGGCGCGAGCCCGTACCCGCCCTCGATGTCCGCCGACACCGGCACGTCCACCGACCGCGCGATCCGGGCGACCGCGGCGAACATCTCGTCGGCCGGGGTGCCCCCGTCCGCGTACCCGAGCGAGGCGGCCACCCCGCCGCTCGGCGTGGCCAGCGCCGGGAACCCGGCCTGAGCGAACACCCGCGCACTGGCCGCGTCCCAGGGGCCGGGCAGGACCAACGGATCACCCTGGGCACGCCGCAGATGCAGCGTGCGGAACACGTCCACCTTGCTCACGACCGGTAACCTCCCGTTTTTCGCACGACCGTCCCCCTGTCTTGTCCACGATCGGTCCCCCGTCTTGTCCACGATCGGTCCCCCGTCTTGTCCACGATCGGTCCCCCTGTCTTGTTCCGGACGGTGATCTCCAGCCCTGTTCTACGGCTGATACCCCCCGGGAGCGACACGACGACCGACTAGCAGCCGGGTACGGCTCACTTGTGCTGCCCCGGCCGGTAGTGGCCGGGCACCGCGCGGGTGGTGACACCGAACCGGTTCCACGCGTTGATCACCGTGATCGCGGCGATCAGCTGGGCCAGCTCGGCCTCCTCGAAGTGCTTGGCCGCCTTCTCGTACACCTCGTCCGGCACGAAACCCTCGGTCAGCACGGTGATCGCCTCGGTCAGCTCGATCACCGCCAGCTCCTTCGCGGTGTAGAAGTGCTTCGACTCCTCCCACGCGCTGAGCTGCACGATCCGCTGGACGCTCTCGCCGGCCGCCAGCGCGTCCTTGCTGTGCATGTCCAGGCACAGGGCGCAGTGGTTGATCTGTGAGGCACGGATCTTCACCAGCTCGTACAGCGTGGGGTCCAGGCCCTGCCTGGCCGCCGCGTCGAGCCGGATCATGGCCTTGTAGACGTCGGGCGCCAGCCGGGCCCAGTTCATCCGGGGGGTGTGCTCGGCGACGTACTCAACGGTTTCCTCAGTGCTCATGTCCTCGACCCTAGGAGTCAGGCAGCCCAGGGGTATGGTCCATTTCCATGGTGGAATCCTGGGCCACTCTGGGCGTCGATCTGCACCTCGAACCGGCCGGCTCCGGCGGGCTGCGCCGGGGCCTGACCGACGCCCTGCGCGAGGCCGTCCGCACCGGCCGCCTCGCCCCCGGCACCCGGCTGCCCTCCTCCCGCTCCCTCGCCGCCGACCTCGGCATCGCCCGCAACACCGTCGCCGAGGCCTATGCGGACCTGGTGGCGGAGGGCTGGCTCACCGCCCGGCAGGGCTCGGGCACGAGGGTGGCGGAAGGTGCCGCGGCCGTCGCGCCGTCCGCCACGACGCCGACGGGGATGCCCGGCAGGGGAGTGGCCCCGCGCCGCGGGGAGCCGGCCCGTCCGGCGTACAGCCTCGTCCCCGGCATCCCCGACCTCGCCGCCTTTCCGCGCGCCGCATGGCTCAGGGCCGCCTGCCGCGCCCTCGCCACCGCCCCCCACCACGCCCTCGGCTACGGCGACCCGCGCGGCCACGCCGGACTGCGCACCGCCCTCGCCGGCTATCTCGCCCGGGTACGCGGCGTGCGCACCGACCCCGAGCGGGTGCTGATCACGTCCGGTTTCGCCCACGCGCTGCGCCTCACCGGCACCCTGCTGCGGGCACGCGGGGTGCGGACGGTGGCGGTCGAGTCGTACGGCCTCGACGTGTACTGGCACCTGCTCCAGCGGTCCGCACTGGCCACACCGGCCCTCCCGTACGACGGACTCGGCACCGACACCAGGGCGTTGAGCGGGGAGGGCGCGGTCCTGCTGACCCCGGCCCACCAGTTCCCCATGGGCACGCCCCTGCACCCCGACCGGCGGGCCGCCGTGATCGACTGGGCGCGGCGCACCGGCGGCCTGATCCTGGAGGACGACTACGACGGCGAGTTCCGCTACGACCGTCAGCCGGTAGACCCTACACCCTTGGAGCTTGTGTCTGCATAGGGTCTGACCAGGGCGTTTACGCCTCAGCGGGCGGCAGCGGATCGGCTACGTGGCTACCTCGGCCGGACCACGTGATGATCAAACCGTCAGCGCGCAGGTCGGCCATGGCTCGCTGAACAGTCGACGCAGCAACATCGAATTCCGCCGCCACAACCAGGACTGACGGCATGCCGGTTCCAGGGGCGTACTCCCCAGCGCGGATGCGAGCGCGAAGAATCTCGCGGATCTGCGGATAGACAGGCTGCGTGCGGTCGATCATGAGAACCACTGTGCGACCCTGCGAGCCATCGCGCATCCGACCATTCGAGGTTACGAGAGTTCGACGTTTCGAGTACGGTTGGTAGCGCAAACGAAAGCGCCCCAGGGCGACCGGGCAAGGGCCGACACCTGGGGCTGACCGAGAAACGGAGTCTCGGCTATGCGCACCCTACTTGCTGCCCTCTTGGCAGTCTTCCTGCCCGCCCGTGGAAAGCGCCGGGCGGAAGCTGTGTCGACAGAGCCAGCCATCACCCGCAGACTGCCCGTCCATCGATCCCCCCGCCCGGCAGAGGTGATCTACGCAGACTCGCTCCCCCTCGTCCGTCCGTACCTCGTCCAGTACGAGCGAGAACAGGAACGGCAGCGCCAACGGGAAAGGCGCACAGCGGCAACGCTCGCAACATTCGGCATTGACTACCCGTACGGGCCCCAGGGAAGTGCAGCATGAGCGAGTTGCGAAACCTCGGATATGACGCAGTGACCGGTAAGCGGGCGTACGCGCTGACAGAGCCGGGCGGACTACTCGACACCATGGCGAACGTGACAGCGCTGGAAACGGCTTCGGTTCTCACGGCGCTTGTCGGCGAGGTCTTGGAGGGCGGCAAGGCAAGTGACGCCGAGTTGGCGGTTTTCGTCCCGGCGCTGTTCGAGTCGCTGAGCGAGGTGGTCAACGTGGCAGCGCGCGTGCTGGATGCGGGCGAGTAACCGGCCCTAGAAACGCCAGAAAGCCCCGTAGAGACTCTTCCCAGGTCTCTACGGGGCTTTGTTATGCGGCGGCCACGGAAAGCCAGCGGCGGCCGGTTCGCTCGCTGACTCCGAAATGACGCGCCAGCGCAGCACCGGTCACCTTCCGGCCACCAGCAGACAGCCGGTCAATCGCAGCGCGGATAGCGTCCGGCGCAGGGGGCAGCGAATCGGCCGTGTCCGCGCTCGGCCGGTCGCTTGTCGGCAACGCTGTCGGCAACGGCCGGATCAGTGGCCAGGAAGTCAGACCAGAATTCGTCGGCCACGGCCAGCGGATCCGGGGCGCTCTCGCGGCGCTGTACGGGCATCTGCGGGCCGCTCTCGCTGTCACTGACCGGAGATACCGGCTCGCTGGCCGAGCGCGTTGCAGCGAGGTGGAGCATGTGTGCCACGACTACCGGCGGAACGGCCGAAGTGGCGGCCACCAAAACGGCGTTGCTGTGCGCGTAGCCGGACGCGATTAGATGCGCGGTCACCTGAGCGGCCAGTGCCAGCGCGAGAGCGAAACCGGCGCCAATACGGGCGGACATACGGCCGGACGTAGCGGCAATGACAGCGGCCACGCCAGCGCAAGCGGACAGCGTGACCGGCATGAGCCAAGCAATATCCCGCGACCATCCGGCGCTGATGGCCAACGCGAATTCACCGGGCGCGCTCATGGCTACCGGCGCCGCCGTGACGCCCTCGCCGCAGCCGTCTCCGCCCGCGCCCCGGAGGTGGCGGTCACCGGCGTCGCCGCCGGCCTGCACGCGGTGCTGCGCTTGCCGGCAGGCATGGAACAGTCGGTGATCGAGGCCGCGACGTGGCAGGGACTGGCCCTGCACGGCCTCGCCTTCCACCGCCATCCGGAAGCCGTCGCCGAGCCGTTGGACGCCCTGGTCGTCGGGTACGCGACGCCGCCGGACAGCGCGTGGGCGGGGGCGCTTGAGGCGCTGTGCCGGGTGTTGCCCTAGCAGGTCAGGTGTTCGACGCAAGCCAGGGGCGGAGCTCGTCGCGCCATCCCTCGAAGTGCTCCAGGGCGACGCTCAGATGGGAGTCCTCCGCCCGGTAGAGGGCGCCGACGATCTGGTGCGGATCGACGGTCGGGAGAAGGGACTCGCCTTCCTCCTCCGACGCGGCCACGGCTTCGGTCTCCGGCTCGGTGAGCCGGTCGTACGGGTAGGTCAGGGACGGGCACGACCGTTCGCGGCTGGGGCAGGGAGTGTCGGGTGGCCACACCCAGACCGCGTCGTGGTGCCGTACGAGGACTTCGCCCAGGTACCAGGCGACCGCCCGCAGGAACGGGCCTCGCCGGTCGTCGTACTGCTCCTCCCAGGTGGCGTAGCGGTCCAGGACGAGGCATTCGAGGCGCGGGAGGGAGTCGGGGGAGAAGTCCCACCGGCCGCCGGTCCGTTCGGCGAGGGCCGTGAAGTCGGCGCGGGCGGTGTCCAGCCAGGCGTTCAGATGCGGGTTGTTCCGGTAGGAGGGGGCGTCGATGGGGCGCATGCCCGGCACTCTACGACCGGCGGGTGCGGCAAGTTGTGGTGATCCTGTGTGCGGGGCGAGTTGACGGGGGCGCGTCAATCAGCCCGGTGCGTAGGGTGAGGGCTCCTGCGGCGCCACACATGCAACGGGGGCCCCTGGCGCCGTACGAGAACCCACATCGCGTGGGCTCCCAGTGGAGAAGTCTCGTGACTCAACAGATACTTGCGGCCCGTCGGCCGGTGTGGGCGCGTGCCGTGCTGGCCTTAGCCGCGGCCGGTGTGCTGACCGTGACCGGGCTGCCCGGCCTGCCGGGCGATGCCGCGTACGCGGCCAAGGGCAAGCGCTGCGACAGCCTTCCCGACGTCACCGCGACGAAGCCGGGCACGAACAATCTGCCGTGGGACCGCAACGTCCACGTCCGCGCCCCGGGTGACTGGGACTCCTACCCCTTCGACGCCCCGCGGCAGACCTTCGACGGACTGACGCTGCCGGGCGATGCGGAGAACCCGACCGAGGAGCAGATCAAGCAACGCGACGCGTTCCTCGACAAGTTCGACAAGCCCTACACGAAGTACCCGGAGAACAGCGAAGAGCGTGCCTTCGCCCGCTACAAGAAGTACCTCGCCGACAACCAGGGCAAGACGCCGAAGTACTCGACGTTCTCGAAGTGGCTCTCGGACGGTTACATCCTGCCGCACAACAACAACAAGCGCGGCGCCGCCTTCGAGACGAAGGTGATCAACGATCTCGGCCTGGTCGGCGAGGACTGGCTGTGCCAGGAAGAGATCGAGATCAAGGACAAAGACGGCAAGACCATCATGGTCAAGGACCCCAAGACCGGCCGGATGAAGCCGCTGGTCCGCAAGTTCGACGCCGTCAACTACAAGACGGGCCAGTTCCTGGAGTTCAAGGCGGGACCGGGGCGTGACACCGGGCAGGACTTCGCGAACCAGAAGTTCCTGGAGGACCCCCGCTTCAACAACGGGAAGATCGCCTACGTCAACGGCCAGTCCAAGGACTCCGCCACCACCAAGTACCTCGGCCGCATGGCCGACGCCTACAAGGACGCGAGCGGCCAGTCCCGCGTGCGGGCGTACGAGCACCTGTCCACCGACATCCCCAGGTACAAGTCCGTCACCTACAAGAACGTGTCCGGCTCGACGCTTTCGGACCCGAACTTCGCCGCGAACGGCGACAATCGGGCCGCCGGCGGGGCCTCCCGCACCATCGGCCGGTCCCCGGCCACCCCCCTCGACATGGAGAAGCAGCTCCAGCGCATCGGGAAGAACGGCGCTTCCAACTTCGGCGTGCGCGGGCCGGGCGGAGTGGACTTCTCCACCCTCGACCTCTCCTACGTCGGCAAGCCCGTCAAGGGCAAGGGCCTGCCCTACGCCTTCTCCGCGAACAGGATCCAGGACGAGAGCAAGGACTACGGCTGGGGAGGCAAGGCCAAGGCCCAGCTGATCTCCGACTCCTTCTTCACCTGGCTCGCGCTCACCCCGGACAAGTTCTGGGTCAACCTCAACCCGGACCAGCCCGACACGATCATGGACAAGACGTTCGGCAAGACCGACGCCGGTCGCGTCCTGCTGGAGGCCGACCTCCAGATGAAGCACGACTACGCCAAGGACGTCGACCCCCGCAAGGACCCGGGCAAGAAGTACTGGGATGCCATGCAGGCCGCCGGGCTCGACTGCGGCGACACCATCCGCCTGTGGATCACGCCCAAGACCGCCAAGGTCCGCGCCGACGACGACGGCCTCTACATCCTCGACACGCCGCTGAAGGTCAACGTCGCCCACATCGAGCGCAAGACCCCCGACCCCAACGGCACGTGCACGCTGACCAAGGCCCAGCAGAACACGGCGAACAACCTGCTCAAGCAGTACATCATCCCCGGCGTCGAGGAGATGGTGAACACCGCCTCCCAGTACGCCGACCTGCGCCGCGTCTACAGCGCCCGCGTCGCCGCCGAGTACGTCCGCCAGCAGGACGCGCAGCAGGCCACCGACTACCACTCCGTCATCGACAGCGGCAACGTCAGCCGGTGGCCGCTGCGCGCTCCCAACGCCAAGTGGACGCCGAAGAAGACCTGGGACGAGTACATGGTCTCCTTCACCAAGGGCGACTACTCCTACCCCTGCCAGTTCGGCGGGCAGGAGAAGATGTGCGTCATGGGCGGCGTCGACTTCGGCAAGGCCCCCCGTCGCAACGTCACCCGTGTCGAGTTCCAGGTCGAGCACCCGCATCTGAAGAAGACGACCAGGATCGCCACGCAGGCCCAGGCGGAAAGCGCCGACAACCCGAAGCTGGCCCTGCTCGGCGGCGGCAGCGAGTCCACCGGCACCGGCGGCGGGGACAACCCGACCCCGGCCCCCACGCGCACCAGCACCCCCACCCCCCAGCCCACCACGTCCCCCACCGGCCACAGCCCGGCGCCGGGACACTCCACCCCCGCGGGAGGACACACACCGCCCGCCTCCCCGCCCACCGATGAGGACCAGGGCGGCGGCCTCGCGAGCACCGGAACCCGGGTACTCGGCATCGCCGGGATCGCCGCCGCGCTCCTCGCGGCCGGAACGGTCCTGCTCTGGTTCAAGCGCCGCCGTACCACCGGCGAGAGGTAGGGGCCCGAGCCGACCGGCCCGGCACCCGCGAGGTCCCCACCCGGAGGATTTCCCCGGGCGGGGGCCTTCCGCGTCTTGCCGCGAGGGGGAGCAGGAGGTCGCGTCCGGCCCGGTCTGCGCGGAGGAGCCTGCCCGAGGAGGCGGCTTCAGCCCTGCTCGGCCGGAGTCGGCTTGCTCTGGTGCAGGCGCCGCCGTACCGCCGGCGAGGGGTAGGGGCCCGAGCCGACCGGCCCGGCACCGGCGAGGGCAGCAGGAGGTCGCGTCCGGCCCGGTCTGCGCAGAGGAAGCGGCCTCAGCTCTCCTCGGTCACCACCGGCGCCTCCCCGAACCGTGCCAGCGCCATCGCCCCCACCACGGCCACCACGAACCCCAGGACCGCCAGCCAGGTCAGCCCCTCCCTCGTGCGGTCGCCCAGCCACACCACCCCCACCGCCGCGGGCCCGATCGTCTCCCCGATCACCATCCCGGCGGTCGCGGTGGTCACCGAGCCCCGCTGAAGAGCCGACGTCAGCAGCATGAACGCGGCGCCGCCCCCGATCAGCAGCGCGTAGGCCGCCGGGTTGGTCAACAGGTCCAGTGGCGCAAGGCTGTCGATCAGCCGGACCGACACCTCCACCACCCCGAACCCGAACCCGGCCCCGAGCCCGAGCGCCAGCGCCCGCCCCGGACCGGACAGCCGCCCGCCCGCGAGGGCCAGCAGCAGCATCCCGACCGCCACGGCGAGCATCACGTACGCCAGCGCGTCCGAGCCGCCCTCCTCGCCCTCCGGGCCGGACGCCAGTCCGAGCATCGCCAGCCCGGCACACACCACGGCCACCGCGCTCCACTCCGTGCCGCTCAGCCGCACCCGCAGCAGGCGCGCCGCCACCACCGCGGTCACCGCCAGACTCGACGCCAGGGCCGCGCTGACCGCATAGATCGGCAGGGACCGCAGCGCCGCGATCTGGAACAGGAAGCCGAGCCCGTCCAGTGCCAGTCCCGCCAGATACCGCCACTGTCTGAGCGCCCGCAGCAGCAGGGCCGCCTCGCCGCCGGCCCCCTCCGTGCCTGCCGCCCGCGCGGCCACCGCCTGCAACACCGTCGCGGTGCCGAAGCAGACCGCCGCGCCAAGGGCGCACACCATTCCAAAGACCACAAAGGGACTCTAGGAGACGGCTGATTCGGCCACCCCCCGTGGCCTGCGCTCTTACCGTTCTCTAGGCTGACCGCCGGCATCACGCCACACGGCCACGTCCACGCACACGGACACGGGGGAGACACGAACATGGCTGACACCCGGCGGCGGCTGCGCTCCGGCACGGTCGTCCTCGGCGGCATGGGCCTGCTGGCCGCCGCCCTCACCGCCTGCTCGTCCGACCCGGACAAGCGCTGCGTCGACCGCGACAGCTACACCTACGCCAAGGGCTACAAGGTCGTCTCCGACAAGAACTGCAAGACCTCCTCCCTCAAGACCTCGGTGAACGGCGGCTGGTACTACGGCGGCAAGAAGAAGGGTTCCTGGGTGAGCGGCGGCTCCTTCACCAAGCCCCACAAGAGCTCGGGCGGCACCGGCGTCCACCGCGGTGGCTTCGGCGGCGGCCACCACAGCTCCGGCGGCTGACCGGCACCGGCCCATGGAACGCCGTACCACCACCCCCCGCCCCGGCTGGCAGCAGATCGTCGAGGAGCAGGGGCTCGTCTACCCCCTCACCCGCCACCCCGACGGCTCCCTGCGCCCCTACTGGGACGAGAGCGCCTACTACGTCTTCACCCTGGACGAGATCGAGGCGCTGGAGGAGACCGTCGAGGAACTGCACCACATGTGCCTCGCGGCCGCCGAGCACATCGTGGCGAAGGACCGGCTCGCCGACCTCGGCATCACCGACCCCGGCGTGGCCGCCGCCGTCACCGAGTCCTGGCGGCGCCGCACCGAACTCCCCTCCGTCTACGGCCGGTTCGACCTCCGCTACGACGGCACCGGCCCGGCCAAGCTGCTGGAGTACAACGCCGACACCCCGACCTCACTGGTGGAGGCCGCCTCGCCCCAGTGGTTCTGGATGGAGGACCGCTTCCCCGGCGCCGACCAGTGGAACTCCCTGCACGAACGCCTCGTCGAGGCCTGGCGGACCCAGGCCGCGCTCCTGCCTCCCGGCAGCCCGCTGCACTTCGCGCACTCCTCGGCCGACGAACTCGGCGAGGACCTGATGACGGTCGCCTATCTGAAGGAGACCGCCGAACAGGCCGGCCTCGACACCGACTGGCTGTCCATGGAGGAGATCGGCTGGGACACCCTCTCCGGCCGCTTCGTCGACAACCGACTCCGTTTCATCCGCGGCATCTTCAAGCTCTACCCCTGGGAGTGGCTCACCACCGACGCCTTCGGCGGGCACGTCCTGGACACCCTCGACAACGGCGGCGGCACCGGCGGCACCCTGTGGATCGAACCCGCCTGGAAGATGCTGCTCAGCAACAAGGCCCTGCTGGCGATCCTCTGGGAGCTGTACCCCGGCCACCCCAATCTCCTTCCCGCCTACCTCGACGGCCCGCGCGAGCTGGCCTGGGCACCCGGCTACGTCGCCAAACCCCTGCTCGGCCGCGAGGGCGAGGGCGTCACCGTGCACCGGCCGGGCGCCCCGGCCGAACTCCGCGACGAGCCCTGCTGCTACCAGCAGTTCGCCCCGCTGCCCGCCTTCGACGGCAACCATGTCGTCCTCGGCGCCTGGGTCGTCCGGAACGAGCCGGCCGGCCTCGGCATCCGCGAGTCCTCCGGCCTGATCACCGACGAGTACGCCCGCTTCCTGCCCCATGTGATCCTCTAGCGCGGCCGCCCTCAGCCGCTCAGGACCGCCCGGAACTGCTCCAGCCCCCAGTCCAGGTCCTCCTCGCTGATCACCAGCGGCGGAGCGATCCGCACGGTGGCGCTGTGGGTGTCCTTCACCAGCACACCGCGGTCCATCAGCCGCTCCGAGACCTCCCTCGCCGTGCCGGCCTTCCGCGCGATGTCCACGCCCGCCCACAGCCCGCGCCCGCGCACCGCCGTCACCGCGTCCGTGTCCAGCAGTGCCCCCAGCGCCCGGTGCATCCGCTCGCCCAGCTCGGCGGCCCGGGCCTGGAACTCGCCCGTGCGCAGCATCGCGATCACCTCCAGCGCCACCGCGCAGGCCAGCGGATTCCCGCCGAACGTCGAGCCGTGCTCGTTCGGCCGGAACACCCCGAGCACCTCCGCGCTCGACACCACCGCCGACACCGGCACGATCCCGCCGCCCAGCGCCTTGCCCAGCACGTACATGTCCGGGACCACCCCCTCGTGCTCGCACGCGAAGGTCCGCCCGGTACGGCCGAGACCCGACTGGACCTCGTCGGCGACGAAGAGCACGTTCCGCTCGCGGGTCAGCTCCCGGACCGCGGGGAGATAGCCGGCCGGCGGCACGATCACCCCGTTCTCGCCCTGGATCGGCTCCAGCAGCACCGCCACGGTGTTCTCCGTCAGCGCCTGACGCATCGCCGTCAGATCGCCGTACGGCACGATCTCGAAGCCCGGCGTGTACGGCCCGAAGTCCGCCCGGGCCTCCGGGTCGGTGGAGAAGCTGATGATCGTCGTCGTACGCCCGTGGAAGTTGCCGCCCGCCACCACGATCTTCGCCATCTCCCCGGGCACCCCCTTCACCCGGTACCCCCACTTCCGGGCCGTCTTCACCGCGCTCTCCACCGCCTCCGCGCCGGTGTTCACGGGCAGCACCATCTCCATCCCGCACAGCTCGGCCAGCTCCGTGCAGAACGCCGCGAACCGGTCGTGCAGAAAGGCGCGGGACGTCAGCGTCACCCGCTCCAGCTGGGCCTTCGCCGCCTCGATCAGCCGCCGGTTGCCGTGCCCGAAGTTGAGCGCCGAGTAACCGGCCAGCAGATCCAGATACCGCCGCCCCTCCACATCCGTCATCCACGCCCCCTCCGCCGTCGCCACGACGACCGGCAGCGGACGGTAGGTGGGAGCACAGTGCGCCTCGGCGGCGCTGATGAGGTCTTCTGCAGTGGTCATGGCCTCTCCCGGATCCGACGAGAACACTTCGGGAACACGACGGTGACCTCTTTCCTATCGTCGCTCGCATGGTGGACGCGGGACCTGCGCCGTCCGGCTCGCCCGGTAGGCTGATCGGCGGGCCGTGACTGGCGCGCTTGGGATGGGACGGACCATCGGGAAGCGGCCCCAGCGGGAAAGTGCCGTGCGCCTGGGCCGAACGTGAACGCTGTACGCACACCGTCCGGAGGTCCTCATGCCAGAGCAGCAGCCCCTCTCCACCGAGTCCACCGCCTTCCGAGCCGCGCTCGACGTCATCCGCGCCGTCGAACCGCGAGTCGCCGACGCGATCGGCCAGGAGGTCGCCGACCAGCGCGAGATGCTCAAGCTGATCGCCTCCGAGAACTACGCCTCCCCGGCCACCCTGCTGGCGATGGGCAACTGGTTCAGCGACAAGTACGCCGAGGGCACCGTCGGCCGCCGCTTCTACGCCGGCTGCCGCAACGTCGACACCGTCGAGGCACTGGCCGCCGAGCACGCCCGCGAGCTCTTCGGCGCCCGGCACGCCTACGTCCAGCCGCACTCCGGCATCGACGCCAACCTCGTCGCCTTCTGGGCCGTCCTCGCCGACCGGGTCGAGGCCCCCTTCCTGGAGAAGACCGGCGCCCGCCAGGTCAACGACCTCTCCGAGGCCGACTGGGCCGAACTGCGCCAGGCCTTCGGCAACCAGCGCATGCTCGGCATGTCCCTGGACGCCGGCGGCCACCTCACCCACGGCTTCCGCCCGAACATCTCCGGCAAGATGTTCGACCAGCGCTCCTACGGCACCGACCCGGCGACGGGCCTCATCGACTACGAGGCCCTGCGCGCCCAGGCCCGCGAGTTCAAGCCGCTGATCATCGTCGCCGGCTACTCGGCCTACCCGCGGCTGGTGAACTTCCGGATCATGCGCGAGATCGCCGACGAGGTCGGGGCGACCCTGATGGTCGACATGGCCCACTTCGCGGGCCTCGTCGCCGGCAAGGTCCTCACCGGCGACTTCGACCCGGTCCCGCACGCCCAGATCGTCACCACCACTACCCACAAGTCGCTGCGCGGCCCGCGCGGCGGCATGGTCCTGTGCGACGACTCCCTCAAGGACCAGGTCGACCGCGGCTGCCCGATGGTCCTCGGCGGCCCCCTGCCGCACGTCATGGCCGCCAAGGCCGTCGCCCTCGCCGAGGCGCGGCAGCCCGCCTTCCAGGGCTACGCCCAGCGCATCGTCGACAACTCCCGCGCCCTGGCCGAGGGCCTCATGCGGCGCGGCGCCACCCTGGTGACCGGCGGCACGGAGAACCACCTCAACCTGATCGACGTCGCCACCTCCTACGGTCTCACCGGCCGCCAGGCCGAGGCCGCCCTGCTGGACTCCGGCATCGTCACCAACCGCAACGCCATCCCGGCCGACCCCAACGGCGCCTGGTACACCTCCGGCATCCGCATCGGCACCCCCGCCCTGACCACCCGGGGCCTGGGCACCGCCGAGATGGACGAGGTCGCCGGCCTCATCGACCGCGTGCTCACCACCACCGAGCCGGGCACCACCAAGTCGGGTGCCCCTTCCAAGGCGGCCCACGTCCTGGACGAGAAGGTCGCCCAGGAAATCGCCCAGCGGGCGACGGACCTGGTGGCGGGCTTCCCGCTGTACCCGGAAGTCGACCTGGGCTGATCGACGCCCTGAGGGGCAGCCGACCTGAGGGTCGCGGGGGACTGCGCGGGTGACCACGGACCACGCGCAGTCCCCCGCACTCCGAAACCACACCCACCTCGCGGGCCGGTCCCACCCTCAGCCGATGAGAGAATGGGCGACATGGCCACTGCTGATCGCCCTCGCGTGCTCTCCGGCATCCAGCCCACCGCCGGCTCGTTCCACCTCGGCAACTACCTCGGCGCCGTCCGTCAGTGGGTGGCACTGCAGGAGTCCCACGACGCGTTCTACATGGTCGTCGACCTGCACGCGATCACGGTCCCGCAGGACCCGAAGGAGCTGCGGGCCAACACCCGGCTCGCCGCCGCGCAGCTGCTGGCCGCCGGCCTGGACCCGGACCGCTGCACCCTCTTCGTGCAGAGCCACGTCCCCGAGCACGCCCAGCTCGCCTGGATCATGAACTGCCTCACCGGCTTCGGCGAGGCCAGCCGCATGACCCAGTTCAAGGACAAGTCCGCCAAGCAGGGCGCCGACCGCGCCTCCGTCGGCCTGTTCACGTACCCGATCCTCCAGGTCGCCGACATCCTGCTGTACCAGGCGAACGAGGTGCCGGTCGGCGAGGACCAGCGCCAGCACATCGAGCTGACCCGCGACCTGGCCGAGCGCTTCAACGGCCGCTTCGGCCAGACGTTCACGATCCCGTCGCCGTACATCCTGAAGGAGACGGCGAAGATCTACGACCTGCAGGACCCGTCGATCAAGATGAGCAAGTCGGCGTCCACGCCGAAGGGCCTCATCAACCTCCTCGACGAGCCGAAGACCACCGCCAAGAAGGTGAAGAGCGCCGTCACCGACACCGACACCGTGATCCGCTACGACACGGAGAACAAGCCGGGCGTGTCGAACCTCCTCACCATCTACTCCACGCTCACCGGCAAGTCGATCGCCGACCTGGAGCGGGAGTACGAGGGCAAGATGTACGGCGCCCTCAAAACCGACCTCGCCGAGGTCATGGTCGACTTCGTGACGCCGTTCCGGGAGCGCACGCGGCAGTACCTGGACGACTCCGAGACGCTCGACTCGATCCTGGCCAAGGGTGCGGAGAAGGCGCGCGCGGTCGCCGCGGAGACGCTCGCGCAGGCCTATGAGCGGGTGGGTTTCCTGTCGGCGAAGCACTGACACGCGCCGGCGGAGCACCGGGAAGCACGGACCGGCGCCGCGGCGCACGACCGTACACACGTCCCAGTGGGCAGAGCGCTGCACATCACTGCCGCTGCGCCTGCCCACAGGACATCCATAGCCGTACAGTCGATAGCCGACGGCCCGAACGTGACGAAACGGGACGGGCCGAGAAAACGACAGACGCGACGACAGGAGACGACGTGGGGACCGTAACGATCGGCGTGTCGATCGCGGTCCCGGAGCCTCACGGCAGCCTGCTCCAGGAGCGGCGCGCGGGCTTCGGCGACGCCGCGGCTCACGGCATCCCCACGCACGTCACCCTGCTGCCGCCGACCGAGATCGACGAGAGCGAGCTGCCGGCCGTCGAGGCGCACCTCACCGAGGTGGCCGCGGGCGGGCGGCCGTTCCCGATGCGGCTGTCCGGCACGGGCACGTTCCGTCCGCTGTCCCCGGTGGTCTACGTCCGTGTCGTCCAGGGCGCCGAGGACTGCACCCTGCTCCAGCTGCGGGTGCGGGACGCCTCGGGGCCGGTGGCCCGCGAGCTGCAGTTCCCGTACCACCCGCATGTCACCGTCGCGCACGGCATCGACGAGGCGGCGATGGACCGCGCCTTCGAGGAACTGGCCGGCTTCGACGCGCAGTGGCCGTGCACGGGGTTCGCGCTCTACGAGCAGGGCGCGGACGGGGTGTGGCGCAAGTTGCGGGAGTACACGTTCGGGGGTTCCGTGGTGCCGTCGCAGGCCGGTGCGCTCCGTGGGGTGGGCCGCAGCGCGGTGTCGTAGGGGCGGGTCCGTCGCCCGGCGGCCGCGGCCGCATCGTGGGCGTTAGAGGGGCAGCCGCCGGAACAGTGCCCGCGGCGTGTGCCGCAGCGCCGACATCACCAGCCGCAGCGCGCCCGGCACCCACACCACCTCCGAGCGGCGGCGCAACCCCAGTTCGATCGCCGTGGCCACCGCCTCCGGGGTCGTCGAGAGCGGCCCCTCGGCGCGGACGTACCCGGGCCGTACGACCATGACGTGCACGCCCGTGCCGTGCAGGGCGTCGCCGAGGCCCTGGGCGAAGGTGTCGAGGCCGGCCTTGCTGGAGCCGTAGATGAAGTCGGCGCGGCGGGCGCGCTCGCCGGCGACGGAGGACAGGACCACGAGGGAGCCGTGTCCCTGGGTCTGCAGGGCGCGGGCGGCGACGAGTCCGGCGGAGACGGCTCCGGTGTAGTTGGTCTGGGCGACCTGGACGGCGCGTACCGGGTCCCGTTCGTCGTGGGCCTGGTCGCCGAGGATGCCGAAGGCGAGCAGCACCAGGTCGATGTCGTCCTCGGCGAAGACCTTGCCGAGGACGGTCTCGTGGGACGCGGGGTCGAGGGCGTCGAAGGCGACGGTACGGACGTCCGCGCCGAGTGCGCGCAGGCCCTCGGCGGCCTGTTCCAGGGCCGGTGAGGGGCGGCCCGCCAGCCACACCGTGCGGGTGCGGCGGGCGATCAGCCGGCGCGCGGCGGCCAGCGCGATCTCGGACGTGCCGCCGAGGACGAGCAGGGACTGGGGGAGACCGAAGGCGTCCGTCACATCAGCTCCTCGAGAGGGTCCGGAGGCATGTCGGTGACCGTATCGTCCCTATATGAGGGATTAGTTACTGAACATTCGCCCGCTCCACACAATGGGTGATTAGTGGGATGTCTTACGAGCGCGCAGTCACGGGCAGGAGCGGATCATGGACTGGCTGAAGAGACTCCCCGGCATCGGGCCGCTCGTGGTGCGGCTGATGCGGACGCACGCGTGGCACTGCTACGAACGGCTGGACCGGGTGAAGTGGACACGGCTGGCCGCCGCGATGACGTTCATCAGCTTCGTGGCGCTGTTCCCGCTGCTCACCCTGGTCGCCGCGGTCAGCGCCGCCACGCTCAGCCCGGACCGGCAGAAGACCGTCGAGCACAAGATCGCCGAGCAGTTCCCCGGCGTCCTCTCCAGCCAGTTGGACCTCACCTCGCTCGTCGACAACGCCGGTACCGTCGGTGTCATCGCGGGCGCCGTGCTGCTGTTCATCGGCATCGGCTGGGTCGGCCAGACGCGGGACTGTCTGCGCGCGGTGTGGGAGCTGCCGGACCAGCAGCAGAACCCGGTGGTGGCCAAGGCCAAGGACGCCGGCATCCTCCTCGGCCTCGGCGGGGCACTGCTGGTCACCCTTGCCACGTCCACGCTCGCCTCGGCCGCCGTCGGGGTCGTGTCGCGCAACCTCGGCCTGGCCGAGCACGGTTGGGGCAGCGCGCTGCTGCGGATCGCCGCGTTCGCCGTCGCCGTGCTCGCCGACTTCCTGGTCCTGCTCTACGTCCTGACCCTGCTGCCCGGCGTCGAGCCGCCGCGCCGCCGCCTGGTGGTGGCCGCACTGCTCGGCGCGGTCGGCTTCGAACTGCTGAAACTGCTGCTCAGCGGCTATATCCAGGGAGTCGCCGCGAAGAGCATGTACGGCGCGTTCGGCGTCCCCGTCGCACTGCTGCTGTGGCTCAACTTCACCGCGAAACTCGTGCTGTTCTGCGCCTCCTGGACGGCGACGAACAGCTCGGAGGCCGAAGCCGCCGACGTCACGGACGCGACCGACGGCGCATCAGGTCCGGCAGCGGCCACCGGCGATTGATCAGGAACGCCGCGCCCGCGAGCAGCACCAGTGCCCCGCCCGCGATGGCCGCGGCGGTGCCGATGCCGGAGCCGGAGTCGGTGGTGGCACCGGCCATCGGCCTGGCGCCGGATCCGTCCTTCCCCGCGGACTTCCCGGCGGAGGCGCTGGGTTCAGAGCTCGGCAGGGCGCTCTTCGGCGGCACCAGCTCACCCACCGGACCGACCGTGCCGGCCGCCTGGAAGCCCCAGTCGAGCAGCTTGGCCGTCTCCTTGTAGACCTCGTTGTGCGCGGGCTTCTCCGGATGCATCACCGTGACGAGCAGCACCTTGCCGCCCCGCTCGGCGACCCCGGTGAAGGTGGCGCCCGCGTTGGTGGTGTTGCCGTTCTTCACGCCCGCGATGCCCTGGTAGACGGGCACGTCGGTGTCACCGCTCAGCAGCCGGTTGGTGTTGCGGATCTCGCCCGACTCGAACTTGGCGCTGACGGTCGAGCAGTAGTCGCGGAAGTCCTTCTTCTGCAGCCCGGACCGGGCGAACAGCGTGAGGTCGTACGCCGACGACAACTGCCCCGGCTCGTCGTAGCCGTCGGGCGAGACCACGTGCGTGTCCTGGGCCTGCAGTTCGTCGGCGTGGTCCTGCATGTCCTTGACGGTCTGCGAGACGCCCTCGTTCATCGAGGACAGCACGTGCACGGCGTCGTTGCCCGAGCGCAGGAAGACCCCGAGCCACAGATCGTGGACCGAGTAGGTGTGCCCCTCCTTTATCCCGACCACGCTGGAGCCGACGCCCATGCCCGCGAGGTCGGACGGCACCACCTTGTGCTTCTCCTCCTTGGGGAAGCGGGGCAGCAGGGTGTCCGCGAACAGCATCTTCAGCGTGCTCGCCGGGGGCAGCCGCCAGTGCGCGTTGTGCGCGGCGAGCACCTCGCCGGACTCGGCGTCGGTGACGATCCAGGAGCGCGCGCTGATGCCCTTCGGCAGCACCGGGACACCCGGCGCGAGGTTGACCTGGGTGCCGGGCTGCCCCAGCCGGGCGCCGCCCACGGTCGACATCCGGGCCGGGGGCGTGGCCTTCGGGCTCGTCGACGGGGACGGGGCGGCGAGGGCGGCGGGCGCGGTGACGGACAGGGACAGCAGGGTGGCGGAGGTGATCAGCAGCGATCGCCCGCCGATCTTCTTCGGTGCAGACACGGTCGAGAACGTACCTTTTGTCGACTGTGGAATCCCATGACCCACCTCACCCCGGCCACGGAACCGGTCGGCGAACGGCGATACTGGTCGCATGAAGCTCAGCCGCCCGGTCTCCTGGTTCCTGCTCGCCTTCGGGGTGTGGTCCTGGGTCATCTGGGTCACTTTCGTCAAGAACCTGATCAAGGACAGCAGCGGGCTCGCCTTCGACGACGGTCACCCGACCGCGTACTTCTGGGTGCACCTGCTGCTGGCCGTCGTTTCCTTCGTATTGGGGACGGTCATCGGGGTCATCGGGTTGCGCGGACTGCGCGCACTGCGCCGCGCGTCATAGCGGCCCGCACCCTAGCGGTCCGCACCCCCGGCCGCTCGCACAGCCGCTCGCTCGTCACAGCCGTCCGCACGTCACAGCCGTACGTCACCACGGGGGTCCGGTCGGGTTGGTCATCGTCCTCGCGCTCGTCGCCGTCGCCGTCCTGGCCGTCGTGGCGGGCCTGCACTGGTACATCTGGCGGCGCCTGGTCCGCGACACCACGCGCGGCCCCGGACCGGCCCGCCGCGCCGGCACGGCGGTCTTCGTCGCCGGCCCGGTCCTGATGGTCGCGGCCCTGGTCACCGAGCGCTCCGGCGCCGCCTTCGGGCTCCAGCGCGCCCTGGCCTGGCCCGGCTTCCTGTGGATGGCCCTCGCCCTGTACCTGCTGCTGGCGGTCCTGGCGGGAGAGGCGGTACGCCCCCTGCTCCGCCGCGCCCTGCACCGCCGGCGCCAACCGGGCGCGAACCCCGTGGAGCCGCCTCTCGGCCGGCCGGGCCAGGACCCCGTCGGGTCACTTCTCGGCCGACCGGGTCGGGACGGTGGGCACGGTCCCGGTACGGCCACCGTGGCACCGGGCGCCCAGGAGGCACCGGGAACCGAGGAACCCACCCGCCGCCTCTTCGTGTCCAGAGTCGTGGCCGGCGCGGCCGCAACCGCCGCCGTGGCGACCGTCGGCTACGGAACCTACGGAGTACTCCGCGGCCCGCGGGTGAAACGCGTCACCATCCCCCTGGCCAAGCTCCCCCGAGCGGCACACGGCTTCCGTATCGCCGTCGTCAGTGACATCCATCTCGGCCCGATCCTCGGCCGTGACTTCGCGCAGAAGGTCGTCGACACCGTCAACGCCACCCAGCCCGACCTGATCGCGGTCGTCGGCGACCTGGTGGACGGCAGCGTCAAGGACCTGGGCCCGGCCGCCGCGCCCCTCGCCCGGCTCCGCGCGCGGCACGGCGCCTACTTCGTCACCGGCAACCACGAGTACTTCTCCGGCGCCGAGCAGTGGGTGGCCGAGGTGCGGGCCCTCGGCCTGCACCCGCTGGAGAACGCCCGCACCGAGCTGCCGTACTTCGACCTGGCCGGGGTGAACGACCTCCAGGGCGAGAGCGAGGGCCAGGGCCCGGACTTCGGCAAGGCACTCGGCGACCGGGACACGGCACGCGCGTGCGTGCTGCTGGCCCACCAGCCGGTGCAGATCCACGAGGCGGTCCGGTACGGCGTCGACCTCCAGCTCTCCGGTCACACCCACGGCGGCCAGCTCTGGCCCGGCAACCTCCTCGCGGCCGCCGCCAACCCGACCGTCGCCGGCCTCGACCGCTACGGCGACACCCAGCTGTACGTCACCCGGGGCGCCGGCGCCTGGGGCCCGCCCACCCGCGTGGGGGCGCCGTCGGACGTGACGGTGATCGAGCTGGCCGCCACGCGCGCGTGAGCCGCACCCGCGCCCGAGCCGCCCCCCTGGCCGGAACCGCTCCCACGCCTGTGAAGACGCTGTGAAACCCGGGGGAAACAACGCCTCGGTAAGTTCTTTCCCCAATGGTCAGAAAGCCCTTCCCCCAGGCGAAACCCGTGTGATTAGGTGAGCCGCGCCACGAGGGGAGTGGCGAATTCGTGCTGGCCAGGGGTAGGGCCTTTGAAGGGGCCTGGGGAGGGCACCACCGTGCGATCTGTTCGCATGCGCGTTTTCGTGACACTGCTCGTGCTCGCGATCGTGGGAATCGGCGGCTGGCGACTGCTGCCGTCGCAAGGGAACAAGAACAAGACCATCGCGGTCGGTACGACGGACGCCGTCACGGACCTCGACCCGGCGGGCGCCTATGACGCCGGGTCCTGGGCCCTGTTCAGCAATGTCTTCCAGTCGCTGCTGACATTCGAGCCGGGCGGCGTCGAGCCGGTCTCGGACGCCGCGAAGAGCTGCGCCTTCCAGGGCGGCGGTCTGCGGACGTACCAGTGCACGCTGCGCTCCGGGATCACCTTCCCGAGCGGGCGCGCGATGACGGCCGAGGACGTGAAGTACTCCTTCGACCGGGTCAAGAAGATCAACTCCGATGTCGGCCCGGCGTCGCTGTTCTCCACGCTCGGCTCGGTGACCGCCGACAGCGCGACGACCGTCACCTTCCATCTGTCGTCCGCGGACGCCACGTGGCCGCTGAAGGTCGCCACGGGCGCCGGGGCGATCGTGGACAAGGACAAGTACCCGGCCGACTCGCTGCGCGGCGGCACCGCCGTCGACGGCACCGGCCCGTACACGCTGACGTCGTACACCAAGAACCAGAAGGCCGTCCTTCAGCCGAACGCCCACTACGAGGGCTACCTCAGCGGTGCCGGCCGCCCGATCGAGCTGCGCTACTACGCGGACTCCGCGAAGCTCGACAGCGCCTGGAAGGCGGGGCAGGTCGACGTCGCCACCCGGGAGCTGCCGCCGAGCGTGCTCTCCGCGCTGAACCCGAGCGACCCCAACCAGCGGGTCACCGAGTCCGACAGCGCCGAGACCCGCAACCTGTACCTCAACACGCGCGCCGGCTCGCCTTTGCACGACGCGCGGGTGCGCCGCGCGATGGCCTGGCTGGTCAACCGCGAGCAGCTCGCCTCGACGGTCTACGAGGGCACGGTCGACCCGCTGTACTCGCTGATCCCGGCCGGCATCACCGGCCACACCACGTCGTTCTTCGACGACTACCCGGCGCAGAGCGTGCAGAAGGCGCGGGCGCTGCTCACCCAGGCCGGGGTGACCCTGCCGGTCCGGTTCACCTTCGGCTACGGCAAGAACCGGGGCGCGGGTGAGCAGGAGGCCGCGGCGCTGAAGCAGCAGCTGGAGGCGGGCGGCCTGTTCAAGGTGGACGTCCAGGGGTACGAGTGGACCGACTTCCAGAAGCGCTGGGCCACCGGGAAGATGGACGCGTGGGCGGTCGGCTGGGTGCCCGACTATCCCGACCCTGACACCTTCGGCGCCGCGCTCGTCGGCACCGGCTCCACGATGAGCACCGGGTACAGCAACAAGCTGGTCGACCACCTCGTCCTGGACAGCCAGCAGTACGCCGATCGCAGCCGGGCCGCGAACGACTTCAAGGACATCCAGGCGGACGTGGCCCGGGACGTCCCGCTGCTCCCGCTGTGGCAGCGCAAGGAGTACGTGGTCAGCACCGAGGACGTGGGCGGCAGCCAGTACCTGGACGACGGCACGGGCGTCTTCCGCCTGTGGCGTCTGAACTGGCTCTGATCATTCGGCCTTCCCGTCGCGCCCCTTGGTTCCCCTGGTCTCCTTGGTCCGGGGATCCGGCAGTGCCTTCGTCATGCCGGGCAGGAAGTCCGTGAACAGCTCATGGACCTCCAGCACCAGGGGGCGCAGCACGCGGAAGCGGGCGAGCGCCACCCCGCGGGCGGTCAGCCGGGCCCCGCGCCGGGCCAGCCGGTAGCTGCGCTCGCGCCCTTCCGTCCGGTCGAAGATCCAGTACAGGACCAGCCCCATCTGGGAGAGCCACATCAACTCCGGGAGCACGTCCCGCAGTTCGGGGGCGACCTTGGACTTCGAGCCGGCCAGCACCTCGCGGTGGACGGCGATGGCCTGCTCGCGGGCGTGCTCGCTCTCCGGGGAGAAGGGGCTGAGCGGGCTGTCGGGGTCGGCGGCGTTCTTGAAGAACTGCACGGCGAACTCGTGGTACGGCCGGGCGATGTCGAGCCAGACCGTCAGCACGCCCGCGAGCCGCGCCTCCAGGTCGGTCTCCCGGTCCAGGACCTCGCGGACCGCCCTCTGGTGCTCGGCGGCGATCCGGTCGTAGAAGCCCTGGATCAGGTGTTCCTTGCCCTCGAAGTAGTAGTAGGCGTTGCCGACGGAGACCCCGGCCTCCTTGGCGATGGCCCGCATGGTGGTCTTGTCGTACCCGCGCTCCTGGAACAACCGCATCGCGGTCTCCAGGATCAGCGCGCGGGTCTGCTCGGACTTGCTGCTGGGGGAGCCGGCCGTCTCGGGGCCGTCGTTCTTCGCGGGCACGGTAGAAGAGCCTAACGAGTACGGCTCGGGGGCCTAACCGGTGGCGCAGGTCCCGCCGGGGCAGGAGGGCGGCTCGTAACTCCAGCCGGTGTCCGGCCGGTATGCCCACCCGTCCTGCCGCCGGTAGACCGTCCCACCCCAGTTCCACCCGGCGTCGCGCCGCTGCGCACCCCGCCACTTCGCCGCCGCCAGCACCGCGCCGCGGGCGAGCCGGGCGCCGGAGGGGGTGCTCAGCCGGTGGGCGAGGGGCCGGTGCTCGCGCAGGGCCCACAGGACGACGATCCAGGCGCGCGAGCCCCGGTAGACCTGGCCGGAGTCGCCGACGACGGTGACCTCGTCGAGCGTGGCGGCGTGGTCGAGCCCGGGGAAGCGGATGCGGGCCCCGTCCGAGCCGGCCGGCACCAGTTCCAGCGGCACCAGCTGCGGCTGCCGTGCCAGCCAGCCGCGCAGATGGGTGCACAGTCCGCACTCGGCGTCGTACAGGACGGTGAGCCGGCGGACCGGGACGCCCCCCGTGACGCCCCGGTCCTCAGTGGTGGTCACCGCGGTCACGCCCCGGCCGCCGGGGCGATCCACTCCTGCGGGTCGACCGGAGGCCGCTCCTCGCGCTCCATGATCCCGCGCCGGCGGATCCGGTTGAGCACGTACACGTTGCCCAGGTGCATCACGCCGAGCACCAGCAGGACCACGCCCAGCTTGGTCGACAGGGCCTCGAAGACGCCGCGGGTGTCCTCGATCGTCTCGTCCCCGCTCAGGTACAGCGCCACGAAGCCGAGGTTGACCAGGTAGAAGCCGACGACCAGAAGGTGGTTGACGGCGTCCGCGAGCTTCTCGTTGCCGCGCAGCACGTCGGCCAGGAAGACCCGGCCGTTGCGGCTGAGCGTGCGGGCCACCCAGATGGTCAGCGCGATGCTGACGACCAGGTAGATGACGTAGGCGATGACCGTGCGGTCCATGCCCCCACCCCTTCTTGAACGCGTTCAAAACGCTGACGGGGATGACTGTAGACCTGTTTTTGAACATGTTCAACTCAAGGGTGCGCCCGGGTTCCGCGCCCCAGCTCCGGACGCTTGGTGTAGTCCGTGAACCCGAGGACGTTGCCCCAGGGGTCGGCGATCTCCACGGTCCAGCCGGTGGCCACCGGGAGCACCTCGTCCAGCGGCGTGATGTCGGCGGCGGCCAGCGCCCGCGCCGCCGCCCGCGCGTCCGGCACCTCCAGCCAGATGCGCGGCGAGGGCCACGGCGGCGACCGGTGCCCCAGCGTCTCTTCGGCGCGCAGCAGGATCCCGGGGGTCTCCTTGCCGACCTTCAGCAGGGCGATCCCGCCCTCGTCGAACCGGAACTCGACACCGAAGCCGGCCCGCTCGTAGAACCCGACGGCCTCGCCGAGGTCGCCGACGGGGAGCAGCACGTTGTCGAAACCGAGCGGTTCGTACGACTCATCGTCTGACATGTCGTCAGATTAGGAGTCGTCCTGCTCGGATGCGAGGAGCCCCACCGGAGCGCGTCTCCGGTGGGGCTCGGTGGTGGACCGGGCAGCGGATCTACTGCGGGAAGTTCGGGTCCAGGTCGGTCTCCGACGCGCCGCTGGTGGTGATGCCCGAGGCGGTCGCACGCAGCAGCAGGCCGGCGCGGTAGAGGTCGCCGGACGCCAGCAGGTCCGCGTCGCCGTCCCGGTCGAGGTCGCGCAGCCGGACGAACAGACCGATCCGCTCGTCCTCGGTGGCACTGCCCGGCACGCCCGCCGTGGCGCGGGTGAACCACTGCGAGCCGGTACCGGTCAGGCCGCTCTTGCCGCCCCGCAGGATGTGCACACCACCCGCGTTGTGGACCGAGCCGGACTCCTCCTCGGGCACGCCGACCGCGAGATCCGGGTAGCCGTCGCGGTTGGTGTCGCCGGCGGACAGGGAGTAGCCGAACCAGTCGTTCGCGGTGGCCGCGGTCGCCACGCCGGAGGTGGACTGGGACAGGCGGTAGCTGGTGGTGGGTCCGCTCGCACCGCCGCGCAGGACCAGCACGGACCCCGCGCCCTTGTTGTACGGCTTGTCGCTGACGGCGAGGTCCCCGTAGCCGTTCTTGTCGAAGTCGGCGATCACGCCGGTCGAGGAGAAGTCCGCCTGAGAGGCGTTGTACGTCGTGTACGTGCCGCGCTTGATGGTGGTGCCGCCCTGCACGAACCACGCGGCCTGGGTCATCCGGTCGTTCTTGTAGCCCTGGCCGAGCACGTACAGGTCGGTGGCCTTGTCCGCGGTGACCCGGCCCGCCACGATCGCGGTCGGCTCCAGCACCTCGGCGCCGCTGGGGCTGACCTCCAGCTTGGTGACGCTGCCCGTCGTACCGGTCTGGGAGAAGCCGCCCCGGTAGACGAAGAGGGTGCCGGTGACGTCGGCGACGGCCAGGTCCGGCTTGCCGTCGCCGTTGAAGTCGCCGGACGCGAGGGCCGCGCCGAACGCCAGGCTGGACTTGGCCGGGATGCGGGTGGCCTTCGCACCGAGGCCCGCCTGGGCGCCCCACAGGATGGTGACCGCGCCCGCCCCGGCCTTGGTGCCGACCTTCTCGGTGCGGTCGGCGACGGCGAGGTCGGCGTACCCGTCCTGGTTGAGGTCGGCGTTCGCGATCTGGTCGCCGAAGCCGTCGGCGTAGCCCCCGGCGTCGCCGGCCTGGCCCGGGATGTTGGGGCTGTCCTGCGTGAACCTGACCGTCTTCGGGCCCGGCCCGGTCGCCGTGCCGTAGGTGACGGCGACCTCACCGCCCCAGCCGGACGCGTAGTCGCGGTAGCCGTCGCCGTTGAAGTCGTCGGCGTACTTGGCGGGAGCGGCCGCCGCCGAACCGGCCGTGAGCGCGAGCGCCCCGCCGGTCAGTGAGAGAGCCGTGGCCGTCGCCACGGCGAGCCTTCTGTACGTGCGCATGTGTCTCCTTGATCGCGTACACACAGGAGACACACGGCGGCACGGGAGAGTTGTACGGCGAGGG
>NZ_JBITGJ010000081.1:0-35133 GCF_044456925.1 Streptomyces sp. NPDC050743
TCCTCGCGGTTGCGCAGCAGACGCCTGCGAGCCTTCCATTCCGGGTCGGTGGCGCGTCCGCGTCGTCCGCGGATCTCGGCGGTGGTGCGGCGCCGGACCAGGGACAGCATCTTGTTCGCGAGCTGCACGACGTGGAAGTGGTCGACCACGACGACGGCGTTCGGCAGGCCGGTGCGGACCGCGGCCCGGTAGGTGGCCGACATGTCGATGGCGACGTGCCGGATGCTGTTGCGCCAGGCCAGAGGTGTGGTGGACAGCCAGGCCAGCACGTCGGCGGCGGTGCGGCCCTCGACCTGGCCGAGCAGGCCACCGACACCGAGCGCGTCGACGAACCCGGTGTGCCACCGGTCCCGTGTCAGCTGCCACTTGCCCGTTTCGGGGTTCTGCTCCCAGCGGGTCTTGCCGCGCCGGGTCTCGTCGATGCCCAGCACCTCGACCTCGGGCAGCGGCGCTTCGACGACCTCGCGGGCAACGGTCCGGAAGGCGTCCATCACGGTCGGCCAGGACAGATGCAGATCGCGGGCGGCCTGGATGACCGTGGAGCCGGCATCCCGTATCCGACGTCCGGCCGTACTCCGTAGCCTCCCGGTCAGCCGGGCGCCGGCCGGGATCTGCGGGATCTGCTCGGTGAACGATTTCCGAGGACAGGCCGGCTCGCGGCACCACCAGCGCCGCTTGTGCCACAAGAACTCCAGCCCGCGCTCGCCATAAGGGAGATCACGGGGTCGGGTGGTGGCGGAGCCTTTCACCCGGGACGAGAAGACCCCGCAGGCCGGACAGGCCCGGGCCGAGGCATCCGCCGTGACCAGATGGACCCGGCGCCCACCGTCCTCGCACCGCTCGACCCGCATGACGGACACCCCGTCGAGGTCCAACAGCAACGTCGTATCGTTGACCAAGCCCGTGGCTCCCCAGTGATCCTTCTGCGTAGAGAACAGAAATGATCACCCGGGACCACGGGCGTCCTACATCCAGGGCCGACAACCACCCCACTCATCGCAGACCGTGACGGACAGTCAGCGGCCACCGACCCTGCACCGCTCAACTTCGAAGACCCCCCATCTGCACTGCTTCCCTTCGGTCGCCGATGAGTTTCGGTGTGCCGGACGGTCCAAGTCGGCACACCTGACAAAGGGAGAACCCGATGGGCAAGACGCGCTTGCATCCGATGACTCACATCGCCCGCCGCATGTTCGAGCTCCTGGAGCCGATCTGCCTGGTCACGTTCTTCGCCGACGAGTGCAACGAGGAACTGGCCGCACTCGGCCACCGGACCTACTGGGACGGCTACTTCGCCAGCCGCGCCGCGCCGCTGGGGCGGGTACCGGCGCAGGTCGTGCACGCGGCCTTCTACAATTTCGCCGACGGGGAAGCCGCACGGCACATCCCGAGCGCCTGGGAGACGATTGCGCCCGAGGCCTCCGTCGCCGCGCGGGAAAGGGGCAGCGCGGCCTCCCTACGGCGGATCCTCGGCGACGCACTGGCCGGCTCGCCGGGCCTGGTGCGCGCCGCCGACCTGACCACCAAGGCCGCGACGAGCGCCCCCACCGAAGGCCGGGTGATGTACGCGGGGATGCGCACCCTTGCGGTGCCGAGCGACCCGGTTGCCCGGCTGTGGCATTCCGCCACCATGCTGCGCGAGCACCGCGGCGACGGGCACATCGCCGCTCTCGTCGGCGCGCGGATCGGCGGCACGGAGGCCCACGTGCTCTCCGCGCTGGAGCAGGGCATCCACCCGCCGGAGTCGTTCGGACGCATCCATCACCTGCCGAAAGAGCGTCTGGCCGCGGTCATGGACGGCATGCGCGAACGCGGACTCATCGACACCGACGGCCACTTCACCGACTCCGGCCGCGCGACCAAACAACGCATCGAAACCCTCACCGACGAACTCGCCACCCCGCCCTACGACGCCCTGTCCCCCGCCGAACTCGACGAACTGATCACCGAGCTCGAACCCATCACTGCGACCCTGGTGGCCGCAGGCTCGCAGTGACACGCAGAAATGGCTACAGACCTTCATGATCAGAAAAGGCACAGGACACCGGCGACCCTGCGGAGGACGCGGGTGTCATCGCCTGGGATCGGCTTCGTCGTCCAGGGGCGCAGCGACGATGTCGCCGTGGTCGGCGCTGTCCATCTTGCGTACGGCGACGGTGTCGGCGGTCGAAGGCTGGCGGGCGGCCACCTTGGCGGCCGAGCCGCTTGCGGTTGGCGGCCCAGTCAGCGGGCTGCGGGATCACCGTCCGGATCCCGCGCCGCCGCAGATGACGGCGGATCGCCCGGGACGAATACGCCTTGTCGGCCAAGACCGCCTCCGGTGTAACCCTGGGGCGCCTGTCCGCCGGGGCACTCGGATTCGGGCCATGACCTGCTCGAATGCGGGTGCGTCGCCGGCCTGGCCGGGTGTGATGACGAAAGCGAGCGGTCGGCAGCGGCCGTGAGCAGCGAGGTGGATTCGTGGTCAGCCCGCCGCGGGAGCGTCCGAGGGCATGGTTGGCCGGCTCGCCGCCCGGGGCCCCTTTTGACGGGCCCCGGCCGCGTGCTGATGAGCCCGCACGATCGTGGCGTCGACCGCGACGACCCACTCCAGGTCGCCGTCGGCGTCGGCCTCGGCGAGCAGGGCGGTGAAGACCTTCTGTTGTGGGCGCCCTTCCACGAACCGAGGTGTTCGGGCAGGTCCATCCACGGCGTCCCGGTGCGGTACTTGAACGCGAGCGCGCCGCTGCGAGCTGCTCGGTCCGTGCCCCCGGCCGGTCTGCGAGACCGGTCGGGGCTCCCTCTCCAGGCACCCCGGGAAGGCGGGACCGCGCCATGGGGTGCCCCTCGGTGCGGGCCGCCGGTCGGGGAGGACGCCGCGGGTCAGGAAAGGGTGCGGCCGGTCCAGCCGGAGCCGACGCGGACCCGGCTGCCGAAGGTGCCGTGGCCGGTGCCCGGGTTGAGCCAGGCCACGCCGTCGGCGTCGACCGAGAGCAGGTCGGCCTTGCCGTCGCCGTTCAGGTCACCGGCGCCGAGCACCTGCCGGTAGCTCTTGCCCCAGTCGCGGAAGACCAGCACCCGGTCGGCGAGCTTGCCGGTGCCGGTGCCGTTGTAGCGCCACAGCTCGCCGGAGCCGTCGAGGGCCAACACGTCCCCGCGCCCGTCGCCGTTGAGGTCCCCGGCGCCGATCACCCGGGTGTACCCCTTCCATGCCGACCGGATCTTGACGCGCGGGGCGAATCCCGCGCTGCCGTTGCCCGCGCACAGGTAGATGTCACCGGTGGCGGCGGACCGGGCCAGCAGGTCGGCGCGGCCGTCGCCGGTCAGGTCGCCGGGGCTGGTCAGGACGTTGTAGCCGCGCCAGTCGCTGCTGGTCTTCTTGTACGGGGACGTAGGCACGGGCAGCCGCCCCGCCGGGGTCTCGTACATGCGCGCCTCGCCCGTGGGCAGCACGGCGAGGACGTCGTTGACGCGGTCCCCGTTGAGGTCGCCGAAGCCGGTGAACCGGGTACCCGAGGGCCAGCCGCCGGTGACCGCGCCGCTGTGCACGGAGCCCTCGGCGAGATGGCCCGCGGCGTCGCCGTCGTACCGAGTCAGGGTGGTGCCGCTCAGGGCGAGCACGTCGGCGCGGCGGTCGTCGCCGTAGTCCCGGGCGCGGGGCAGCGGGCGGCTGGTGCCGGAGACGGTGTACAGCGGCCCGCCGGAGGCGGAGTTGTCGTACCAGAGCGCGGTGGGGCGGGTGCCCGCGACCGTGACGGCGCCGCCGATGCCCCGGTAGTCGGTGGTGGTGCCCAGCGTCTTGGGCGCCGACCAGCCGCCGCGGGTGCGGAAGCCGGAGACGTACCGGTACCTGCCGCTGCCGATGGACACGGCCCAGCCGGCGTGCACCGTGCCGTCGGTGGCGATGCCGGAGCTGACGGCGTAGTGGGCGGAGCCGAATGGACGGCGGTCGTCGGCCTGTTCGACGGCGCCCCAGACGCCGGTGCGGGCGGAGCGGGTGGTGGAGATCACCGCCTTGTCGGTGCCGTCGACGAGGGTGACGTCGCCGTTCGGCGCGGTCAGCGGACGGGGCAGGGTGCGAGGGGCGTACCAGCCGGTGAGCGGGGTCTGCTCGGGGGCGCTCCAGGCCTCGCCGGGGGCGCTCCGGCGGGCGAAGCGGACGGGTCCGTTGCCGGCGCTCGCCCACAGGAGGGTGAGGCCGCCGGCCGGATCGGCGTCGAGGCGCACGGCACCCGGATGGGTGCCGGCGAGCGGGGTCAGGTCCTCGGCGTCGCCCCACGTGGTCGCGCCGGCCTTCCGCTCCATGATCCGGGAGTGGTACGAGACCTCGGTGCCGGTCGCGCCGGCGAAGCCACCCTCACGGAAGGCGTCGTCGAGGTTCCAGGCGATGGCCGCGTTGCCGGCCTCGTCGACCGTGGCGTCCAGCCCGGTCAGGTACCACTCCCCTTCCTCGGTGTCGCTCTTGACGGTGTCGAATACGGTGGGCTCGGACCAGGCCTCGCCGGGGGCCGGCCGCTCGGACATGCGCAGCTCGCGGCCGCCGAGGACCTGGGTGGCCCAGACGGCGGTCAGGCGGCCGGTGGCGCTGCCGAAGACGACGGGAGGGCAGTCGGTCCAGTCGGTGGTGGCGACGGTGGTCGGGGCGGACCAACGGGTGGCGCCGGGGGCCAGGGTGGCGGCCTTCAGCAGGAACTTGCCCCCGGGTACGCGCTCGCGCCAGTAGGCGAGGAAGGAGCCGTCGGCCTGGGGGGCGAGGGTACTGGCGTCGAGGATGTAGTCGGCGGCGGTGGACAGCGTCTGAGGCGCGGCCCAGGTGGTGGAGCCGGCCGGACGGACCTGGACGGTGAGCCGGCGGACCTCGGCGGTCTGCGTGGGGTCCTGGGGCTGGTCGCGCAGGGCGATGAGGGCGCCGTCGGCGCGGGCCTGCAGGGCCAGCACGCGGTGCTGGGCGGAGGGGGCGAGCTCGGTGGCCGTACCCCAGACGCCAGGCTGTACGGGGTCGTTGGTCACCGTGGCGGTCCCCGCCGCGATGCCCGCGGTCGGCGCGGACGCCGCCTCGGCGGACAGCGCCCCCACCATCGTCCCGCTCAGTACGAGCGCGAATGCTCCTTTGACGACATGCGAGTTCACGATCCGGTCCCCCCACGATCAAGATTTGGTGATCAAATTGCGTGGATCTTATATGACCATGGTGAAACTCGGATGGGGGGTTGAAGGACAGCGGCTCTCAGGCGAGGGCGACCAGGTCGCGGTAGTCCTCGCTCCAGAGGTCCTCGTCCGCGTCCGGCAGCAGCAGGACGCGGTCCGGGCGGAGGGCGTCGAGGGCACCCTCGTCGTGGGTGACCATGACGATGGCGCCGGGATACGAGTCGACCGCGGTCAGCACCTCGTCGCGGGAGACCGGGTCGAGGTTGTTGGTCGGCTCGTCCAGCAGCAGGACGTTCGCCCCGGAGTGGACCAGGCCGGCCAGCGCCAGCCGGGTCCGCTCGCCGCCGGAGAGGACACCCGCGGGCTTGCCGGCGTCGTCCCCGCCGAACAGGAACGCGCCCAGCACCCGCCGCGCCTCACCGGTGTCCAGGTGCGGTGCCGCGGCCCTCAGGTTCTCCAGGACCGTGCGGTGGGTGTCGAGCGTGTCGTGCTCCTGTGCGAAGTAGCCGAGGCGCAGCCCGTGTCCGTGCACCACGCGTCCCGCGTCCGGCCGTTCGGCACCGGCGAGGATCCGCAGCAGGGTGGTCTTGCCAGCGCCGTTGAGTCCGAGGACGACCAGGCGGCTGCCGCGGTCCACCGCCAAGTCCACCCCGTCGAGGACCCGGTGGCCGCCGTAGGACTTGGCCAGACTGATCGCGCCGAGCGGCGTCCGCCCGCACGGGGCGGGCTCCGGCAGCCGGATCCGCGCGGTCTTCTCGGTGCGCCGGGCGGGTTCCAGGGCGGCCAGCATGCGGTCGGCACGGCGGGCCATGCTTCGGGCCATCGTGGCGGTGGCGGAGCGGGCCTTCATGCGGTCCGCCTGGGCGTGCAGGGCGGCGGCCTTGCGTTCGGTGCCGGCCCGCTCCCGGGTGCGGCGCCGCTCCTCCGTCTCGCACCGGGTCCTGTACGCGTTCCAGCCGGTGTTGTGGACGTCGATCGTGGCCCGGGCGGCGTCCAGGTGGAAGACGCGGTTGACGACCTCGGCGAGCAGGGCCGTGTCGTGGCTGACGAGCACCAGTCCGCCCTGGTGGCCCTGGAGGAAGCCGCGCAGCCAGGTGAGCGAGTCGGCGTCGAGGTGGTTGGTGGGCTCGTCCAAGAGCAGGATGCCCTCGGTTCCGGCGAACAGGATGCGGGCGAGTTCCGCGCGGCGCTTCTGCCCGCCGGACAGGGTGCCGACCGGCTCGCTCATGACCCGTTCGGGCAGGCCGAGTCCGGCCGCCAGCCGGGCCGCCTCGGCTTCGGCCGCGTAGCCGCCGCCGGCCTGGAAGGCGGCGTCGGCGCGGGCGTAGGCGTTCATGGCCCGCTCCAGCTCTGCCGGGCGGGCGGCGTCGGCCATCGCCGTCTCGGCCTTGCGCAGGTCGCGCAGCGCGGTGTCGAGGCCGCGGGCGGACAGGATCCGGTCGGTGACGGTCGTGGCGGGGTCGGCGGCGCGGGAGTCCTGGGCGAGGAAGCCGACGGGACCGGTGTGCGTGATGGTGCCGGCGGCGGGCCGGGACCGCCCGGCGAGCGCGGTCAGCAGGGTGGTCTTGCCGGCGCCGTTGCGGCCGACGAGGCCGATGCGGTCGCCGGGGGAGACGGTGAGGGAGATGCCGGACAGCAGCAGGCGCGCACCGGCGCGCAGCTCGACATCGCGAGTGGTGATCATGATGTAACGCTCCGAAACAGCGAGAGGACACACTCCTGGCGTGGAAGCGGGTCCTCAGCTAGGAAATTCGGGGCGTGGACATGCGCTCACGGTATCCGACGGGCTCGCAGCGGCGCCTGCGGTTTTTCGCGCCGCGCCACAACTGCCCTCACCGGCCGATGAGTTCGGCGAAGCGCCCGGTGTCGATGTTGCCGCCGGAGGCGATGATGCCGATGCGGGGCGGGAGGTTGTCGACGCGGCCGGCCAGGAGCGCGGCCAGGCCGGTGGCGCCGCTGGGTTCGAGGACGATCTTCAGGCGTTCGAAGGCGAATCGCATGGCGGCGACGATCTCCGCGTCGCTGACGAGGGCGATGGCGTCGACCAGGCGCCGGTTGATCTCGAAGGTGAGCTCGCCGGGCGTGGGCAGGGCCTGCCCGTCGGCGATGGTCCGGGGCACGGGCAGGGTGACGCGGGCGCCGCTCTCCAGGGAGCGCTTGGTGTCGTCCCCTTCCTCCGGCTCCACGCCGACGATCCGGATGCCGGGGTGCAGGGCCTTGGCGGCGGTGGCGCTTCCGGCGATCAGGCCGCCGCCCCCGACCGGCACGAGCAGGGCGTCGAGCGGGCCGGTCTCGTCGAGGAGTTCCAGGGTCGCGGTGCCCTGCCCGGCGATGACGTGGGGGTGGTCGTAGGGCGGGATGAGGGCCAGGCCGCGGTCCTCGGCCAGGGCCGTACCGAGTGCGGTGCGGTCTTCGGTGTAGCGGTCGTAGGTGACGATCTCGGCGCCGTATCCGGCGGTCGCCTCCCGCTTGAGTCGCGGGGCGTCCTCGGGCATCAGGATGACGGCGCTGGTGCCGAGTTCGCGGGCGGCCAGGGCGGTGGCCTGGGCGTGGTTGCCGGAGGAGTAGGCGGCGATGCCCTTGGCCAGTTGGTCCGGAGAGAGCTGGGCGGCCGCGTTGTAGGCGCCGCGGAACTTGAAGGCGCCGACGCGCTGGAGGTTCTCGCACTTGATGAACACCTCGGCGCCGACGAGGGCGTTCAGGGTGCGCGAGGTGACGACCGGGGTGCGGTGGGCGACGCCTTCGAGGCGTGCGGCGGCGGCACGGACGTCGTCGAACGTTACGGGCGAAGCGGCGGCCATGACGGTCTCCAACGTGGACTGATCTTCCATTGTTGGACAAGAACTCTAGATACCGTGACGCCCGTCTGTCCAGGAACGGGCCAGACGGGCGTTCGCGAGTTGTGGCGCGCGGTCGGCTCAGTGGCCGGCGATCCCCCTGGGCGTGTACGGCTCCTCCAGTTCCCGGATCTCGTCCTCGGTGAGCCGGAGTTCGAGTGCGGCGAGCGCGTCCGGGATGTGGTGGGGCTTGGTGGCGCCGACGATGGGGGCGGTGACGCCGGGGCGGGACGCGACCCAGGCCAGGGCCACCTGGGCCCGCGGGACGCCTCGGCGTTCGGCGATCGCGGCGACGGCGTCGACGATCCGCTTGTCGTCCGGCTGGTACAGGGTGCGGCCGTAGGCGTCCGTCTCGCCGCGGACGCTGGTGGCCTCCCAGTCCCGGGTGAGCCGGCCTCGGGCGAGCGGGCTCCACGGGATCACGCCGACGCCCTGGTCGGCGCAGAGCGGCAGCATCTCGCGCTCCTCCTCCCGGTAGAGGAGGTTGTAGTGGTTCTGCATGGACACGAACGTGGTCCAGCCGTGCCGCTCGGCGGTGTGCTGCAGCTTGGCGAACTGCCAGGCGTACATGGAACTCGCCCCGATGTAGCGGGCCTTGCCCGCCCTGACCACGTCGTGCAGCGCCTCCATCGTCTCCTCGACCGGGGTGTGCGGGTCGAATCGGTGGATCTGGTAGAGGTCGACGTGGTCCGTGCCGAGCCGGCGCAGGCTGTGGTCGATCTCGGTCATGACCGCCTTGCGGGACAGCCCCGACCGGTTGGGACGGTCGCCGCGCGCCGCGCCGTCCGCCACGGCGAAGTAGACCTTGGTGGCGATCACGACGTCCTCACGCCGGACCATCTCCCCGAGTGCCTTGCCGACGATCTCCTCGCTGGTGCCGGCGGAGTAACTGTTGGCGGTGTCGAAGAACGTGATCCCCGCGTCCAGCGCCTGGCGGATGAGCGGGCGGGCGGCGTCCTCGTCCAGGGTCCACGGGTGCGGCCCCCGGTCGGGCACGCCGTAGCTCATGCAGCCCAGCGCCAGCCGGGAGACCTCCAGGCCGCTCGTGCCGAGCTTGACGTACTCCATGGTTCGGTTCCCCTCGTCGGTGTGGTCCCGCCTGGTGCGCAACGGTGCCGACCCGGGCACCGGGCGGGACTTCTCCGTCAGCGTGATCATGATCGTATCGAGCCGTGGCACGCACCCCGGCCGCCGTCACCGGTCCTTGGCCAGGGCGACGAGTTCGGCGAAGAGGCCGCCGGCGTGCACGAGGTCGTCGTAGCTGCCCTGCTCGACGACGCGGCCGCTCTGCAGGACGACGATCCGGTCCGCGAGGCGGGTGTTCTCCAGCTGGTGGGTGACGACGATGGTGATGCGCCGCGCGGCGATGCGCTTGATCTCCAGGAAGATCTGGTGCTCGCCGCGCGGATCCATCTGTGACGTCGGCTCGTCCAGGATGAGCAGGGGGGTACGGCGGTACAGGGCACGCCCGCAGGCCAGGCGCTGCCACTGTCCGCCGGACAGCTCGGTGCCGCCGTAGATCTCGCGTGCGAGGAGGGTGTCGAAGTCCGTGGGGCAACCGCTCGACCGTCTCACGCATGCCGACCGCGTCGACGGCCTCCCACACCGGACCGTCGTCATGGGTGCGCGGCTGGCCGAGCGTGATGTTCTCCCTGGCCCGCAGGGGCCAGCAGGCGAAGTTCTGAGGGACGAGTGCGGTCCGGCTCCAGACCGAGTCGGGCCGGGCGCGCGCGAGGTCCACACCGTCCCAGAGGACCCGGCCCTTGTCGGCGAGCAGGATGCCGGTGATGAGCTTAGTCAGCGTCGACTTGCCGGAGCCGTTCTCGCCGACGATCGCGAGGATCTCGCCGCGCCGCAGGGTGAGGGAGACGCCGTCCACGGCGGGCTCGTCCCTGCCGGGGTACTGGTGGACGACCTCCTCCAGCCGGATCTCCTCGACCTGCTCCGGGAGCGTCGACACTCCGCGCTTCGGGGCGCGTTCGGCGGCCATGTCGAGAAAGGAGCGCATGTCGGCGAGGTAGAGGGAGGTGTGGAACATCGCCGCGCCGTACTGCACGAACTGGGACAGCGCGGCGAGCGTGGTCTGCACGGCGACCACCGCCGTGGCGGCGACGGGCAGGGCGACCCGCCCGGTCATGGCGAGCCAGGCGAGCGCGGACCAGGTGACGAGCAGGAAGGCACCGCCGAGGGCGGAGGTGGCGAGGACGATTCGGAGGCTGCGCGGCGCGGCCCTCAGGATGCGCCGGTCGATGCGCTCGGACAGCGCGCGGTACCAGTGGACGAGGTAGTCGGTCATCCCGTTCGCGCGGACCTCGTCGCCGTGCCGCGAATAGGTGGCCCACCAGCGCATCATGCCGCGCACGTTGCGGTCGCCGACGTTGGCGTAGTGCGTCTGGTAATCGACGCGGGCGGAGAGCACGGCGCCCAGGGCCGCGGGCAGCACGGCCAGCAGCAACAGCGGGAGCATCAGCCAGTGCAGTGCCGTGATGACTCCGGCGGCGGCGACCATGCGGATGAGTGAGGCCAGGAACTGCTGGGCGTCCTTGACCATCGTCGTGGTGCGGGTGACGCCCACCTCGGCGGCCTCCTGCCGGTCGGCGAAGCCGTCCTCGTCGCAGGCGGAGGCCTCCACCCGGCAGACGGCGGAGACGAGCGCCACGTCGGCCTCGGTCACCAGCCGCGGGGGTGATCCGCCCGTCCGCATAGGACGCCAGAGCCCTGCTGATCCGGCCGACCGCCGCCGCCGTGGTGACGACCGCGAGCGCGGGCAGGGCCCCGTGCAGACGTTCGGACACAGGGCCCGCGCCGAGGATGTGGGTCATGGCCTCGGCGGTACAGCCGAGGACCACGGCGGCCGCGACGCCGGTGAGGAGCTGGCAGACGAGGAGCAGGACGACCCCGGAGCGGTCGACGGACCAGGCCATGCCCGCGGTGCTGCGCAGCACCGACGGCAGCCGCCCGCACATCCTGCGGAAACTGGCTTCTTCCAGGGGGTTCTTGCCGAACTTGCCCTCGTAGCTGATCACGGCCGGCGGCGGAGGGGGCGGCGGGAAGTCTCCTGTCGAGGCGTCGGTCGAGGTCACCTGCGTCCTCCTTCGGGTCGGCACCGCACCTGGATGGTCCGGTGGTGCCCGGCTCAACGAGGGCGCAGGCGAATCGAACGCACGCTTTTCCGGACGAAGCGCGGACCCGGGATTCCGGGGCGTCGAACGCGCGGTCGCAGTGGCACAAGGCTTCCGCAGCGGCGGTGCGTGGCCGAAACGCCGGTGCTCGCGACGGCTGTTACCCGTGAGGTTTCACTGGTCGTCCGCCCGCGGAGACCTGCTCCGGCACCTACTCGGTCAGCTGCGGATACAGCACCGCCAGATCCCCGGAGAGCGCCGCCTTCACATCCCGGGTCCGGTCGTCGGCCAGCACCTCGTACGCCCCGGCCTCGATTCCGTCCAGGGCCAGGGCGGCGATGTCGCCCGGAGCGGACTTGGGCGCGTCGACGTCCAAGGTCATGTCGGTGTCGATGTAGCCGACGTGCAGCCCGGTGACCCCGATGCCGCGTGAACGCAGCTCCAGACGCAGGGAGTTGGTCTGGGACCACAGGGCAGCCTTGGTGGCGCTGTAGGAGCCGGCGACGCCGAGCCAGGAGAGCACGGAATGGACGTTGAGGAGGTGCCCCCCGCCGTTGCGCTCGATGACGGGGACGAAGGCACGGGTGACCAGCAGGGGCCCGTAGAAGTTGATCTCGAACTCGCGGCGTACGTCGTCGACGGGGGCGTCGAGGAAGGAGCGCGCGCCCAGCGAGACGCCCGCGTTGTTGATCAGGATCGTGACGTCCCGGGCCTGCGCCGCGGCGGCCTCGACCGATGCGGGGTCGGTGACCTCCAGGGCGAGGGGCTCGGCGTCGGGGTGGGTCACGGTGCGGGGGTCGCGGGCCGTGGCGTACACCTTGGCGGCGCCGCGCGCGTACAGCCCCTCCACCAGCGCCTTGCCCAGGCCACGGCTGCCGCCGGTGACCAGTACGACAGCGTCCTTGATCGAGGTCATAGTCATCTCCAGAGCAGGAAACCGATCGGTTTACGTGCATCCTAAACCGATCGGTTTCAAACTCGAAGCGGCACCGGTCAGCTCCGGCTCACACTGTGAGGACACCCCTTGTCTGGACGCCCGGCCGAACGGCGTAGCGGCACCTCGGTCGGCCGGTGATCGGGCCGCACCGCCGCCGGCGATCGACGCGGACGGGCCACGGGCGTTGGGAGGACGCCGGCGATCGCGCTCTGGCGGCGGAACGCGGACTCCTCCGGCCGGCAGTGAGCGGCGGCGGCGAGGACCGGCTGTGCCGGGGCGACGGGGCTGGAGAGCAGAATCGGCGGGAGAGGCGGGGAACGACCCGAGCGCATGGATTAACCGTTCCCCGCCCCCGGCGCGTCGACCCGCCTCGTCACGGACGCGGAGGGACGACCCACGACCGGTCGGACGATGCTTCGACTCACCGATCTTGTTCCGACCATCCGACGCCGAAGTCGCACAGGCCAGCGGAGCCGGGCCGGCCGGGTGACGGGCGCCCGGCGAGCGGGGCGGGGACGGGCCCGGCCCGTGCGATGCGTCCGGTGCGCGGAGGTACCGCCGACCCGTGCTGTGCGTCCCCTGCGCAGGAGATGACCGGACGAGTGACGCCTGAGCCCGGGCAAACGGGGGCGTTCCGGGGACGTCCTGGGATCGCGTCCGCGGCCGGCGGCAGGATCCGCCGCCACTCGGCCCCGGTGGCAGTGACCCGGTGACCCTCAGCTACCGGAACTCCACACGTGCAGCTGATAGTTGATGTGGGAAGCTTTGGCCAACCGTTTGCGGGACCGAGGCCGTGACGGTCGTGGAGAGGAGCACAGTGTGACTCAGGACGGCGGCCAGGCCGTGCACATCGACACCAGCAAGCCGCATCCCGCACGGATCTACGACTACCTCCTGGGCGGCAAGGACAACTACGAGGTGGACCAACTGGCGGGCGACCAACTGGCCGAGGCCGCGCCCGAGGTGTGGATCTCCGTACGGGCCAACCGCGCCTTCCTGCACCGTGCGGTCCGGTACGTCATAGGCAGCGGCGTCCGCCAGATCCTCGACATCGGCACCGGGCTGCCCACCTCGCCGAACGTGCACGAAGTCGCCCAGGAGCTGGCTCCGGACACGCGCGTCGCCTATGTCGACAACGATCCGATCGTGAAGGCGCACGCCGACGCGCTGCTCAGCCGGTCCGGGACGACCAGCATCGTGCTCGCCGATCTGCGCGATCCGCAGTCAGTCATCGAGCACCCCGAGGTGCGCCGGATCATCGACTTCGAGCAGCCGGTCGCCCTGTTCCTCGTCGCCATTCTCCACTTCATCCGCGACGCGGACGAGCCCGAGCGGATCGTGGCCACCCTGCGCGACGCGCTTCCGGTCGGCAGCTTCCTGGTGCTCTCGCATGCTACGGGCGACTTCGCCAACGACCGCAGCGAGGCCGAGGCCGTCTACAACAGCGCGACCGCCACCATGAACCTGCGGTCCCGCGACCGGGTCGAGCGGTTCTTCGACGGGTTCGAACTGGTCGAGCCCGGCCTGACCCAGGTTCCGTTCTGGCGCCCGGAGACCACCCCGCCGCCCGGCTCCGAGTCCATCGGCTTCTACGGAGGCGTGGCCCGTAAGAACGCCTGAAGCCGGGATCTCCGGCAGCTGGCGGATCCGGGCGCCAGGGCGACGATCGCCCCCATGACAACGGAGGCGCTCCGCTCACGGACCGCATCGGGATTCACCACGCACCGTGCACGGCCGCGTACCAGGCGCCGATCCGGCCCGTCCGGAGAATCAGGGGCGCGCGGCCACACGGCCCCGTCCTCGCCGCATCTGAGGACGACTCACCGTGGAGGACTGCGGCGGTGGAGGCGACGGCGGTGACGGACCGGCCGGACGAACCGAACCGTTCGACGGGCCCGCGCCCCCAGGCTCGTACACCGCGGCACCGGCTCGCGGCCGCGGGCCGCGCCTGGTGAGGCCCGCGCGTTGGTGCGACGCTGGGTAATGGAGGTTGCGACGAGGGGCATCCTGGAGGGCCGATGGGACGCGACGTCCCGGCGCTCGTCTTCACCCGCGAGGACCGCCGCCGGTACCGGATCAAGATGCACGCGTGCCTGGACGCCTTGGCGCAGATGCTGCGCGAGGCACGGTTCGAGTCCGAGCGGCCGCAGGTCGGTCTGGAGATCGAGCTGAACCTGGTCGGCGACGACGCCGAGCCGGCGATGCGCAACACCGATGCCCTGAAGGCGATCTCCGACCCCGTCTGGTCCACCGAGCTGGGCCGGTTCAACCTGGAGATCAACGTGCCGCCCCGGCGGCTGACGGCGGGCGGACCCGACGCGTGGGAGTCGGAGATCCGCGCCGCGCTGAACCACGCGGACGAGCGGGCCAGGTCGATCGGCACCCGGCTGATCATGATCGGGATCCTGCCCACCCTGCGGCAGCAGGACATCGGCGAGGAAACCCTGTCGGAGAACCCGCGCTACCAGCTCCTGAACGACCAGATCTTCGCGGCCCGCGGCGAGGACCTGCACATCGAGGTCGACGGCGTGGACCGGCTGCGCACCTACGCGGACACCATCACCCCGGAGGCCGCGTGCACGAGCACGCAGTTCCATCTCCAGGTGTCTCCCGAGGAGTTCGCCCCCTACTGGAACGCGGCGCAGGCCATCGCCGGGGTCCAGGTGGCGCTGGCGGCGAACTCGCCGTTCCTGTTCGGCAAGGAGCTGTGGCACGAGACCCGTATCCCGCTGTTCGAACAGGCCACGGACACCCGCCCGGAGGAGATCAAGGTGCAGGGCGTACGGCCCCGGGTGTGGTTCGGGGAGCGCTGGATCAACAGCGTCTTCGACCTCTTCGAGGAGAACCTGCGCTACTTCCCCGCCCTCCTCCCGCTGTGCGACGAACAGGACCCGGCGGAGACCCTGGACCGCGGCGACATCCCGGACCTGGGCGAACTGACCCTGCACAACGGCACGATCTACCGCTGGAACCGCCCGGTGTACGCCGTCTCCCACGACCTCCCGCACATCCGGGTGGAGAACCGGGTGCTGCCCGCCGGACCGACCGTCGCCGACACCCTCGCCAACGGCGCCTTCTACTACGGCCTGACCCGGGCCCTGGTGGAGGAGGACCGGCCGGTGTGGTCGCGGATGTCGTTCGCGGCCGCCGAGGACAATCTGCACACCGCCGCCCGGCGTGGCATCGACGCCCTGTTGTACTGGCCCGGCATGGGCGAGGTGCCGGTGCCGGAGCTGGTCCTGCGCAGGCTGCTGCCGCTGGCGCACCGGGGGCTTGCCCAGTCCGGCATGGACGACGCCTGGCGGGAGCCGCTGCTCGGCATCATCGAGCAGCGCTGTGTGACGGCACGCAACGGCGCCGTGTGGCAGAAGGAGATGTTCCACCACCTCGACGCCACCACGCGCGCCGGCCGCCACGAGGCCCTGCGCGAGATGACCCAGCTGTACATCGACTACATGCACCTCAACGCGCCCGCCCACACCTGGCCGGTGGACTGATCCGGCTCGGCCGCGCCCGCTGAGCGGGTTCACCGCGCGGTCGGGGGCCGAGTCGCGGTTCTCGGCGAACTCCTCCTCGGTGAAGACCGGTTCGGTCAGCTGCGGCGGGTTGCCCGATCCGCACGGTCCGTCCGGCGCGGTCCCTCAGCGCCTGCGTGAAGGTCTCAGCCCTCGAGGCAGCCGACGGATGCCGTCCGGTACTCCTGCAGCACTCCCCCGCCCATGACGAGCACGGTGCCATAGCCGTCCATGCGCCACACCCCGCCGGTGCCGGGCGGCCCAGGGCGTGCGGTGGCAGTGAGGGTGCGCACGAGCCGTCCTTCCGACGGGCGACCACGGGAGACCACCGTCGCCGAAGCACCGTGTTCCGCACCATCCGGCAATCCGGTGCGTCGAGGCGGCGGACGAACCCCGCACCGGCTCACTCGGACCGGGTCACGCCGTTCAGCGGAACGCGTCGCGCGGACAGCTTGCGGTGACTGATCCGCCAGCCCTCGGACGTGCGGACGAGGGTGTCGTCGTAGGTGGCGGAACCACAGGAGCCGTCGGCCATGACACCGAGCCCCTTGGAGCGGGCCCGCACCCGGCCGTCCGCCGATTCCCGTACGACCACGTTGGTGACATGGTGGGCGACGGGATTCCCTGCGCCCAGCGCCAGTGCCGCCTGACGGATCGCAGCCACTCCGACCAGCGGGTCACGCCCGAAGTCGCTGATGTCGTAGACGACATCCGGGGTGAACAGCTCGTCCAGCCGGTCGAGTTGACCTTCGTCGACGAGGTGGCCGTGCAGGGAGATCAACTCGGTGATGGCGAAGCGGTCTTCGAGCGTGAGCGCCACGGGCGTCCCCTCCGGTGTCACATGACGGACCAGGGCCCCGATCCTCTCGTGGTCGCCGCCGGGCTGTCGCGCCGGCACGCACCCGTCGACGAGCACGGCCGGTTCCCCGAGGGACACGTCACGCGCGACCGGACCCGTAGCCGCACCGCCGGCGACCTGCGGAGCGGGGGCGGCAGACCGCACCACGGCCCGCAGTGGGCGGACACCCGGAGGGCGCCGTCCCGTTCGCACACGCTCATCCGGCCGGTACGGCGTTCCCCGGGCGGCAGCGGTGCCGCCGCGTGACCGCTTGGCCCAGACGGTTCGCACCCACTGCGCGGTGCCGGCCATGGCCGGATGGCGCCCTGCATGGATGATCCGGCCGGCCGCTCGCGCTAAGCGCCGGGGCACGGCGGCGCGTCCGGCAGGTGGGCCTTTGCCCACTCGCCCAGTTCCCGGAGCGCCGGCTCCAGGGCGGCCCCCGCCTCGGTCAGCCGGTAGGACACGCGCAGCGGCGGGCCCTCGTCGACCTCGCGGAGCACGAGTCCGGCCGCGCCGAGTTCCGCGAGCCGGTCGGACAGCATGCGCTCGCTGATACCGGGGACGGCCCGGCGCAGGTCGGCGAAGTGTGCGGGCTGTTCCACCAGGACGGCCACGATCGGGCCGCTCCAGCGCTTTCCGAGCAGCTGGAAGACACGGGTGATGCCATCGTCCACCTGCTTGCACACCGCACTGTCGTGCGTCACGTCCGCCGCCATGCGCTCAGGGTACTACCTCGCCGTAGGGGGGTGAAAAAAAGTAAGTCCATGTGTTAAAGATAGTCGAGTACGAAACCTCAGCGAGCGCTGAGCCACCGGGCTACCCCTGCCCCTTTTGTCGACTTTCTGGAGTCACCATGGCCACCCTGCTGCACATCGACTCGTCCGTGTTCCCGACCGAGGCCTCCGCCTCGCGCGCCGTGGCGGAGACCTTCCGCGCGCACTGGCAGGAGCAGCACCCCGACGGCACGGTCGTCTACCGCGACCTCGCGGCGCAGCCCGCCCCGCACATCACCGCCGCCGCGCACACCGCCGGCTTCGCCGACCCGGCGTCGCACACGCCGGAGCAGGCCGCCGCCTTCGCCGAGCGCGTCCGTCTGATCGAGGAGCTGGAGCAGGCCGACGCGGTGCTGATCGGCGCCCCGATGTACAACTACTCGATCCCCTCGACCCTGAAGGCCTGGCTGGACAACGTGATCCTCTTCGGCCGCACCGCGGGCGAGACCCCGTCCGCGAAGGGCACCCCGGTGACGGTCGTCGCCAGCCGGGGCGGCGCCTACGGGCCGGGCACCCCGCGTGAGGGATACGAGTACGTGCAGAACTACCTCTCGGTCATCCTCGCCGACACCCTTGGTCTGGACCTCGACTTCATCGTCCCGGAGCTGACCATGGCCCCGCAGAACCCGGCGATGGCCGAGCTGATCCCGCTGTACGAGGCCTCCCGCGACCGCGCCCTGGAGGAGGCCGCCGCGAAGGCCAAGCAGCTCGCGGAGCGCCTGGCGGCCTGACCGTCCCCACCCGGCCCGGCGCCGCACTGTCCGCGGCGCCGGGCCGGGCCGCTTCAGCGGGCGAAGACCGTCGGACCGGAGGTAGCCGTGAACCGGTCGCGGTCACGGATGTACTGTGCAACGACCTGCTCAACCCCGTGCACAGACATCCCGAGGAGAGGCACCCGTTGGCCGCCAGCTACTTCGAGCGCATAGACCGGCATCGCTACAAGCCCACCCCGCACGCCAGCGGCGCGTGGGACACCGACGAGATGCACTTCAGCCCGCTCGGCGGACTCGTGGCCCACGCGATCGACCAGTACCGCGCCGAGCGCCCGCCGAGCGGACTGCTCCTGTCCAGGATCAGCTTCGACATCCTGGGGCGCCTCGCCCTGGACGAGTGTGAGATCCAGGTGGAGTCGATCCGGCCCGGCCGCACCATCGAACTGCTCGAAGCGGTCGTACGCATCGCCGACCGGCCGGTGGTACGGGCCCGCGCCTGGCTGCTGACCGAGCTGGACACCGGCGCCGTGGCCGGCGGTGCCGAGACGCGCCTGACTCCGCCGGACGGGCTCGCCGGTCAGTCCCTGGGCTCGGTATGGCCCGGCGGACACTGCGCGTCCGTCGACGTCCGGCCGGTCACCCCCGCCGAGCCCGGCCGCGGCACGGCCTGGATCTCCACCGACCTCGGCCTCGTCGCCGGCGAGCCGAGCAGCCCGGTCGCCTCCTACATCGCCCTCGTCGACACGGCCAACGGCATCGCCGTACGCCGGTCGCCGACCGAGTGGATGTTTCCCAACGTCGACCTGACGGTCCATCTGCACCGGCAACCGGCGGGCCGCTGGGTCGGCCTGGACACCACGGTCACCTTCGGCCCCACCGGCCAGGGCCTCACCAGCAGCGTCCTCCACGACATCCACGGCCCGATCGGCCAGGCCCAGCAGACACTCACCGTACGGCCGCTTCCGGGCGGTGACGGCACGCTCCGCGTGGGCGCCGAAGGCAGCAGCGCTCAGGGCACGATGGCGTAAACCGACACACCGATAGCTCCGAAGGCTACGTCCCGACGTCCTCACGGGCTCAGGCGAGCACCAGCACCAGGGGCACGCCCCGGCACGGCACCAGGCGCATGCCGTCGTACGCGCCGGGCCGCGCCGCGCTGAGCAGTTCGCCGAAATCCGGGCCCTTGGTGAGAGAGCCGGCCAGGTGGGCGGGGTCGGCGGAGGCGGCGACCCGGCCCCGGGCGTTGACGAGGTGGGCCGGGCGCGGCAGGCGCCGCAGGAGGGGGAGGACGGCCGTCTCGAAGTGCCGCAGATAGACGTCGGCGGCGGCGACCCCCGAGAACCGGCCCTGGGTCAGGACGGGTTCGGAGAGGGTGAGGCTGTACTCGTCGGAGCAGAGGTAGTCGACGTACGGTCCGGCCACCGCCCGCCGCCCGGTGTCGCGGGGCAGCGCGAACCAGTCCCAGTGCGTGTAGTCGGAGTACGCCGACTGGCCGGGATCGAGGTCGAGCAGGAGCGGGCGTACGTCGCCGTCGGCGCCGGACTGCCACCACTCCAGCCAGGCGGGCACGTCCGTCAGGAGGCCGGGCGCCGCGACGAAGCCGACGCCGGAGACGAGTTCCTCGCGGATCAGGTGGACGTGCAGTCCGGGGCGGAGCGCGGCGAGGTCTACGCTGGCCGGGCGCCGGCCCTCGACGGCCACGCGGTCGAGCAGGGCTTCGGTGGCGGCGCGGGTGGCGGCGACCGTCGCGAAGACGGCCTCCAGCGCGCCGCCGACCTGTGCGGCCACCCACGCCTCGGTTTCCGTGTCGAGGGTGGCGAGTGCGGGGCTCCGGCCCATGGTGTCCTCCAGCGGACGGGAACCTGACGCGGCGCGGTCAGAGGGTGAGGCGTACGGCGACGAGCCGCGCCGTCGACTCCCTGACGCACCGCTCGGCCAGCGTGCCGGCCGTTTCGTGGGCCCCATCCTGCACGGCGGAGATCACGGCGCGGTGACGGTCCGCAACTTCTTCACGAAACGCGTCGTCGGCCAGGACCAGGCAGAGCAGTGCGCCGATCTCGCTCTGCAGGGCGACCTGTTCTCGGGTGAGCCGGGCGGACTGGGCGGCCGCCGCGAGTTCGACGTGGAAGCGGCCGTAGAGCCGGCTGCGTGCCGCCGCGTCCTCGGCGCGGATCAACTCCTCGGCGGTACGGTGGAGTTGATGAAGGTCTTCGGGTTCGGTGCGCTGTGCGGCGAGCCGGGCGGCGGCGCCGGACAGGGCGGCCCAGTGGTCGCCCAGGTCGCGCAGTTGCTCGGTGCTCCAGCCGCGCAGCCGGGCCTTGAGGCGGTCGTCGGCGGGGACTTCGGGGAGGGAGACGAAGCTGCCGCCGCCGCGGCCCCGGCGGGTGGTGACCATGCCCTGTTGCCGCAGGGCCATGAGCGCCTCGCGCAGGGTGACCGTGGAGACGCCGAGCTGTCCGGCCAGCTCGGACTCACCCGGCAGTTGCTCACCGTCGGCCAGAAGACCCAGTTCGATGGCATCGCCGATGCGGCGGACGACCGCGTCCACGCGGGCCCGGTTGTCCACCGGACTGAAGACGGCCCTGCGGGCGCCGCCCTCGATCTCGTACCGCCTCACGGTCACCACCTCGTGCATTGACTCAAGCTTTACCCTAAGGGGACCTTGAGCTTAGAACTATGACTTCATATGTTTACGGTCAAGCGTTTCAACGTACAGCGCGCCAGAAAGGTTCCCGTATGGAGGGGATTGCGATCCGGCTGCAGGACCTGCGGAAGTCGTTCGGTGCGACGACCGCCGTGGCCGGGGTCGACCTGGAGATCCGGGACGGGGAGTTCTTCTCGATGCTCGGCCCGTCCGGATCCGGCAAGACGACCGTCCTCCGGCTGGTCGCCGGGTTCGAGACTCCGGACCAGGGCCGGATCGAACTCGCCGGACAGGAGGTCACCGGCCTCGCCCCGTTCGAGCGGGACGTGCACACGGTCTTCCAGGACTACGCCCTCTTCCCGCACATGACGGTCGAGCAGAACGTCGCCTACGGGCTCAAGGTCCGCAAGGTGCCCAAGGCCGAACGGCTCGTCCGCGCCCGCAAGGCCCTCGCCGAGGTCCGCCTGGAGGGCTACGGCCAGCGGCGCCCGGCCCAGCTCTCCGGCGGGCAGCGCCAGCGCGTCGCCCTCGCCCGCGCGCTCGTCGGCCGGCCCCGGGTGCTGCTGCTGGACGAGCCGCTCGGCGCCCTGGACCTGAAGCTGCGCGAGCAGATGCAGGTCGAACTGAAGGCGATCCAGCGGGAGGTCGGCATCACCTTCGTCTTCGTCACCCACGACCAGGAGGAGGCCCTGACGATGAGCGACCGCATCGCCGTCTTCGACCAGGGCCGCATCGCCCAGGTCGGGACACCCGCGGAGATCTACGAGCGCCCGGCGACCCCCTTCGTCGCCTCCTTCGTCGGCACCTCGAACCTCCTCGACGGCGAGGCGGCCCACCGGGTCGTCGGCACCCCGGGCACGTACAACATCCGGCCGGAGAAGATCCGCGTCCTGAAGGAGTCCGCCGAGGCGGACGAGCCCCAGCACGCCACCGCGACCGGAACCGTCGCCGAGGTCGTCTATCTCGGCGACGCCACCCGCTTCCTGGTCGACCTCGACGGCGGCGGCCGGCTCACCGCGCTCCAGCAGAACCTGGAGACCTCCTCCGAGGACGTCGCCGCCTACCGCGGCACCCGGGTCCGCCTGACATGGCACCGCCGGCACGCCGTCCGGCTGCCCTCCTGACCTCTCCCCCGCCTCTACGTCCCCATGGAGAACGCCGTGCGTCCCACCCGTACCCTGCGCGCCGCGGCCTGCGCCGCCGCGCTGCTGCTCGCCGCCGCCTGTGACTCCTCCGGCTCGGGCGACTCGTCCGCCACCGGGCTCAACCCGCCGGACCTCAAGGCCCCGACGAAGCTCGGCAAGACCGAGGGCCAGGTCAATCTGATCGCCTGGGCCGGCTATGTCGAGGACGGCTCCAACGACCCCAAGGTGAACTGGGTCAGCGACTTCGAGAAGCAGACGGGCTGCCAGGTCCACTCCAAGGTCGCCGCCAGCTCGGACGAGATGGTCAAGCTGATGAAGACCGGCGAGTACGACGCCGTCTCCGCCTCCGGCGACGCCTCCCTCCGCCTGATCGCCTCCGGCGACGCCGCCCCGGTCAACACGGACCTCGTCCCCAACTACAAGGACATCTTCGCCGGGCTGAAGAACGGCGCCTGGAACTCGGTGAAGGGCCGGATGTACGGCATCCCGCACGGCCGGGGCGCCAACCTGCTGATGTACAACACCGAGAAGGTCAAGCCCGCGCCCACCTCCTGGTCCGCCGTCTTCGACGACGCCTCCCGGTACCAGGGGCACGTCACCGCGTACGACTCGCCGATCTACATCGCCGACGCGGCCCTGTATCTCAAGGCCACCAAGCCCGAGTTGAAGATCAAGGACCCCTACGCCCTCGACCAGAAGCAGTTCGACGCGGCCGTGGCCCTGCTCAAGCAGCAGAACAAGAACGTGGGCGAGTACTGGAGCGACTACCTCAAGGAGGTCTCCGCCTTCAAGAGCGGTGACTCCGTGGTCGGCACCACCTGGCAGGTCATCGCGAACCTCGCCTCCTCCGAAGGCGCCAAGATCAAGGCACTGGTGCCGAAGGAGGGTTCGACCGGCTGGTCCGACACCTGGATGGTGTACAGCAAGGCCAAGCACCCCAACTGCGCCTACAAGTGGCTGGACTGGATCGTCTCGCCCAAGGTCAACGCCCAGGTCGCCGAGTACTTCGGCGAGGCGCCGGCCAACTCCAAGGCCTGCGCCGAGACCAGTGACAAGAACTTCTGCACGGTCTACCACGCGGCCGACGAGGGCTACTGGAAGAAGATCGCCTTCTGGAACACGCCCATCGAGCAGTGCCTCGACGGCCGCACGGACGTCAAGTGCGTGCCGTACGCCAAGTGGGTGCAGGCCTGGACCGAGATCAAGGGCTGAGCCGTGACGACCGACGCGACGACCGCCGCCGGCCGGGGAACCGTCCGGCGGCTCGCCGGGAGCCTGCACCGCCGGCCCCGGCTGCGGCTGACCCTGCTGCTCACCGCCCCGCTGCTGTGGCTCGCCGTCCTCTACCTCGGCTCACTGGCGGTGCTGTTCGTCTCGGCGTTCTGGACGACGAACTCCTTCACCTCGCAGGTGGTGAAGGTCTGGTCGACGGACAACTTCCACGAGTTGTTCACCACGCCCGTCTTCCGTCAGGTGATCCTGCGCAGTGTGGGCGTGGCGCTCGCGGTGACCGTGCTGTGCGCGGTGATCGCCTTCCCGGTCGCCTTCTACACCGCGCGCGTGGCCCGGCCGAGGTGGCGCCCCCTGCTCGTGGTCGCCATCCTGACTCCCCTGTGGGCGAGTTACCTGGTCAAGGTGTACGCCTGGCGGCTCATCCTGTCCCAGGGCGGCCTCGCCGACTGGATGCTCGCGCCGTTCGGGCTGAGCGGGCCCGGCTTCGGCCTGCCGGCCACCGTCCTCACCCTGACGTACCTGTGGCTGCCGTACATGATCCTGCCGATCCACACGGCCCTGGAACAGCTCCCGGCCAGCCTGCTCGACGCCTCGGCCGACCTCGGGGCGCGGACCGGACGGACGTTCCGCTCGGTGGTGCTGCCGATGGTGCTGCCGTCGGTCGCGGCCGGTTCGGTGTTCACCTTCTCGCTGAGCCTCGGCGACTACATCACCGTGCAGATCGTCGGCGGCAAGACCCAGCTGATCGGCAACCTCGTCTACTCCAACATCGAGCTCAACCTGCCCATGGCCGCCGCGCTCGGCACCGTACCCGTCGTCGTGATCGTCCTGTATCTGCTGGCGATCCGCCGTACGGGTGCCCTGAACAGCCTGTAGGACCTGGAGGAGAACAGCGCCATGCATCTCAGCCGCACCGCGCGCATCGCCCTGCGCACCGGCGCCGGGCTCGGTTTCGCGGTGATCTACGTCCCGCTGCTGCTCGTCCTGGTCAACTCGCTCAATCCCGACCGCAGCGCGAGCTGGCCCCCGCCGGGTCTGACCTGGCACTGGTGGTCGGTGGCCGGGCACAACTCCGGTGCCCGGCAGGCGGTGTGGGTCTCGGTGAAGGCGGGGCTGGGGGCGACCGCGATCGCGCTGGTCCTCGGCACGCTCATCGCGTTCGCCGTGGCCCGGCACCGCTTCTTCGGCCGTGACACGGTGTCGTTCATCGTCGTCCTGCCGATCGCGCTGCCCGGCATCGTCACCGGCATCGCCCTCAACTCGGCCTTCGGCACGGTCCTGGAGCCGCTCGGCGTGGGCCTCGGACTGTTCACGGTGATCGTCGGCCATGCCACGTTCTGCATCGTGATCGTCTTCAACAACGTGGTGGCCCGGCTGCGCCGTACGGCCGCGTCGTACGAGGAGGCGGCCATGGATCTCGGCGCGACCACCTTCCGCGCCTTCGCGGACGTCACCTTCCCGCTGGTCCGTTCCGCGCTGCTGGCCGGCGGACTGCTCGCCTTCGCGCTGTCCTTCGACGAGATCGTGGTCACCACGTTCACGGCGGGGCCCGGGATCGAGACCCTGCCGATCTGGATCTTCGACAACATGACGCGGCCGCAGCAGGCACCGGTGGTGAACGTCGTGGCGGCGGTACTCGTCCTGCTGTCGGTGGTCCCGATCTACGTCGCCCAGCGGCTGTCGGCGGACACGGCGACGTCGAGCCGGGTGTGACACCCTGTACGGCGGACGAACAGGGGGAAGCATGAGCACAGGGGAAGCCACCGCCCCCGCGCGTGCGGTGCGCGCGGCGTACGAGGCCGCCTCGGCGGTCGTCGCGGGACTGGGTGACGAGGAGTCGTGGCTGCCGACCGGCTGTACGGGCTGGGCGGTCCGCGATCTCGTCTTCCACTGCCTGACGGACGCCCAGCGCGCTCTGGTGGCCCTGCACACGCCGACACCGAAGCCGGTTGACCGGGACGCGGTGACGTACTGGCAGGACTGGCAGCCGCACACCACCGGGGCGGCCAACGGCCGGCGCTGGGTCCGGGTGAACGCGAGCATGTTCCTCGACTTCCGCCAGCTCCAGGGCCTGTACCTGGAGACGCTGGCGGCGGCGGTGCACGCGGCGGAGGCGGCCGACCCCGCGCAGCGCGTCGGCACGCAGGGGCATGTGCTGACGGCCGGGGACCTGCTGACCACCCTCGCGGTGGAGGCGACCGTCCACCACCTGGATATGACCGCCCACCTCCCGCACGCGCCGGGACCGGCACCCGAGGGGCTGGCCGCGGTGCGCACCACCCTGGACGGTCTGCTCGGCGGGCCCGCGCTCCCGGAATGGAGCGACGGGCACTACGCGCGCGTGGGCACCGGCCGGGCCGCCCTCACCGAGGCCGAGCGCGCCGCGCTGGGTGCGGCGGCCGACCGGTTCCCGCTGTTCGGCTGAACGGCGGCCGGCCCACGGCCCGGCCTCGGCGGCGGGCGCTGATCACACACCCAACACGGGGACACGCACGGGCGACACCTGCGCGGTGCGGGGCTCGCCGCCCGGGTTGATGGGAGCCTGCGCCCCATGCACACCCCACCGAGCATCAACAGTTACGTCGACCGGGTCACCGCGGGCCCGGGCGGAGCGATGACCGACGAGGTCGGCGTCATCACCGGCGACCTGACCGTGGCGACCATCCTGCTGTCCGACGGACACAGCGTGCGCGTCGCCATCCAGCACTCCGGCAGCGACACCTGGTACACGCTCGCCGGCAGCCCCGCGCCCGTCCCCGCCGGGCAACTGGCCGCCTACCACCGCGATCTGCTGGGCCGTATCCGGCGGGGAGGTGGCACCCGGGCCACCTGAGCCGCACCGGGCGGCGCCCGGTTTCGGCACGGATCCCGGGGGGAGTCGGTGCACATGGTCTCGTACGGGCCGGAGCAGCGCGTGCACGTGCCCGAGCTGCGTGCCGCTTGGCGGGAGCAGACGTTCCTGCACTGGGCCTACTCCCCGGAGCGGGTGCAGCGTCTGTTGCCGGACGGGCTCGTCGTGGACACGTACGAGGGGTCGGCGTGGGTGAGTCTCACGCCGTTCGTCATGGCCAGTGTGCGTCCGCCCGCGTTCCCTGTGGCGCTGCCCGACTTCGCGGAGACCAATCTGCGGACCTATGTGCGCGGGCCGGACGGCCGGGACGGGCTGTGGTTCCTGTCCATCGAGGTGGCCTGCCCGGTGATGCTGGCCGCCCGCGCGATAGGGCTGCCGTACCACCTGGGCCGCCTGGCGCTGGCGCGACGCGGGGGCCTCCAGGCGTACACCGGCACCCGCTGGGGCGGCGGTGCCCGGTACCGGGTGGCCGTCCGTCCCGGTGAGCCGGTCCGGCCCACTGAGCGGGACGTGTGGCTGACCTCCCGCTGGCGGTGCTACTCGCGCAGGCTCGGGATGCTGTGGGAGACGCCCGTCGAGCACGAGCCCTGGCCGCTGTGCGAGGCGCGCCTCGACGGCGTCGAGGAGACCCTCACCCGGGCCGCCGGACTGCCGGCGCCCGGCGCGGAGCCACTGCTGCACTTCTCGGAGGGCGTGCGCAGAGTGCGCTTCGGCCTCTCCCGCCCGGTCCGGCCCGGACGGGCCGACGACGCCTCCTGACACCCCATCAACTCTGCACTGAGTCATACCTGTTGACTTCCATGAGTCGGCAAAAGGCCACTCCCGCACCTTGACCGACAACTGGTCCAGACCAATCATGGCCTAGACCATTGGGCCGCCTGTCGTTCGCATCCGGGAGTACGCATGACACGTCCGAGACCCGTACGCGCCCTGCTCGCGGGCCTGGCCACCCTGGCCGCCTCCGCGGGACTCGCCCTCGGCGCGGGAGGCGCCGCGCACGCGGCGACCCCGCTGCCCACGCACGTCTTCGCGCCCTACTTCGAGGCCTACAGCGGCGACAGCCCCGCGGCGCTCTCCCAGGCCTCCGGCGCCAAGTACCTGACCATGGCCTTCCTACAGGCGGACAAGAAGGGCTCCTGCACCCCGTACTGGAACGGGGACACCAGCACGCCCGTCACCTCATCCGTCTTCGGCGCGGACTTCGGCACCATCCGCTCGCGCGGCGGCGACGTGATCCCGTCCCTCGGCGGCTACGCGGCCGACAACGGCGGCACCGAGATCGCCGACAGCTGTACGAACGTGGACTCCATCGCCGCGGCCTACGAGAAGATCATCACCACCTACGACGTCTCCCGGCTCGACATGGACGTCGAGGACAACTCCCTCACGAACAGCGCCGGCATCGACCGCCGCAACCAGGCCATCAAGAAGGTCCAGGACTGGGCCGCCGCGAACGGCCGCTCGGTGCAGTTCTCCTACACCCTGCCGACCACCACGACCGGCCTCGCCGACAGCGGCCTCGCCGTGCTGCGCAGTGCGAAGAGCGCGGGCGCCAGAATCGACGTCGTCAACATCATGACGTTCGACTACTTCGACGGCGCCACCCACCACATGGCCACCGACACCGAGACGGCCGCGAGCGGACTGCACGACCAGCTGGCCGGGCTCTACCCGAACCTGTCCGACACCCGGCTGTGGAACATGGTCGGCGTCACCGAGATGCCCGGCGTGGACGACTACGGCCCGGCGGAGACCTTCACCACCGCCGACGCCTCCACGGTGTACGACTGGGCCGTAGCCAAGGGCATCAACACCCTCTCCTTCTGGGCCCTCCAGCGCGACAACGGCGGCTGCCCCGGCTCCGGCGCCTCCGACACCTGCTCCGGCATCGCGCAGGACACCTGGTACTTCACGCACACCTTCGCACCCTTCACCGGCGGTACGACGACCCCGCCGGCGGGCGACTTCTCCGTCTCCCTCTCCCCCGCCACCGCCTCGCTCGACCCCGGCGGCACCGCGACCGCCACGGTGAAGACCTCGGTGACGTCGGGCAGCGCCCAGACGGTCGATCTGACGGTCGGCGGCGCACCGAGCGGAGTCACGGCGTCCCTCAGCCCCACCTCGGTCACCGCGGGCGGCACCTCCACGCTCACCGTGAAGACCGGTGCCGGCACGGCACCCGGCACCTACCCCCTGACCGTCACGGGCACGGCGGGCCCGACCCGGCACAGCTCCACGTTCACCCTGACGGTGAAGGGGTCCGGCGGTACCGCCGTCCTCGGCAACGGCGACTTCGAGACCGGCTCGCTCGCGCCGTGGTCCTGTGACAGCGGCGCCGCGGTGGTCTCCTCCCCCGTGCACGGCGGCTCCCACGCCCTGAAGACCGCCCCCTCCGCGTCCCAGGCGGGCCAGTGCGCACAGACCCTGACCCTGAAGCCGAACACCTCCTACACGCTGAGTGGCTGGGTGCAGGGTCCGTACGCGTACCTCGGGGTCCGCGGAGGCGCGACGGCCAGCACCTGGGCCTCGTCCTCGGCGTGGTCGAAGCTCACGGTCCCGTTCACGACCGGCGCCTCGGGCACGGTCACGGTGTACGTCCACGGCTGGTACGGCCAGGGAGCGGTCTACGCCGACGATCTCACCCTGAGCTGACCAGGCGTTCCGACGGCCCCGCCCGGCGATCACCGGGCGGGGCTCGCTCGTGTGATCGGCCTGCCGCAGCGGGGGCCGCCGACCGGCGTCCGGGCGCCTCCTTTCGTAGTCTGAAGAGACCGGAAGCTCCTCCGGGAGGCCTCCCGCAGGCAGGAGACGGTCGTGATCGAACTGGCCGCGGCGTTCGCCGTCGCGGGCGCCGCGAGCAACGCCGTGGGCACCGCCTTCCAGCGCAAGGCCGCGTCGGCGAGCAGTCGCGGCGGCCTCCGGCTGCTCGCGGAGCTGGTGCGCCGGCCCTTCTGGGTGATCGGCATGTGCGGCGTGGTCTGCGCCGCGCTGTTCCAGAGCCTGGCCCTGGTCAACGGCCCGCTCGCGCTGGTCCAGCCGCTCTTCATCCTGGAGCTGCCCTTCGCGCTGCTCGTCGCCGCCCCGTTGATGCACAGACGGCTCCCCCGCTGGGGCTGGTGGGGTGTCGGCGGCTGTGTGGCAGGCCTCGCCGTGCTGCTCATCGCCGCCGCCCCGCACGGCGCCGTCAACCACGCGCCGCTCAGCCGCTGGATCCCGGCGCTGTTCCTGTGCCTCGGCGGGATGGCCGCGGCGGTGCTGCTGTCCGGCCGGGGCAGTTCGCCGGCCCGGCGCGCCGCGCTGCTGGCCGCGGCCTCCGCCACGGGCAACGCGCTGACCGCCGCCCTGCTGAAGTCGGCCAGCGGCACCTTCGCCGACCACGGTTTCGCGGCGTTCCTGCGGTCCTGGCAGACGTACGGCTTCGCGCTGGTCGGCGCCGGGTCCGTGATCCTGCTGGAGAACGCGCTCCAGGCCGGTCCGCTCGCGGCCGCGCAGCCGGCGCTGACCATCGGCGACGCTGTGGTGAGCCTGACGCTCGGCATAACCCTGTTCGACGAGCGGATCCGCACCGGCTGGTGGCTGGTCCCGGAGGCGGTGGGGGCCCTGATGATCGTCGGGGGCGTGGTGGTGCTCAGCCGGGCCGTCCAGCGCATCGTCGTGGTGCCGGTCGTGGCCGAGGAACGGGACGTGGCGACCTGAGCGCCGCCTCTCCACCCTCCCCGGCGGCGTGCGCTTGCCTACCGCTCGGCGATCCCGTCGATCCACGACTGGAGGCGTGCGCCCTGGGCTGCCATCAGTCCGGGGTCGCGCAGGGTGTTGGTGAGGACGGACATGCCCTGGTAGGCCGCGACGAGTTCGACGGCGAGGGCGGCGGCGTCGGCGCGGCCGAGCTGGGCGAACTGGGACTCCACCCAGTCGAGCAGGGCCCGCATGACCTTCGCGGCGGCCCGGTCCAGGCCGTCGTCGCGCTTGTCGAGCTCGGTGGCGAGGGTGCCGAAGGGACAGCCGAAGCGTGCCGCGGTCTCGCGCTGGTCGACCCAGCCGGCGACGAGGGCCTTCAGCCGGGCGGCCGGGTCCGGGAGGGCGTCCAACCGGTCGGTCATGGCTTCCAGTTGCTCGCAGTGGGCGTCCACCGCGGCTTCGACCAGCTGGTCCTTGGTCTTGAAGTAGTAGTAGACGTTGCCGAGCGGCACCTCGGCCGTACGGGCGATGTCACCGAGGGTGGTCTTCTCCACACCCTGCTCGTGGAAGACCTGGACGGCCGCCCTCACCAGGCGTTCGCGCTTGCCGCCCGGGCGGGATCGCCTGGGTCGCGCGGCCGGGGCCGCGGCGGCGGAATCTGAGTCAGTCACCTGACTAAGCATAGACAACGAGCGACGCCGCGGATTAGAGTCCCGACTTAGTTAGTCAACTAACTCAGTCGGAGGAGTTGCCATGATCGTTGTCACGGGTGCCACGGGGAACGTCGGACGGCCCCTGGTCGCGGCGTTGATCCAGGCCGGGGAGACGGTGACCGCGGTCGCCCGGCACATCGGCGAGGGGGACGTGCCGCCGGGAGTTCGGGCCGTCGCCGCCGACCTCGCCGAGCCGCGCAGCCTCGCCCCCGCGCTGGAGGGCGCCAAGGCACTGTTCCTGCTCGTGGCCGGTGAGGATCCGGTCGGCATCCTGCGCCGGGCCGCCGCGGCCGGTGTGGGGAAGGTGGTGCTGCTGTCCTCGCAGGGCGCGGGCACCCGGGCGGAGACGTACGCGCACGCGGCACGCTTCGAGGCGGCGGTGGCCGAGTCGGGGCTGCCGTTCACCGTGCTGCGCTCGGGTGGGCTGGCCTCCAACGCGCTGGCCTGGGCCGAGCCGGTGCGCCGGCACCGCATCGCGGCGGCACCCTTCGCCGATGTGGCACTGCCGTTCGTCGATCCGGACGACGTCGCCGCGGTGGCGGCGGCCATACTGCGCGAGGACGGACACGACGGCGTGACGTACACGCTGACCGGCCCGGAGCCCACCACCCCGCGGCAGCGTGCCGCGGCGATCGCCGCCGCGCTCGGGGAGCCGGTGACGTTCGTGGAGCAGAGCCGCGAGGAGGCTCACGCGCAGATGGTCAGGTTCATGCCGCCCGCCGTCGCCGAGGGCACGCTCGCCGTCCTGGGCACCCCCACTCCGGAGGAACAGGCGGTCGGCCCGGATGTGCCGCGCCTGCTCGGCCGCTCCGCGGCCCCCTTCTCCGCGTGGGCGGCGCGCAACGTGGCGGCGTTCCGCTGATCCGCCGTGGATCGGCCCGCGCCGCGAGGGGTACGACGACGGGGCGGGCGTTCGGCCGGCACAGGGCGCACGCCCGGCCCCGGAAACACCTCCGAAGCGGTGATGCCCGTGAGCTCGTCCGGTGAGCGGCGACGGCAGGGCTGGGAGGCTGGGGCGATGAGCGAGAAGGCGGGACGCGTCGACGGTGACCCCGTACTCCCGGGCAGGTATGCGCGTGTCGAGCGCGAGCGACGCTTCCTGCTGGCCACTCTGCCCCACACCGTCGGCGGTGACCGCCACCCGCGTGATCACCGACCGCTATCTGCCGGGCACCCGCTCGAGGCTCCGCCGCGCCGAATCGCCGTACGGACCCGCCGAGTTGAAGCTCACGCAGAAGGTCCCGGCGGCCCGGCCCGGCACCGTGCAGGGCCTGGTCACGAACATCTATCTGTCGCCGGCCGAGTACGACGTACTGGCCACGCTCCCGGCCCGGGCCCTCACCAAGACCCGTTTCAGCGTGCCGCCCCTCGGAATCGATGTCTTCGCCGGCCGGCTGCGCGGACTGGTGCTGGCGGAAGCCGAGTTCGCGACGGACACGGAGGCCGAGTCCTTCGCCCCGCCGAGCGGGTGCGTGGCCGAGGTGACGGACGACGCCCGGTTCACCGGCGGACGCCTCGTCCGCGCGACCCGTGCGGAACTGCTCACCTGGCTGGCCGAATACGGCATCCGGCCCGGGGTCCGCTAAGGGTCGAGACGGGCCGCGTCATGCGACCGCATCACCGCTCGGCGGCACCCCGGCCTGGGGCGCCGTAGAGCCGGACGGGTGACGCCGGCGATGCTTGACGGCCCCTTTGCGCGCCACACCGCACCCGTTTAACCAGTTTGTATATTTATGTCCTTTATGGTGAAAAACGACGAGAGTTTCGGCTGAGGGTGCGCACAACGCGTCATGGCAGGGCGCGGGTTGGGATGATGACCGTGGGTGGAATCAGCCGCCGGAGTGTGGCACGTCTCGGTCTCGGTGCCGGTCTCGGCGTGGCCGCCGCGTCGTTCGCCGCCTGCGGTGGCCCGGTCCGACGGGACGGTGCCCCCGGGAGCCCGGACGAGCGGAGGGCGGTCCGGCTGATCGGGGACGGTTCGACGTCGTACACCGGTCGCCAGCCGCACCAGCCGGCGTCGTCCCTGCCCCTCGAACCCGGCCAGACACCACCGCAGTTCGTGGTGTTCTCCTGGGACGGCGCCGGCGAGTTGGGCACCGGCCTGTTCCCGCGCTTCCTGGAGCTCGCCCGCGCTCACGGCGCGCACATGACCTTCTTCCTGTCCGGCCTCTACCTCCTGCCGGAGCACAAGAAGCGGCTCTACGATCCGCCGAACAACCCGGTCGGCGCCTCGGACATCGGCTATCTCACCGACGAACACCTCAAGGTGACACTGAAGTACGTCCGTGCGGCCTGGCTGGACGGCCACGAGATCGGCACGCACTTCAACGGACACTTCTGCACCGGCGCCGGATCGGTGGCCAACTGGACTTCCGAACAGTGGCGTTCGGAGATCGAGCAGGCACGGACCTTCGTCAAGTCGTGGCGCACACACACCGGTTGGCACGACGAACCGTCGCTCCCCTTCGACTACGACAAGGAACTCGTGGGCGGCCGCACCCCGTGTCTGCTCGGGCAGTCGAACCTGCTGCCGGCCGCACGGGAACTCGGCTGGCGCTACGACGCCTCCTCACCGGGCGGACTGCAACGCTGGCCGAGGAAGCGGGGCGGCATCTGGGACCTGCCGCTGCAGAGCATCCCTTTCCCCGGGCACACCTTCGAGGTGCTGTCCATGGACTACAACATGCTGGCGAACCAGTCCAAGACCACGACGCGGGCACCCTCGTACAACTACCCCTACTGGCGGGCCCAGGCGACGCGGGCGTACCTGGCCGGGTTCCAGCGGGCGTACGAGACCAACCGGGCGCCGCTGTTCATCGGCAACCACTTCGAACAGTGGAACGGCGGCATCTACATGGACGCGGCCGAGGAGACGCTCAGGCAGGTCGCCGGCCGGGAGGACGTGCGCCTGGTCTCCTTCCGGCAGTTCGTCGACTGGCTCGACGCCCAGGACCCCGAGATCCTCGCGAAGCTGCGCAGCCTCCAGGTCGGTGAGAGGCCGGAGGGCGGGTGGACCGCGTTCCTGCGCCCCGCCGGCCGCGCACGGGACCGGGCGGGCGCCGCCGGGCGACGGACGCAGGTGCGCTGAACGGCCATCCCCGGAGCACCGACACACCGCCCCGGACCCAAGGCCACTTTCCGCCGATTGGACTTTGTCCGGGGCGCGTTGGCGTTCCTAGCGTGGGTGCCATGGCATCAGATGCAGTCACCGGTGGCATGCCGGCCGGGGATGTCGTCGTCGGGGTGAGCGACTCGCTCGCCGGCCTGGCCGCGTTGCGCCGCGGCATCGTGGAGGCGCGCAGAACCGGCCGCGCGCTGGTGGCCGTACGAGCCTGGGAGCCGCCGGAGGGCGACGCCCTCTACCGGCGCCGGCCCGAGCCCTCGTGGGCCCGGCTGTGGGCCGACGAGGCACGGCGGCGGCTGGACAGGGCTTTCGAACTCGCGGTCGGCGGGCCCCCGGCCGACCTGCGGATCGTACGGCGGGTCGTCAGGGGCCCCGCGGGGCCGGTGCTCTGCTCGGTCGCGTCGTCCCCGGACGACCTGCTGGTCATCGGCATGGCCAGGCCCCGTGGTCCAGCGGCCCGGCTGCACCGCCGGCCGGTGCACCGGCACGTCCCGGCCCGGGCCTTGTGCGAGGTCCTGGTCGTGGCCGGCCCCCGGCTGCTGCCACGCGAGGCACGGATCCTACGGCGCGGCCGGCACGAGGAGCGGTGGGCCCGGCCATGACGCGGGCGGGATCAGTCCGCGCGGCGGCGGGCGTCCACCTCGATCTCGATCTTCATGCGAGGGTCGGCGAGGCCGCACTCCAGCATGGTGGCGGCCGGGCGGACGGCGCCGAAGCGGCGACGCAGCACCGGCCAGCAGGGCTCGAAGTCCGCGCGGTCCGGGAGCAGATAGCGCACCCGCACCACGTCGGCGAAGGTGCACTTCGCCTCGGTGAGCGCGGCCTCGATGTTGCGCAGGCACTGCTCGGCCTGTTCCACGACGTCGTCCGAGATGGTCATGGTGGAGTAGTCGAAGCCGGTGGTCCCGGACACATGCACCCGGTCGCCGTCGACCACGGCACGGGCGTAACCGATCTGCTCCTCGAAAGTCGAGCCACTGAGGATCGCGCGTCGCTCTGTCATGCGCGGAACGCTAGGTGACCAGCGCCGATACGTCTAATACGAACTTCCGCATGGAGTGATATCTCTGGGCGTATGGACTCCGCGCCGATGGACCGACCCGAACTCCCGCTGGCGCAACTGCACGCCTTCGTCGTGCTCGCCGAGGAACTGCACTTCGGTCACGCCGCCGCCCGTCTGGGCATCGCCCAGCCCCCGTTCAGCCAGCAGATCCGCCGGCTGGAGGAGAAGGTCGGATACGCGCTCTTCGACCTTGAAGGCTCCCCTCCCTGAAGGGAGTGGATTGGTCACCCTCCAGGGCTGTGCGGGGATTTACGGCTCAGGCCGCCACCGGAGCCGGCGGCTCCGGTGGTCTTACGCCCTCGACACCGTCCGGGTTCCAACCTGCCCGGACCAGCATCACGCGGGCGGAGTTCTTGTCCCTAGGGGACACGGCTCCACACGCGGTGCAGGTATACGTTCTCATCGACAGAGGCAGTGCGTGCTTGGTTCTCGCTCCGCACTTGGCACAGTCCATCGTGGTGTGCACCGGGTGCACGAGACGGACGTCCCGCCCGTGCTTGCGGCCCATCTCGACCAGGGCACGCTTCGTCGCGGCGATGGCGGCATCGGCCGCCTTGCGGGCCATGGTGGTCTTCGCCAGGAACCTCGGCCGAAAGTCCTCCACCGCAACCCCGTCGTGGCCGCGCATCACGGACTTGGCCCACTTGCGGCCGGTGTCCTCCCGCTGCCGCGCCACCTTCTTGTGCAGCTTCGCCGCCTGCGCCTGCGCCTTCCGGTAGCCCGCGGATGCGGGCTGTCCCTTCGGACGGCGCCGCCGGGCCATCATCCGCTGATACCTCGCCAGCCGCTGCGCGGCCCGCCTGCCGTGCTCGGCATG
>NZ_JBITGJ010000082.1:0-34598 GCF_044456925.1 Streptomyces sp. NPDC050743
GCGGTCGCAGGGCGGGTAAAACCGTCAAGCCTGCCGCAGCGATGTAGGCAGGAATCTCCTTCCCGAGGCTTGCCGAGGGGAGGGGAGAGCTTCAAGTGGACCGCTTCAAGGACAACGACCGCTGGCTGAGAGACGGCACCGTGCCGTGTCTGTCGGCCGCGCCGCCCGAGTGGCAGACCGCGCCCGGGGCGACTGGTTTCCGTCCCGGTCTTACAGCCGTGCCCAACACGTCCTGCGCTACGCCGACTGTACGACCGCTACGAGGTGCTGGATCACCGCCCCTACCAGATCCCCGGTACGGGATTCGGTATCGACGTACCCGAGGCCGTGGCCGCTGGATACCCTCGTACCCGGTGACCTCGGTGTCCGAGGATTCCGGTCCCCTCTTGGAGGCCCATCTCGTGTCAGCGGACAGGGGGGAGACCATCGAGCGGCGGCGGCTGCGCCCCGGCGGCGACGGCAGCTGCATTGCCACCTTCTCGCCCCCGTCGGGCGTGTGGGCGGTGGAGGCGAGGGCCGCGCAGGCCACCGGCATACCCGTGCAGCGAGAAGGGGTGCTGTGGCGGTCTCGCTCGGCTCCGGCCCCTTGTACTGCGACTGACTGCGGCGTCCGGCCCGTCAGCCGGGTCAGGGCGCGGTGAACAGGGTCGGGAAGCGGGGGGCCAGCCACGGCCGGGGGCCCCAGGCGAGGACCTGCCCTTGGGCGATGGCACGCCACGGATTCAGTCGGCCGAGTGCTATGAGCAGGAAGGCGACGGGGTCGAGCAGGATGGTGCAGTCCGCGCGCTGCCGCAGCGTGCCCGGGGTCACCTGCACGGCGCCGTCGGCCAGGGTCACGCCGAACGCCTCGCCCCCGCGCAGTCGGATCCGGTAGCGGGCCGTGAGCCCGGCCGTGGCTGTGGGGTCCGCGACACGCGGCATGACCGAGAGCATGAAAGGCATGCACAAGGTCACCCGTGCCCGGTCGACCATGTGGGGACGCTTCATGGCGCGAGCCAGGTCGTATCCATGGCCGAGCATGTGCGTGAGCAGGTACGACGCCAGAACGGAGCGGTTCATCAGGCCCAGGGGTGTGGCCGGTGCCTGGACGTCGGCCGCAGGGCGCGACAGCGCGTCCAGGAACGCCTCGGCCTGCTCCGTGATCATCGTCGCGAGTGGCTCTGCCCGACGCTCTGTGAAGGCGGCGAGGGACTTTGCGTTGGCCTCGGCGAGGCTTTGGGGTGTTCCGTCGCCGTAGGGCCGTTCCCGTCCGGCTGCCAGGTCGGCCATCAGTTCGTTGGCTAGGGCCAGGTGGGCGGCGGCCTCGCCGACGGTCCACTGTGACCCAGGTACGGCCAGCGCCGTGTCGCTCGCGCTGCGCACCAGCGCGGCGATCTCCTCGGCAGTGCCACGAATCGCCTGCCCGAGCCCGTCGGGCAAGGGCCACGGGCCGTCCTGCCGTACCGTCGTGTGCACGTTGCTTGCTCCGCTTCCCACCCTGCCCGGCACGCCCAATGCGCCTGGGGCGGTGGTACCCAACCAGACGCGGGCCGCGCCCGGCAAGTCTTTGCGCGCCGTGTGGCTTGGGCTGTGGTGCTCGGCGGTTGCCTGTTCCGTCGCGGGACATCTCGACTGCGCCTTGGCAGGCGGGCTGTGGGCCAAGGCCGAAGCGCCCTCGGAGCTGCCGGCGAACCGGATGGTTCATGGTGGTGCGCCGGGTGCCGGCGGGTGGTCCGGGCTCGGTGGTGCCCGAGAGAGCTGCAGGGCCCGGCCTCAGGGCAGTCGGGTCAGCCGCGCAGGCTGGCGCCGAGGACCAACGCGCGCCTGGCGTTCCGGTGGCCAGCAGGTGGCATTCAGCCGGAGTACACGCTGTTTCAAGATCGTGTCGCCAGAGTTCCGCCTCGTGTCTACCTTACATTCGCGTGCCGGCGTCGCCTCAGTGTGCGCCGCGGCTTTGACGCTTTCAGGACTGCTGGTGACAGGGATGGTTGCCGCTGAGCCCGCGGCTGCCGCGGACCCGGTCGGCTACCAGAATGTTCGGATCAACGAAGTCACCTCGTCGAACAGCGACACGGTGGAGCTGTACAACGCAGGCTCGATCGCAGTGAGCATCAGTGGCTGGAAGATGTCCGACGACAGCTCCTCGCCGCAGACGTTCAGCCCGTCCTCCAGCACGATCCCGGCAGGCGGCTTCGTCACCTTCAACTCGCCCAAGGGGCTCGGTGATTCGGACAAGCTGGTGATCTACACGGCCGGCGGCGTGGTGGTCGACCGCGTTGAGTGGGCCACCAACGGGGCGAAGCCGGCGATGGCGCGCTGCGGCGGCGACGGCACTGGGGGGTGGGTGACCACGACCGCGGCGTCCACGTTCGGCGCCTCGAACGCCTCGGGCTGTCCGTCGTCGGTACCGGCGGCGAGCCGGGTGCGGATCAACGAGGTCACCTCGGACGGCGCGGACACCGTGGAGCTGTACAACGGCGGAACGAGCGCGGTCAGCATCGGGTCGTGGAAGTACGTCGATAATGACACCACCCACTCCCCGGTCTCGATCTCGTCCTCCTTGCCGAGCGCGACCAGCATCCCCGCGGGAGGCTACGTCACGTTCAACTCCACCCTCGGTCTGGGCGACAACGACTCGGTCTTCCTCCTCGACGGCAACGGCACCACCGTCGACTCGGTGACCTGGGCGACTGATGGCGCTAAGCCGTCGGACGAGCGCTGCGCCAACGGCACCGGCTGGTTCCAGACCTCCACGACCGCGACGCTCGGGAGCGCGAACTCCTGCTCGGGCAGCGGCGGTGGTACCGGCGGCGGTGGCGGTCAGCTGCTGGGTGGCGGCGGCTCGCTCACCAGCGGCTGCACCCCCGAGGCGCCCTCCGGTACGGGTTCCACCCCGGCGGGCACCCTGGCGTGGCCGGGCGGTCTGGACGTCACGATCGCCGACAACGCCTGCGCGTTCACCACGTCCACCGGCCCTGAAGGCCGGGACCTGAGCGGCCTGGCGTTCGACCCGGCGAACCCGTCGGTGCTGTGGGCCGCCAAGAACAAGAACTGGCTGTACAAGCTGGTCAAGAGCAACGGCAAGTGGATCCCGGACGCGTCATGGAGCGCGACCGGCAAGCAGATCCGTTTCGCCGGCGGCACCGGCCAGCCGGATTCCGAGGGCCTGACGGTCGGCGCCAACGGCCACATCTACGTGACCTCGGAGCGTGACAACTCCAACAACACGGTCCCCAAGGACACCCTCATGGAGTTCGACCCGGCCGCGACCGGATCGACGCTGACGCCGATCCACCAGTGGGACATGACCTCGCAGTTCCCGCAGCTCAATACCGGCAGCAAGGACGACGCCAACCTGGGCTTCGAAGGCGTCGGCTACGTACCGGACAGCTGGCTGACCGCGAACGGCTGGGTCGACCCGCTCACCGGCGCTGCCTACAACCCCGCGAACTACCCGCTGCACGGGTCGGGTCTGTTCTTCGCCGGCCTGGAGTGGGACGGCACGCTGCATGTCTACGGCCTGAACTCCGACGGCACGTTCACCACGTTCGGCACGATCGCGACCGGCAAGGTCTCCGTGATGGATGTGACGTTCGACGCCGGAACCCAGCGCATCGTCGCGACCTGCGACAACACCTGCGGCGAGACGCACACCTTCATGAAGGTCAACGCCGGCGGCGCGATCGTTCCGGACGTGACCTACACGAACCCGGCCGTCATGCCGACCGACAACCTGGAGGGCTTCGCGCTCGCGCCGACGTCGACCTGCGTCAACGGCTTCCGCGAGGCGGTCTGGAGCGACGACGGCATCTACGGCTTCGGCTCCGGAAGCTCTTCCTACGGACACGCCCTCTACAGCGGTACCTTCCTCTGCTGATCCTGCCGATCACGGGCGGCGGCTCACGCACGGGGCCACCTCCACGGTGAGGCGCCCAGGCAGTACGCAGTGACGAAGCTCCTGGTAGACGGGGTGACGACCAAGACCACCCGCCGACTACCAGGAGCTTCGTCGTGCCTGTCCCGGAACCGCCTTTGGTCTGTAGACGCCGGACGCAGCTCACCGCCCATCGGCAGCGGCCCCATCGTCGTCGTCCAGCCGTGCTTCGGCTGCTTGGGGTCGGCGCTGTTCGAATATCGGATCTCGGGTGTTGCCGAGATCGTGAACAAGTGCTGTCCGAGCGCCACCACAGGGCTTGAGCCAGAACCCGAGATCCGACAGCGGTTGCTCAACACTTCGGAAGGCATCCGGAGTGGGCCGCGTTCGATGTTCATGAGAGCGACCAGCGCCCGACCGCCGGTGGCGAGGTGCTGGTGTCTGCGCCGCACGGCCGCCGCCAACTCGGGTCAGGGGTTCCTCAGGGGCGAGATCAGGGACAGTCCGGAGGCATGGATGCCACGAACGGCCCTAGCGTCGGTACGGCGGGTGACCGATGCCCCTATGGAAAGGCGAGCGAGTGTTCCGGAACAAGGCTCTACCGCACAGGCTTCGAGCCCGGCCTTCGTTGGTGCAAAGAGGCTGGGCCACCTTGTCTGCCTGACCGCCGTGCACAAGACGTACGGCCGCGGCGACAACCGGGTGCGGGCGCTCGATGGGGTGGACGTCGACTTCGCGGCGGGTACCTTCACCGCCATCATGGGCCCCTCGGGCTCGGGCAAGTCGACGCTGCTGCAGTGCGCGGCGGGCCTGGACCGGGTCGACGCGGGCGAGATCCTGTTGGACGGTGCGCCGTTGCACCGGCTCCCCGAGCGGGCGCTGACCGAGTTGCGCCGCGAGCACATGGGCTTCATTTTCCAGTCCTTCAACCTGATTCCGGCACTGACGGCCCGGCAGAACGTCGAACTACCACTCCGGTTGGCCGGGCGCCCCATCGATCCGGCGGCGATCGACAAGGGGCTGGCCGAGGTCGGTCTCGCCGAGCGGGGCGAGCACCGGCCTGCCGAACTGTCGGGTGGTCAGCAGCAGCGCGTCGCGATCGCGCGGGCGTTGGTGACCAGGCCCAAGGTGGTTTTCGCGGACGAGCCGACCGGTGCGCTGGACTCGCGTACCGCGCGTGAGGTCCTGGCGCTGCTGCGTGGCGTCGGCGAGCAGCACGGACAGACGGTGATCATGGTCACGCACGACCCGGTGGCCGCCTCCTACTCGCAGCGCGTGGTCTTCCTCGCCGACGGCCGGGTGACCGGCGAGCTGGCCGAGCCGACGGCCGAGTCCGTGACCCTGCGGATGGCCCAGCTGGAGCCCGCCGAGAGCGAGACGAAGCCGTGCTGAGTATCGCCGCAGCCACCCTCCGGCACCGTCTGATGGGCTTCGTGGGCGCCTTCCTCGCCCTCGCCCTCGGCACGACGATGATCGGCATGATGACGCTGACCCTGGCGGCCACCTTCGGCACACCTCATCCGGGGCCGCAACGGTTCAAGGAAGCCGCGACCGTCATCGCGCCGCAGGGCTTCGAGGGGCGCCCGATGAAGGCCCCCGCGGTGCTGCCCGCCGACGTCGTGAGCAAGGTGACCGAGGCCGGGAAGGCCACGGCCGACCGCAGCTTCCCGGTGCGGCTGAATCCCGGCTCCGGGGAAACGACCGGCCACCCCTGGACCTCGGCCGGCTTCGCGGGTAACCGCCTGGTGGCCGGGCGCGCGCCGCATGCCCCGGACGAGATCGTCGTCGCCGGTGGCGCCAGGTCGCTCATCGGGCGTGAAGCCGAGGCCGTCACCTCCGACGGCGCCCGCCGCTACCGGGTGGTGGGCGTCACCGACGCGCTCTGGTTCGAGAAGGCGGTCTTCTTCAGTGGTGCCGAGGCGCAGCGCCTGTCGCCCGGCGTCAACGCACTGGTCACCGACCAGGACGCGAAGCGGCTGTCCGCCCTCGTGGGCGGCCGGGCCGTGGTCCTCAGCGGCCACGACCTGACGCGGGTCGACCCCGATTCCACCGGCGGCGCCGAGGCGCTGGCCAACGCCCAGGCGATGGCGGGCAGCACAACCGGGCTGGCGGTGTGCGTCGCGGTATTCGTCGTCATCGCGACCTTCGCCTTCGCCACCGAGCAGCGCCGCCGCGAACTGGCACTGCTGCGGCTGGTGGGCGCCGCGCCGCGGCAGGTGCGGCGCATGGTCCTCGGCGAGGCGATGCTGATCGGCCTGGCGGCGGCGGCCGTCGGCTGCGTCCTCGCCCCGCTGTGCACCGTGCCGCTGTGCTCCTGGATGCTCGACCACGACGTGGCCCCGTCCTGGTTCACCATCCCCTTCAACCCGCTGCCGCTGCTGATCTCCTTCGTCGTCGGCGTGGTCGCGGCGCTGGCCGGCTCGGCCGCCACCCTCGTCCGGGTCTCGCTGATCCGGCCGATCGAGGTGCTGCGCGAGAGCGTGGTGGAGCGTCGCGGAATGACGCCGGTCCGCTGGCTGCTCGGGACCGGGATGCTGATCGGCGCGGTCGTCGCGGGGATCGTGATCTCTCGGACCGAGCCGTATCTGGCCGCCACTGCCCGCAAGTACGAGGCGGTGCCGGTCCTCTACGTCGGTGCGGTCACCCTGCTGGCACCGATCCTGCTGCGACCGGTCACCCGGCTGCTGACCGGCCCGCTGCGCGGCTCGGCCAAGGCCGGCCCGCTGCTGGTGCGCGAGAACATCCTCACCTCCCGGCGGCGTACGGCCGCCATGGTGGCGCCGATCGTGGTGGCCGTCGGGCTGGTCGGCGCCCTGCTGACGATCCAGAAGTCCGGTGACGCCGCGGTCCTCGTCCGCCGGCAGCAAGGAGATCAAGACGGCCGACGTCGTCGTGCCCGGCGGTTCCGGGATCGACGCCCGCACGCTGCGGCGGCTGACGGCCGTGCCGGGGATACGGGTCACCCCGGTCACCTCGATGAACGTGCGGATCGGCACTGCCCAGGGCGAACAGATCGACTCGCTCACCACCAACGCGGTGCCCGCGGCAGCGCTGGGCGCCACCATCACGCCGCCCGTGCTCTCCGGGTCGCTCGCCTCGCCGCCGGACAACTTCCTGGTCATCGACGAGCATGCGGCCCAGGCCGACAGCCTGTCGGCCGGGGACCACGTGGTCGCGTTGCTGCCTACCGGCGAGAAGGTCCGAAGCGTCATCGCGGCGGTGGCCGCGCGCGGTCTGCGCGGCGACGACACCTATGTGTCCGCGTCACTGACCGGCGCGGTGATGCCGAGCCAGGTGTATCTCGATTCGACGGCGGGCCCGGGCCGGCCGCTCGACGAGCGGCAGACGGCCGCGGTGAACCAGGCGCTGGCCGGCTCCGGCGCGCACGTCCTGACCTACGGCGCCTACCTCGAGGTCCAGCGCGCGCACGCCGCCGAGCAGACGAACAACGCCGCGGTGGTCATCCTGGGGATCGCGCTGGCCTACGCGCTGATCGCGGTCGCCAACACGCTGATCATGGCGATGGCAGGGCGGCTGCGGGAGTTCGCCCTTCTCGGGCTGGCCGGCACGGTGCGCAGCCAGATCGTGAAGGTCGCCGCCGCCGAGGCCGCCGTGACGGTGGTCGTCGGCACCGTGCTCGCCGCCGTGGCGACCGGACTCGCCGCGGCGACCCAGCACATCTCGCTGAGCAAACTCGTGACCGGCGCGCCGACGGTGATCCCGTGGGCACAGATCCTGGGGACCGTCGCGCTTTGCGCCCTCTTCACCGTCGTCACCGCGTCCGGGGCGACCGCACGGGCGACCCGGCGACGGGCGATCGAAGCCGCGGGCATCCGCGAATAGAACGGGAGCCGGGCGCGGCGGAGGGCGTCCTGCCACCGGACTACCAGCGGCTCATGAAGATCGTGCGCGCTGCCGGTGGCCCCGTCCGGGTCAAGGACCTCGGCGTCGAGCTGGGCCTCGAGGTCGAGGTGAAGGGCCGGCTGGAGCCGCTGCGCGGCAAGTTGAGCAAGCTCGCCGGGCGGGGCTGGCTGTGCAAACTGCCTGACGGACGCGTCCAGATCACACCATAGGAACAAGGGCCGCGTCCGTAACCGCATGCCCCCCGGCGGCCGTTGGCTCGACGTGTGCATGAAGAGGATCAACGAAGCCGCCGGGGGACACCGGCTTCCCTGTTCACCAGTGCCGTCTGCCGGTGTCGCAAAGAACCAGCGAGTACTGCCGATCTGCTAAGCCGCCACCTGAAGAAGATCGGCTCACGCTGGCGGGCTCTGCCGCCCGGACGGATCGTCGTCATCGTGCTCGCTGAGCTCCGCCACGACCAGCGCATCGCCGACATGGCCGGCGGCAACCAGGTCGGCGTCACCACCGTGCGCCGCTGGCGATGAGCTGATGTCCCTGCTCGCCGCTCGCGCACCCCAAATGGACCGCGCTCTGCGGAAGATCGCGAAACGGGGCGGCGAGGTCGTCCTCATCGACGGCACCCTCATCCCCACCATCCGCCGCATCGGCGCCGCGAACCGACCCAACTACTCCGGCAGACACCGCCGTCACGGCCTGCACGTCCTCGCCCTCACCGACGAGGCGGGCCGCCTCATCTCGGATCTCCGCGACCCGCCCCGGCCGCACCCACGACATCACCGCCGCCCGCCGCGACCACATTTTCACCCAGCTACGCGCCGTCGGCCTCAGCGCCCTGGCCGACCTCGGCTTCCTCGGCCTCGCCGACGACCGCGACGATCCGGCGACCATCACCGGCTACAAGGCCACCCGCACCCGCAAACTCACTCCCGGCGAGAACGAGGCCAACCGTGCTTTGGCCGCCGTAACGCGCCCCCGTCGAGCACGGCTTCCCCCACCTGAAAACCTGGCGCATCCTCACCAAACTGCGCACCGACCCCGCCCGCGCCACCGACCTCCTACGCGCCCTGCTGGTCCTCGCGAGCCTCGAGCTCTCACACTGACGGATGATCAAGAGGGCAGACTGCGGCCCCGCGACCTGCACGGGCATCGACACGAGATCACGCCACCCCGATGACCTGCGACTTCAAGACGGCGAGGCTTGTGGGGTCGCCTTGATAGCGGGCGGTTCGCGCCGTCACCGGCGTGCCTGCACAAGCACAACGCCATACCACAAGGCCCCGACCAGGGCACGAGGCGGATTCCAATGATGCTCCTGGCCGGGGCCTTTCCGTCATGTTGTGCGCGCGTCAGTTGGGGGATCTCTAGCCGACCGGCAGACCGAGGAACTTTGCTGGAGCCAGCTCCAGGAACTTCGACATCGCGGTGTTCAACCGGGTCATCTCAGGGCTGTCTGCGTCGGCCGCCAAGCTACGGAACGTCAGTTCCAGGACCCTGTCACCGTCGCGAACCAGGAGCGTGGTGATCTGGGCCTGCTGCCCGACTGGACCGGCGAGCATCGTGCGCATCAGCGCCTCGTCGCCGAACCTCCGCTCCACCTCGAGAGGCTTGTTCGGATCATCGGCCGGTTCCACCACCTCAACAGTTATCTCCTGATCGCCGATGCTGATGGTCCACGCGGCGCACTGGACGTACACCTGTCGCATATCGGCCATCCAGCTCACGGCGGCGCCCGCCACCCGCTCCGAAACCCCCTCATCGATGACGATCGAGGAGTCGGCGTTCGCGAAGGACGTCCTGACCTCTCTCGCGGCCTTGTCGGTGAACGTCCGGTTCAGCAAGGCCGTGCTTTCCGGGGTCGGGCCGGTCATCGGCGGTGGGTCTTCGTCGGACGAAGGCGAGGCCAACTCGGTGAAATCGTCCAGGCCAGCCGGGGCCAGATCATCGGCCCTGACCAGTAGGCGCTTAAGGTCCCCGGACGGGTCCTTCGAGGACGTTGACGAAGCCTCAGATATGCTCACAAGTCTCCCTGTTCTCATGCGACGAACGGTGCGTGACGGAGACGGTAGCCCGGACCGCATCGAGCCGTTCGGGCATGAGCTTCTCCTCCTCATCGAGCTCCGCCCGGGGCGGGCTGCGACGCGTTCGGCGACCTCGTTGATCTCCGTCATCCCGCGAGCCTACGAATCCGTACGCCTCCGCGACCTGGAAACGAACAGACCGGCCTTGAGCACTGCCTGACGATCAAGGACACAGACTGCCGCCCACGACCAGCACGAGCAACCGGATACGACGTCATGCCACCCCGATGACCTGCGACTTCAAGATGGCGAGGCTCCAATGTCGCTCATGTGCTCGCGGCAGCCATGGTGGCAGGCGAGAGCCCGCCGTTTCTTCAGGGCGCGATGTTGTGCTCGACACGGATGTGCCATGAGGAGTGTGCCCTGCGCTGCTGATCGTGCAGTTCCTCGTGCCGCGCGGGAGCGTTCTTCTTGAAGCTTGCGATGTGGCGGTGTCATCACCCGTCCGCCTGTGGTCAGCCGCCGCACACGGATCCTCGTGCCGTCGATGACCCCGGTCTGACCGTCGACGCCCAGAAGCTCGATCACCTCGGCGAGAGTGCGCAGCCGGATGCCTGGCACGACGGTGAAACGGCGCTGCGCCAGCGGGCGCCGCACCTCGCCGATAGGGAGCCGGTCCACACCGAACCAGGAGGCCAGGACGTCATGCTTGGTGCCATGGTGCAGTTTCACCAGCGCGGCCGGCATTCGGTCGACGAAGGCGACCCTGTGCTTCGCACCACCTCCAACAGCCCGCCGCCACGGCTGAGCCGCGAGCCGAGCCTGATGACGTTCGTGCCATAACGGACTCACCTCAGCATCGCCTCAAGTGACATTGAGCGGTGGCCGCGAGATGCGACAGGTGGTGGGTCCGCTACGAGGCGCCCGTCCTCGTAACGGCCATCATCGAATGGCTGTGACCAGCACATTAAGTACGCGCCCTGGAGTTGATGGACGCGGTCTCTCTCATCGGCGGGTGTAGTGGGCGATGATCACACCCTTGGGGGTGGTGACGCTCCCGGTGAGCTCGAACTCGGTGAGTGGCGCGGGGCCGTCGAACAGCCGCTTTCCGCTGCCCAGGGCCAGTGGGTGGATCAGCAGGGTGTAATGGTCGATCAGCGCTGCGGCGTGCAGGCTGCGGACCAGCGAGGCGCTGCCGTTGATGGATAGGTCGTTGCCCGGCTGGGCTTTGAGCTTGACCACCTCCTCGGCGGCATCGCCGCGCAGCAGGATCGAGTTCTGCCAGGCGTCCGCGTTTTCCAACGTCCTGGACGCGACGTACTTGGTCGCCGCGTTCATGTGCGTGGTGAAAGGATTGCCGTCGGTCGCGCGCCCCCAGGCGGTGACGAAGTCCTCCCAGGTCCGGCGGCCGAACAGCATATCTCCGGGTTTGGCCATCCCCTTGGCCAGCTCGCGGCCCATCACCTCGTCGTTGTACTGCGGGCCCCAGCCCCCGTGGACGAAGCCGCCGCTGGTGTCCTCGTCCGGGCGGCCGAGCCCCTGAACCACTCCATCGAGAGTGACGAACATCCTGGCCGTGATCGCACGCACCGACCTGCTCCCTTCATTCCGCGGGCCGCCCTGCTGCGGCCCTGTCACCCCCTACACGAACGACCACCGGCGAAATCGACACCGTCACGAAACACATCCCAGAAGCTGTCACCTGCTTCGGAAGCACACTGAAGTTACGACCGGACCATGTAGCCCCCCGGCTCGGCGGCTGCCGGACGGCGTGGCGCTGATCGGCTCCGAGGACTCGCCGATCGCGAGGCGCACCAACCGGCCGCTGACCGGCGTGCGGCGGCCGACGGCGGAGGTGGCCGCACGCCGGCGCGCGAGTACTGCTCGCAGGAGATCGCCGGGCATCCGACGGCATGTGGTGCCGGCGGCAGAACTGGTTCGGTGGAGGTACGCGTAGGGCGAGGCTGGTAGGTGCTCGGGCCGGGCGTTGTCGTACCCGCCGTGTAACGTCCAAGCAGGAGTCAAGTCAGGCTCATGCTCTGGTTGACGGAGGCGCGCGGATGACGAGTACGACAGGCGCGGCCGTGGTGGCGGTGTCCCGGCGCATCACGGCCCCGGCGGAGGACATCTTCCGGATCCTGGCCGACCCCGGACGGCACCCGGACCTCGACGGCTCCGGGATGCTGCGCGGTGGCGACTTCAAAGCCGCCGTCTCGGGCGTCGGGGACGTCTTCGTGATGCGGATGCACTACGAGCGCTACGGCGATTACGAGATGAACAACCACGTCGTCGCGTACGAAACGGACCGCCGCATCGGCTGGGAGCCGAGGCCCGGTCGCGGGCACCCGGACGCCACCGATCCCAGAGCCGCGTGGGGCCACCGGTGGATCTTCGAGCTGCTCCCGGACGCGGCCGGGGCGACGGTGGTGACCGAGATCTTCGACGGTTCGCGCATGCCGGACGACAAACGCGCGGAGGTGGACAGCGGGCGCGCCTGGTGGCAGACGCAGATGGCGAGCACCCTGGAACGCCTCGCCGATCTGTGCTCCGCCCGGTGAACGCCGAACTCGGCGCCCTCAAGGGCGCCCTGGACCGCCAGCGCGAGCACGTCCTCGGGATCCTCGAAGGGCTCTCGGAGGAGGATCTGCGGCGGCCGGTGCTGCCCAGTGGCTGGAGCTGCCTTGCATTGCTGCGCCACCTCACCCTGGACGTCGAACGCTTCTGGTTCCCCGGGGTGATCGCGGGCGAGCCGGATGTGGCCGGACAGCTCACGGCGGACGCGGAGGCGCACTGGTACGTACCCGAGGGGATGAGCGCCGAGGAGGTCTTCACCGACTACCGGGCGGCCATCGCGCGCGCGGACACCGTGCTCGCCACTGCCGCGCCCGAACAGAAGCCGGCCGCCTGGCCCGTGGAGATCTGGCCGACCTGGCGGCTGCCTGACGTGCGGCACATCCTGATCCACGTGCTCACCGAAGTCGCCTGCCACAGCGGCCACTTGGACGCGGTGCGCGAACTGATCGACGGCAACACCTGGCTCGGCGGCAACCCCTACGACGGCTAATTCTGTGACGGGTTGAGGTCCGCCAGGTTCTCTCAGGCCGCGGCCCTGCCGGCCGTCTCACCCGCCCGCCGGCCGCGTAGGATGCCGTCTACATCGTCGACGGCATCCCTGCCCCTCCCCGCAATTGCGGCGTCCAGCAAGAACTATCAAGTACTCGACGTAACTGCAGGTCGTCATCGACGCCACAAGAGTCGCCTGATCGTGGCGATCGGCCTCCCGCTGCCGGGCAGTCGCGATGGCTGCCGGCCGTTCACGGAGACCGTGCCGACCGGGCCTGCCGGGTCGGCCCCGGTCATTCCGAGCGACTGCCGGCTCAAAGGAAAGGGCGTTCACCGGGCTATGCTCGGCATCGCCCGGCTGCACACGCCCCAAGCCGCGGGTGCCTCGCCTATGTGTCCGCTATGCAAGGAACGGCCAGAGGCAGACCCCTCCCGCTATGCAGCCCGTCGCCGACCCAAGCATCCAGTACAGGGAAAAAGTATTGAGAGGCACCTTGTCCCAAGGCTTCTCCTCCTGTTCCGCAATGTCGGAGGCGACCCGTTTCGCGACCGGCACCAGCATGATGATGAACATCACCAGGATGCAACTGTAGATATACAGTGTGTGCGAGACGGAATAGCCCTTTATGGTGGCGTTGGGCAACAGGAATATCCAGCCGGCCAGCGGGGCGACAACCATGCGCCGCTTCGCCTTCGGTGTTGGCATGCACCAGTACATCGAGGACATGTAGGCCACGGTGACGCCGGCAGCGACGAGCGACCAGTCACCTGTGGTCAGGTGCGCAGACATGATCGCGGCTCCTCTTGGAACGAAGCATGACATGATTTCCTATCGCCGGGATTCACGATCCCGCATGGTGCTTGCGGCCCTTCAACGTCAGCGAAATGGTGAGGGGTATGGGCTGGGCGGCGCGCATCGCGAGTCGCCAGGCAGCTGCCGTCTCGGCTCGGCGTACTTAGGGATTGAGTGCCATCCGCCGTAGCTCCCGGCGGACAAGCACGGTCACACCGACGACCAGACTCAACACCACGGCGCTACTCCGTAACACGTAATCCCCCCACAACCGCCGTAGACCGTGCCCACGATCGGCGGGCCCGGATGTGCTTGGCGAAAACTGCACGAACAATTGTATGTACCTGGTCAACTGACGTAAGCGGCCGCTTCCGGCATCATAAATGAGCTGAACTCTGCCGCCTTCCGGCAACTTCTCGCCGATGTGACCTCATCGCGCCCTCGATGCCAGCATTGGGTATACGGGACCAATCTATAGAAACCTGCACAAGTCATTCATTCAATGGCTGGGGCTACGAGGGAGTACATCCCTTGGACGGGCCGTGGGCGCCGCGCCGAGCCATCGACCTCGCAAAGTCGACCGCCAGGGGTCGGCCGCAGACCGCTGATCGCTGCGGCCGTCGCCACGACGTCTACGATGTGGCGGCCGCACCGATCGGCCCCAGGCGGCCATCCACGAAGGTGTCAGCCTGGCGGGCGCGGGTTACGGTATCGGGTCCGGGCCGGACCTCGGGTCTGTCAGGCCCGTGATCGACAGGATCTCGGGAGGTGGCGTCGTCGCCATCGGCATCGGCGAGGGCGTTGTGGACGATATCGAGGATCTGGTGCGGATGAGGACTTGGCTGGAGGGGTTGTTCGGAAGAGGACGGCCCCGCGCCGTGGATGAGACCTCGCTGGAGAGCCGGGCGGTGACCTCACCTGAGGATGCGGCGGTGAGCCGGGCGGAGATCTCGCCCGAGGAGCGGGCGGTTCTGCTCGTCGGAATCCTCGACGATCCGGCGGCGCGCGAGGACGAGAAGGACGACGCTGCGATGGACCTGGAGGACTTCTCCGGCCCGCTCGTCGAATCGTGCCTGATCCGGATCATTCGCGCTGAGGACTTCACCAGCGTGCTGGCCCAGCAGTGTGCGGAGTCCCTCGGCGGGATCTGGGCCAGGGTCGGCCGGGTGGACCCCGCCTTCATGGCAGAGCTGCGGGGTCCGGCGAAGGACGAGGTCTTCGGCATCCTCGGCATCCGCGCCCCATACTTGCTGCCCCCAGGAACCCAGAGATAGTGATCTTGCTGGTCGGTAACAGGTCCCGTACCGAACTGATCCCGGCCTCGATGGGTCCGGTCCGATGCGCTTGCTGTCTCAGCTGGACTGGTCACTGGAGGGGCTTATGGCGCTGTGCGTGCCGTAGAAGCGGCCCTGATCGCACAGGGCGTCGATCTCGGCGTTGTCTTCCTCGCTCAGTTGTGCATCCAGTGCGACGCTGATGACACGTCGGGCGCGGGCCAATTTCCGAGCGACATCCCAGTCGGCGATGAATCTGCCGACGGTGTACTCGTCTGCGGTTCCGGATGCCTGGCGGGATCCGAGTCGGTCGAGGGAAACGACGAACTCGTTCAGGTCCTGCAGCACCGCGACGACCTCGCTGAGAGGCATGCGGATCTCTCGGGAGGACATGTCCATCAGTCGTTTCAACTCCAGAGTTGATGCTCGGGCCCAGATCTTGATCTTGCTTGTCGGGGCTGGTTCCGGAACGTGTACGGCCACCGGTGATCATGGCGTGTGAAGACAGAAGATCAGGGGGTGGCCGCAGGTCGCAGCGTAGATCAGATCCTGCTCGCTGGCAGAAAGCGTTCGAGGCCCTGATGGGCCGGACCGCGGGACGGTTCGCCCGGGTGGAACCCCGGGGCCGGGCACGAGCGTTCGTGCCCGGACTGCTGTCGGACCTGCTGCGCAAGAACTGCTGGACGCTCGTCGCGCAGCTTCGTGGTCGAGCACCTGCCCTCAAGGGTGCGGTGCCGGTCGGGGATGCCTTGGTGACGTAGCGGTAGGCGGGTGGGCATAGGTCTGCCCGTTGCGCAGGTTGGGCGAGTGTGAGGAGAGCCTGGCGGCTGGCGCTCAGGCGTCGCCAACAGGTGCCGATCACGCAGCGGCGTTGCCGGAGTCAGTCTGCCAGGAACCGCACGCAGATCTGGGCACGCCGACGCCCGAGCGGTACACAAGCGCCCTTCTTGGTCGAAAGCCCACCTACTAGGAGCCTCACCGTGTTGTCATGCCAACTGACGATCGATTTCGGTAGATTGGAAAAAGACTCACCGACTGACATGGGGTGACCGTGCCGTCCGAGACCGGTTCACAGCCCGTCAGGGAAGCCGCCGGCCGCATCGTGGATCTCGTGCTCACCGAGGACGACGTCTACCTCGACAGCCTCCCGGACGAGGTCGAGGTCTCCATCGCCGTTCCGTTGATCGAGGTGGCGAGGATGCTGGACGAGGCCACCGGCGACAGGGAGTTCCGGCGCAGCGTCCGGCTCCTGCTGGAGGTGGGCGCGGTCGTGTCGCCTTGTATGCCGAGCGAGCTGCGCGACCTGTTCGAGGAGCTGCGTTTCGCCATGCGTGGCCTGACCTTGTGCTGAACGGAGTTTCGGACGAGAGGACAGGCAGGGACCGGGCAGTTTCGCCCGAGCGCGGCAAGCGTGGCCGGCCGAGGTGCCGCCCGGACAGCGTGCCTGGTGATCGAGGCTCCGACCCCGACAAGTACTGCCGCCTCGTCCGCGCGCACTCGGCGTGAAGCCGCTGATCGCCCGCAGGGGCACCGGGCACGGCTCCGAACTCAGCACCCGAGCTGGGTCGTGAGGCGAGCGTTCGCCCACTTCCGCATTCCTTGTCCTCGGATGCGCGCTCATCTGCTGGCGACGGCTTGTCTCCCTACGATGACAGCATCGGAACCCAGTGATTCGTGACCTGGAGCAGACGCTGTCGGTGGTCGGCAATCCAGTCGTCTGGCAAGGCGATCGGCACGCGCACGGTGACCATCGATCCCGTTTCGTCCTCTACGATCACCTCTGGGCAGTTATGCTCGCCTCTGAGTTGAATCGAAATGGACGCCCCCCTGCTCATCTCCAGCCAGGCGACGTCCTCGCCCGCGTCGAGCCTGAGCAGCGCGTCGGACCAGCGTTCCAACCTGTAAGCGGACAACCCCAGGTAACAGCGACCGGATACGAAGGGCGTCGTGACGACGATTTCAGCATCGAGCCCGGCTGCCCACCTGGGGCTAGGTCCCAAAACGTTGACAGTGACGCTGTTTCCCTCGTCATCGGCAAGGGAGATGAGCTGCCTCGGGACGATGTCGCCCATAGCTACCCCTTCATCGGCGAGTACCGGAGGATCTTCATCCCGTCAGGGGCGCATCCGCCATCCATTTTGATGGCAGTTCTAACGCATACAGCTCTGCCGGAACCGCCGCTACCTGCGGCGACGCCCGATCGATCACACCACCGGCCAACCGGCATTGACAGCACTGCCTACAAAATGAGGAACGAAGCCGAGCATTGCTTCAACGCGCGCGCAAGGCCTCTAGAGCCGTGGCGACTTGCTACGACAAGCGGGCCTACGTCTTCGAGGTCACGGTCACTCTTGCCGCGCTTCGGTTGTTGCTCCGCTACTGATCTCGGCCATCGCAGCGGGTGTCCCAGTGGTCGGCTCAGTCGTCGGCTGCGACGACGAGGGTGATCTGCCCAGCGGAACGGTCGATCAGCACGAACTCGTGGAAGTAGTCGTGTACACGTCCCCAGTCATGAATCGCCTCATCCCCGAGCTCGCCGAGATAGTAGATGCCATCGGCTTGCCGCCAAGCGGTCTAGCACCTCCCGCCGCAGATCTTCCTCCAGCTCCGAGGGCACGTCCCAGAGCGGATCCACCCACTCCCGCAGGATCTGCGCGGCCTTCTCCTGGCTGATGGGCTCGTAGACGTCGGGAGTGATCAACCGCAGCCAATATGGACCATGCCGGCGCCCCTCCGGCAGCACTCCACCACCTGCATAGTCGTCCCGGAACTGCTCATGCCCAATCAGTGCGGCAAGCAGCTCTCTATCGTCGATGGACCCCGCACAGAAGCGGAGCTGCTTGACGTCGACCCACCGAAACCCGTGCTCCTCCGGATCCGGGAAGTGGTGTCGAAAGTTGAGGAAGGCGCTTCCCTCGTGAACGAGCTCATTGGCCACGGCGCCAGCCTAGGGCTCGTCCGGCGGATCATGGGCCGAGCCAGGGCCGGACCGAGGCGAGGGCCGGTCAGTGCCCTAATCGTGTTGACCGCCCCCGGCAGGCAGTGCTGGAGTCGGCACGTGGACAGCATCCCCGCCAACCGGCGGCTCTGGAACCGGATCAGCAGCGCCTACCAGCAGGAGCACGACCCGCAAATCGGCGCCACACCCCGGCTGTGGGGCATGTACTCCATTCCCGACGCGCACCTGCACGCCCTGGGCGACGTCACCGGCAAGCGCGTCCTCGAACTCGGCTGCGGCGCCGGCCAGTGGTCCAAGGCGCTCGCCGCTGAGGGCGCCACCGTGGTCGGGCTCGACCTGTCCGAAGCCCAGCTCGCCTCGGCAGCTCGCGCGATGGGAGCGGCCCGCTACCCGCTGGTGCAAGGCGCCGCCGAACACCTCCCGTTCGCCGCCGACAGCTTCGACCTGGTGTTCTGTGACTACGGCGGGCTCAGCTGGGCACCCCCGCACCTGGCCGTCCCGCAGGCCGCACGCATCCTGCGCCGCGGTGGGCGCCTGGTGTTCAACGTCGCCAGCCCATGGTTCGAAGCCTGCTACGACGAAGCCGCCAGCCGCGTGACCACGACGCTGCAGCAGGACTACTTCGGGCTGGACACCATCGCCGAAGGCCAGGGCGCGACCAGCTATCAGCTCACCTACGGCGACTGGGTCAAGGTCCTGCGCGGCGCGGGTCTCGTCATCGACGACCTCATCGAGCCGCGGCCCGAACTCGGAACACCCAACGGCTACAACGAAACCGACCCACCCGACTGGGCACACCGCTGGCCGGCGGAACTGCTCTGGGTAACCCACAAACCGTAAGTTCCGCCGCGCAGAGACGTGAAGACATCCCCTCGCCGGACAGGCCCTTGCTGGCCTGGAACGTCTCCTCGACGAGGCAGGCGGCAAACCTGTGGCAGATCCGCTCGCGCCGTGCCCGCGTTGGTGCTCGCCCACCAGCATCAGGTCCACCGGCACCCTCACCGGCCCGTCTGCACACAGCAACGCCTCCGTGAGGTCGAACACTTCGTCCCCGCGCGCGGTCAGGCGGTCGTATAACTGATCGTGTCAGAATGCCGCCAGCGGAGACGTCGGAAGCCCACGTGGAACAATTGCCTCGTACACGGACGCCCGGGGAATGGTGCAGTGTGAGAGGGGCACGTGACCACAGCGCGTGACCTGGTGATTGGCTACATCGATGATCTCAGCTTGGCTGGTGAGGCCATGCGGGCGGCGTTTCCCTCGCTCGAGCGGCTTGCGGACGTGCTCGGCCTGGTCCGTTCGCACCGGATCAGCCGGAGCGGAGAAGCCGGAACCTACTTCTACAGAGTCCACGGAGCAGGCTGCCTCTTCATCAGCCCGGGCGGCTCTGAGATCGATGTGGACTTTGCGGCCGACGGGGCCGAGATCTTCGACCTCTGGCGGCTGCGCCTTTATGGGCGGAGTTTGCCTGAGCCCTTTGAGCTCACCGAGCATGATCTGCGGGCCGCGGTGGAGTCACTGAAGCCCCTGTTGGTCGAGGTGCGGCCTGGGTGGTTCAGCGTTGCCGAAGTCAGGGCTTCAGCTTGAGACCGGCGTGTCGGGTAGCTGTCGGTGGCCTCGTCAAGCAGAGTCCGCGGGGTGTCCGATGAGCTTGCTCCCCATTACCTTTGGGAACGCACAGCCCCGCTTGTGCCGCAGCCGCCCAAGCGCAGGTACCCATATGCCGGTCGGCTCGGTGCCGGATCGGGTGGCGCCGGCCGGAATCTTCTATGTGTGTCGGCGGTCACGTAATTCCCCACGACCTGCATGATCAGCGCCACGTAATTCCCCACCCGCGCGGTCACGATTCCCCACCGGGGCGCCGACCATCGATGGTGCCGTCGACCATGCTCGAACTGGTGCGATATTCCCTGTTTCGAGTGGTTTGATCACTGATTAGTCCATCCTTGCGAATCGGGCGAGTTCCCCATGGGCATGCCGGTGCCCGGGTTGAGGACCTGGACCTCTCGGAGCGTCGCGGGCCCTCGATCCGCGAGCCGAGAGGCCGACGGACGCACCGGATGGCAAGGAGAACATTCACCGTGGTCGACATCGTCGAGATCTACGTGCACTGGTACGCGGGCCGGTCCAAGAGCCAGGTGTCCGCCTCGCTGGGGGTGGACCGCAAGACGATCAGGAAGTACCTGGCACCGGCGGAAAAGGCGGGGATCACCCCGGGCGGGCCGCCCATGAGCGAGACGGACTGGGCCAAGCTGCTCAAGAGCTGGTTCCCCGAGCTCACGAGCCGGAAGCTGAACCAGGTCAGGTGGGGCGAGATCGAGCCGCACCGCGACTACGTCAAGGAACTACTGAAGACGACCACGGTCACCACGATCCACCAACGCCTTCGCGACGAGGGCAAGTTGAAGGTGTCACTGACGACGTTCCGCCGCTGGGTCCACGAGAACCTGCCCGACGAGGCGGCCCGCTCGAAGGTCACGGTGCTGCGGGACGACGTCGAGCCGGGCTCGGAGGCCCAGATCGACTACGGCTTCCTGGGGCAGTGGATCAACCCCACGACCGGGAAACGCCACCGGATCTGGGCGTTCGTGATGGTGCTGCCCGCCTCGCGGCACATGTTCGTCCGCCCGGTGACGCACATGGACCAGCACGCCTGGACCCTCGCGCACGCAGAAGCCTTCCGCTTCTTCGGCGGCGTCCCGCACCGCCTGGTGCCGGACAACCTCAAGACCGGGGTCGACAAGCCGGACCTCTACGACCCGAAGATCAACCGCTCCTATGCCGAACTCGCCACCTACTACGGCACGTTGGTGGACCCGGCCCGCGCATCGAAGCCGAAGGACAAGCCGCGGGTCGAGCGGCCCATGCCCTATGTTCGCGACTCGTTCTGGAGCGGTCGGACGTTCACCTCGCTGGAGCACATGCAGGCCGAGGCCCTGCTCTGGGCCACGAACGTCGCAGGTCAGCGCCAGTGCCGCCCGCTGGGCGGCGCCAAGCCGCTGTCCGTCTTCGACGCGGTGGAGGCCATGGCCCTGCTGCCGCTGCCCGAGGAGCCGTTCGTGCTGGCCAGATGGTCACAGGCCACCGTCGGCCCGGACATCCACATCAAGGTCGGCCGCACGCTCTACTCGGTGCCCTGGAAGCTGATCGGCCGCCGGGTCGATGTCCGCTCCACCGCCACGATGGTGCAGGTCTTCCACGAGGGCGAGCTGGTCAAGACGCACACGGCACTTGAGCAGGGCAAACGCACCGACAAAAACGACTACCCGCCCGAGAAGATCGCCTTCCAGATGCGCACGCCGATCTGGTGCCGCGGCCAAGCCTCGCAGGTCGGGGACGCCTGCCGACAGGTGATCGACCAACTGCTGGAGGTCAACGCCCTCTACCGGCTCCGGGCCGCCCAGGGAGTACTCGGACTGCGCAAGAAGTACGGCGACGCCAGACTCGAAGCCGCCTGCGCGAAGGCGGTCGCGGTTGGTGACCCGTCCTACCGGACCGTCAAGGGCATCCTGGTCGCCGGCACCGAGACCGACCCGGAACCGGAGACCGGCGACGCCGGAGCCGCGGCCTTCCTGCACGGCCCCGAGGGCCTGTTCGCCGCCACCATCCCCCTGCAGATCCCCGGCGAGGTCCACGACGACGAGGGTCACGCCGACGCCGGCGCCGAGGAGGCCGGCCGGTGAGCGTGATGACCACCGCCCTGCGCGAGTCGCTGAAGACACTGCGGCTGTCCGGCATGCTGGAAACCCTCGACGCCCGTCTCACCCAGGCCCAAAAGGGCGAGCTCGGGCACCTCGACTTCCTCCAGGTCCTCTGCCAGGACGAGATCACCCGCCGCGAGTCCCTCGCGCTCGAACGGCGCCTGCGCAGAGCGAAGTTCGAGCAGCAGGCCACCCTGGAGGGCTTCGACTTCACCGCCTCCCCGAAGCTGCCCGCCGCCCAGATCCGCGACCTCGCGGCCCTGCGCTGGCTCCACTCCGGCGAGTCCGTCATCTTGTTCGGACCCGTCGGCGTCGGGAAGACACACGTCGCCCAGGCCCTCGGCCACCAAGCCGTCCGCCAGGGCGCCAACGTCCGCTTCAGCAAGACCAGCCGCATCCTCGCCGAGCTCGCCGGCGGTCACGCGGACCGCACCTGGGACAAGCGCATGCGCGAACTCATCCGCCCCGACCTGCTCATCCTCGACGACTTCGCCATGCGCCAGCTGACCGCACCCCAGGCCGATGACCTCTACGAACTCGTCTCCGAGCGGCAAGGACGCTCTCTGATCATCACCAGCAACCGGGCGCCCAGCGACTGGTATCCCCTCTTCCCGAACCCGGTCGTCGCCGAGTCACTGCTGGACCGGCTGATCAACGCCAGCCATCAGGTGATCATGAACGGCCCCAGCTACCGGCCCAACAAGCGGCCCAAGGACCGGACCGGCAAGCCGCCGACCGCCTAGCGTCCGGGTTGGTCGACGTTCCACTCCCTCGGCAGGGCCTCGTCACAGAAGACGCAGACGAAGTCCTCCTCGCGCACAATGTTGAGCTGCTGGCAGGAGAGGCAGCGTCGGAACACCACCTCGTGCGTGAAACCGGACGGGCGAACGATCCCGGCCCGGTCCAGGGCCTCGACGACGGCCGACCATGAGCTGACGTCCGGGCAGTAGCCGGTCGACTGATTACTGACCTCGCCGACCGCCCACCGCCCGGACTCCTCGCGGAAGCTGATCTCGCCAGCGCCCAGTACCGCTTCTCCACCAGCACACACCACGTGCTCACTGCGACGCGGCGCAAGACGCAGGACCCCAGCCTGATCGACAACGAAGGTGAAGGGCTCGGCCAACTCCTCCACCGTCCGAGCCGAGACCCACTCGTGGAAGTCCGCCAGCGACCGCATGCCCTGACCCTCGCCGTCCGGTCGGACGAGGCTCCTCAACTCGGGCGGACCGACATAGCGATAGCTCCACCCGCGCATGGTCATACTCGCCAACCTAGACCCGACTGGGGCGAGGACCTGGGGAATTACGTGACCGCAGGGGTGGGGAATTACGTGATCGTCGACACCGTGCGGCCGGAAGAGGCTGAACCAGCACGGAAACTGCTGCTGGCGAGGGACGATGCGCCACCGTTCCCGGACCTCCGAGGAAAGTCGCACGCTCCGGAACTGCACAGCCTCGTTGGCGGAAGAGCCCAGGGACGACGCTCAAGGATCATTGCGGGCAAGCCTTCGGCACCGTTACCGCTGCCGCAGTCATGATCTGACTCCGATCGTGATCAAGACTCCCCAGTCCGGTTCCCGGTGCCCCAGAAGAACGGGCCGGCTGTCGGCGTAACTGTGATGTCCCAGCCGAGCGCGCGAAGCTGTCTTTCCAGTCCTGCCGGCTCATACGGAACTTTCACGATTCGGTAGGCCGTCCCATCAGGGGTGCGCCGCTGGATGGTGGACGATGCCGGGCCCTCGACGAGCTCCTCTGGCGTTCGGTAGTGGTCATCGACGAAGAACACCCGGCCCTGCGGCGCGAGGGCAGTGGTCACCAGAGACCAGAAGGACTCGAATCGCCTGGCTGGCACGTGCGAGAGCCAGCACCCCATGAAGACGACGTCATAACGGCGGTCAGGTTCCCAGGCGAACAGGTCAGCCTCGACGAATCTCACTTGGGCACCATCAGAGACGCGGCTCGCGGCGATCGCGAGCATTTCCGGGGACGCATCGACGGCAGTGACGTCGCTGGCGTGGCGGAGCAGCTGAGGGGTCCAGGTGCCGGGACCACAGGCCAGTTCCAGCACACTGCCCGCCGGCCGGAACGCGTCGAGCGCCTCAGCCAGCTCAGAGCCGCCGGGAAGATCGAGGAGCTGGTCAAGGTAGTCCGGGGCAAGGGCACTGTAGTAGGCACGCTGTTCGGACAGGAGCCGTTCCTGAGTTGATCCGGTGTTCATAGCGCCACTGTGGGACTTGCCCCAGGGGCAAGGTCAACCCTCAGAACTGGCTAGGCACTGTCTCGCCGGACGTGATCGGAGAGACAGTGCCTCGCCGCGCTCGGTGGCCGTCGTGATAGGCGTGCGGGACGACACGTTCGCGGTGGCAGGAACGCTTGTCAGCGGCGAGGCTGCGAACCTCGGTCAGCGCGCCCAGCGCATCCGTGGGTGAGGAGGTGCCGACGCCGTGGAGCACGGGCATGAGCGCCGCTCCGCCCTGGGCACAGGGCAGTCGCCCGGATCCGCAACGGGGCAGCCGCTGGCGCTGTCAGCCTGTCAGCAGGGGAGGTCCGCCACAGCCTTGCCAAGGTCGCGTTCGAGGTCACCCGGCGTCTGGAGACCCCGATTCGCCAGGTAGTCCAGGTGCTCATGGCTCTCGGGCAGTGCAACCAGGCCGAGGAACGTGGCGGAGTCGAAGCGGACGTTCGCCGGGCGGGGCTGCGTGAGGTCATTGATCGCGCGCTTCGCGGCCTTGACCCCTGCGGGTGGGAAGCCGGAGATCGTTGCGCTCGATCATGGAAACCTCCCATGGAACCGGATTCAGTCCTGGTGGAACGATCAGCTTCCGTGACGCCGCGCAGTGCGGCGGACGGCGATTGAGCTTGACTGCGTCAGGTGGGGAGCCGGACGGCGCCGGGGCCCAGGACCGGCTCCACGTCGGAGCCGGCAACCTCGTGGCCGCAAGAACAGCGCAGCTCGACGTGGACATGGCCGCCGCAGCCGGAATGGCGCAGCACCACCGGCGCGGCCGCAGGGTCGCCGAGGTGTGTGTCGCCGTACTGCAGCAGCGCGGCCAGGACCCATTGCAGATCGTGGGCGCGCGCTGTGAGGTGGTACTCATGACGCGAGCGCTGCCCGGCCTCCTGGTAGCTCCGGCGTTCCAGCAGGCCCGCGTCGACCAGTTGCCGAAGGCGCTCGGTGAGGGCCCTGCGGGAGATCCCGAGGTGCTCGGCTATCTCGTCGAAACGATGCAACCCCGCGAAGACCTCGCGAAGGATGAGCAGGGTCCATCGCTCGCCGACCAGGCTCAGTGTTGCGGCGACGCTGCAGTTGCCGAGATCAAGTTCTCGCCACTCCATGACAACAGGGTACCTCTTGAGTTCCTATTTGGAACTCAGCCTTGACGTCACCTGGGTTCCAGATGAAGACTTAGATGGTCGGCGCTGACCCACGAATCTCCTTCGACCGGTGGCCGGAAGCCTGATCAGCTCCGCTTCGGCAGTGCACGGAGCGCGAGCAGACTCTCCCCGCGTTTTCCGCCCACACCGCGGCAGGAGCCGATCAATCCCCCCACTTCCCACGCCGACACCGCAATCCCGAGGAGCAGCTCATGCCCGTCTTTAACGCCCACGTCCCCGCCAAGCGCTTCTCCTCGGAACAGAAGGGCGCTCTCGCCGGTGCGCTGAACCAGTCACTGGTCCAGGCCCTCGGAATACCCGAGGGCGACCGGTTCATCATGATCAGTGAGCACGGCGAGAACGAACTCTTCCTGGACCCGACGTTCATGGGCATGCAGCGCAGCAGCGATGCCATGATCATCACGCTTCAGCTCGGGGCCCACCGACCCCTGGAAGACAAGCGGGCAGTGGCGGCGGCCATCAACAAACTGGTGGTCGAAGCACTCGGCGTCTCACCCGATGACATCTTCATCGCCTTGATTCCGGTCCCGAACGAGAACTTCTCCTTCGGCCGGGGCGAACTCCAGCTCGCCGACGGCGCACCACGCTGGTGAACCACGGCCGCATGGTGAGATTTCCCCACACGAGTCAGTCGCTGACCTGGCTCTCGCCCCGGAACGGCGCACCGGGTGGGAGCGTTGCTCCAAGGCCGTACTTGAAGGAGATGTCATGCAGGTAGCCGTGGTCACCTTCGACGGGTTCAACGAGCTCGACAGCTTCATCGCATCCGCGCTGATCAACCGATGCCGTAAGGATGGCTTGGAAGCCTTCATCACGACGCCGACACCGGTGGTCACGTCGATGAACGGTGTAGAGGTGACAGGGCAGCGCCCGATGGAGTTCGTGACCGAAGCCGAGGTCGTGCTGATCGGCAGTGGCGTGAAGACACGAGACGTGGTCGCCGACGACCGGCTCATCTCCCGCCTGTCGCTCGATCCTTCACGACAGCTCGTCGGTGCGCAATGCTCCGGCGCGCTGGTGCTCGCCCGGCTGGGGCTGCTGGACGGCATGCCGGCGTGCACCGACATGAAGAGTCGGCCCTTTGTCGAAGCCTGCGACGTGACCGTGTTGGACGCGCCGTTCCACGCCGAGGGAAACATCGCCACGGCAGGGGGCTGCCTGGCGTCCCAGTATCTAGCCACCTGGGTGATCACCCGCATGCTCGGAGAGGACGCCGCGCGCGACGTCATCGGCTACGTGGCTCCGGTCGGCGAAAACGAGGAGACCATCGAGCGGGCCATGCGCACTGTGCACACGGGCGCTGTCGCACTGCGCTGACGTCCCGTGATCAGTCTCGGCACGATGAAGATCCACCATGTTGAAGCCGTCTGGTCACGGCCTGATGTGAGGTGGCGGTCGGTGCCGGCCGCGGGCGATTGCCGCAGTTCAAGTCTCGTCTGCCGCTTCGCTGATCACGGTCCACCGATTCCCCTGGCATGAGCCTCCCCTCCGTAGATTTGGGCGGGGGAGCGTCATCATCCTCAGTTTTGAGTCCGCGGGTGCTGCACCTCAGGAGACCTACATGAACGAACTACTCACCGAGGCGATCGAAGCCCACGGCGGATACACACGCTGGAGCCAGTTGACTCAGGCGCGAGCCACCCTTGTCAGCGGCGGTCATCTCTTCGCAGTGAAAGGCCTGCCGCAGGATCCCGAGCCCCGCGAGATGACCGTCCTCCTTCACGAGGAGCACGCCTCGGTCAGACCCTTCGGCGCCCCCGACCAGAAGACCGACTTCACGCCCGGACGTGTGAGCATCGACAAGCTCGACGGACGTGTGGTGGCCGAACGCGAGGACCCACGGTCATCCTTCAGCGGCCACACTCTGGAGACCCCCTGGGACCCGCTGGACCGCGCCTACTTCAACGGCTACGCCCTGTGGACCTACCTCACCACACCGTTCCTGCTGGCCATGTCCGGCTTCACGGTCACCGAGATCGAGCCGTGGCGGGAAGGAGACGAACTCTGGCGAGGACTGCGCGCCACCTTCCCACCCGGGATCGCCAGCCACAGCACCCGCCAGGACTTCTACTTCGGCCCCGACCTGCTGCTGCGCCGACACGACTATCACGTCGATGTGGCAGGCGGATTCGCCGCCGCCCAATACGTCTACGACTGCGTGGAAGCGGACGGCATCGTGCTGCCCACCAAACGCCGGGCCTACCGCCGCGACGCCGATGGCTACCCCGTCCTCGATCAGGTCATGGTCTCGATCGACCTCAGCGACATCCACTTCAGCTGACAGCGCGGAGAACATCTGGCCGATGCGCTCGATGGCGGTGAGGAGTTCGTCCACGATGCCCTCGGCATCATCGCGTTCGGCAGGTAGATCGAACGCCCTGGACGAGGCCGAGGTCTCGCATGCGCCGGCTGTGACAGCGCTCTTGGAAAGAGTGGCGCCGCCGGCGGCAGTTCACCACGCGCTCGCCGATCTCCAGTCCCTCGGTATTCGGCCCCAGGCTCTGCGGCCACGCACCACGTGCCGCCTGACCGGCCCCTGACGTCGGAACAGACCGGGGTTTCCCGTCGCAGGACACCGTTCGGTTCGCCGACCTCTCCGGCTACGACCGCGCGTATGGATTGCGGTATGAGTGACCTTTGGTTCTCAGCACCCGACGAACTCGGCGGACGTGTGCCCCTGACGCGAGGCTCGCGACGCGCCGTGCTGTCTCAGTTTCCGTATCAATCAGCAGCGCTCCTGCCTCCTCGGAGGTGACCCCACATCTCTCAGCGGATCTCCCAAATGGCGCGTCAGCGGTGGTGGCTGTGCCGGCCGAGGGGCGTGAAGGGGGTCGCAGGGGCGGGGCAACTGCAGTACGCGGTGGATGCTCGGGCCCCAGGTGGCGTTCCCGTCTTGGTGACCGGGCTGAGTGGGGCGGATGACCTGGTTCTCGCCAGGGAACGCCGGTTATCGCTCGGACCAAGCGTGGCGCAGGGCCTCGACGGATCGACGCCCGTCTTCCTGGTCCGTCGTCCAGTTGCTGACGGAGACGCGAAGGACGTCGCGGCCCTTCCGCCGTGAGCCGGACATCCACGCGGTGCCGTCGGCGAGTAGCCGGGCCGTGACCTCGCGAGGTCGTTCGTCGTCGCCGAACGCGACGCTGACGTGGGTGTAGACGACGTCGTTGAGGACTTGAGCGTTGTCGATCGCGGCGATCTGCTCGGCGATCGACCACGCGCCGTGGGCGAGTCGCGCGACGAGATCGGCCACTCCCTCGCGGCCGAGTGAGCGCAGGGCGGCCCAGACGGGGACGCCGCGAGCACGGCGTGAGAGTGCGGGAACCTTGGCCTGAGGGTCCGCCGGCCCGGCGGCGTCGGACATGAGGTAGCTCGCCCGGATACCCATGGTGGAGCTCAGGGGCTCCGGGTGGGCGACGATGGCGACACCGCAGTCGTACGGCACGTTCAAGGTCTTGTGCGCGTCGGTGGCCCAGGAGTCCGCGGCTTCTACCCTTGCGACGAGGTGGCGCAGGTCCGGGCAGGCAGCGGCCCACAGGCCGAAGGCGCCGTCCACATGGACCCATGCGCCGCGAGCGTGGGAGAGCGCGATCGCGTCGGCCAGGGCGTCGGTGCGAATCCGGCCCTGCGCGTGGGCCGGGACGGCTCTGGGCTGCCCCAGTCCGAGGTAGCGCAGCGCGAGGTCGATCGTGTCGTGCCGTTCGGCTCCGACCAGGACGTGAACCGGTGGGGCACCGGCCAGACCGGCTGTGCTGACGTCCCAGCCGGTGCCGGCGAGGACGGCCTGCCGCACGGCGGCCAGGCCGGTGAAGTTGGCCATGGTCGCCCCCGTCACGAAGCCGACGCTTGCGGTGTCGGGAAGGCCGCGCAAGTCGGGCAACCACGCCCCGGCGGCCTCCTCCAGAGCTGCCACCGCGGGCGTCCTCAGCCGCTGCCCGGCGTTCTGGTCCCAGGCGCTGACCAGCCAGTCGGCGGCGAGCGCACCGGGCAGCGTCCCGCCCATGACCCAGCCGAAGAACGACCCAGCCGAAGAACCTGCCCGATCCGATCGCCATCAGCCCGGGTTCGGCCGCCGCAGCGAGCAGATCGGTCACCGTCGCAGGGTCGGTTCCCTGCTGCGCGAGGGCCCCTCCCACTTCCTCTGCGACGGCATCGACGGACACCCGCGGACCGACGGTCCTTGTGTCGAGTCCGCGCAACCATGTCCGGGCATGCTCAGCCGCCCGCGAGAGGGCACCGTCGAAATCTGCGGCGCTGCCATGGGGGTTCCCCTGCAACTTCATGGTCAAGGAGTTCGGGATGCCATGTCATCTACCAGCGCCGCGCCGACTTCCCGTCCGACCGGTCACCATGACCGGTCTGTCCGCACCTGCACACGTCGTGCCCTACCCGGGCCGGCGACCGCCCCCGGCACGGCGTCAGCCCCGCGGGTTGGTTGTGTCGCGCAGGAGGGCGAGGACAGGGGCGTACATGCGCGTCTTGATGGTTCCGAGGGTGTCGCCGGCCTTGCTCGCGTGAGCCTGGGCGAGTTCGAGGGCGGCAGTGCGCAGGGCGCCCTCGTCCACGGCCTGATCGACGATTCCGGCGGTGGCGGCTTCCTCGCCGCCGAAACGACGGGCGGTGACCATGGCGTGCTGGGCCGTTTGCGGGGTCAGCCGCGACTGGATGAGGGCGGACATGCCCGGAGTGAAGGGGATGTTGATCTCTGCCTCGGGCAGGCACCAGAAGCCTCGGTCGGCACGCATGAGACGGAAGTCGTGGGCCAGGGAGAGCATCGCTCCGGCGGCGAACGTGTGTCCCTGCAGGGCGGCTACGGTGACCAGCGGGAGGGACAGGAACCTTGCGAAGAGACCGTGGACGGAGTTGACGTAGTCCAGGTACTCGTCGCTGTGCCCTGCGAGCCATTCGAGATCGAGACCGTTGGAGTAGAACTTCCCGTTCGCAGCGGTCACCAGGGCGCGGGGGCCTTCCGACTTCTCCACCTCGTCCAGGGCCGCGTTGACCGAGGCGATCCAGTCGGGGTGGAAGCGGTTCTCCCCGTCGCCGAGGTTCAGAACGAAGACGGCGTCGTGGCGGTCGAGCGTGGGCATGATGGCTCCTTGGAGACGTTGCGGTGGGGCAGGGCACATGGGCCGGATGATGTCGGCGCGTCTGCTGACACCGTAAACCGGGCTGCGGGCTGTCGCCGTCCGGTGAACGGGGTCGGTGGGCGCTTGTGGACGAGGTGATGTCTCTGGCGTGCGTCTCTCCGCCCGCGGAGCGAAAGTCAGCTGGGAAGTGCTCGCCGGGCGCGGTGGTGCAGGGTGGCTGCGGCCAGCAGGCCCAGCGCCAATGTGGCACCGGCGAGGAGGATGCCCGTGAGGGCCGGTCCGCCGGGGGGTGCGGACGCATGGATCCAGCGGACGGCGAAATTGGTGCTTGCCGCTATGGGGAAGCTTAAGATCCACAGGCCCGGATGGAACGAGGGCTGGCGTAGTTCGGGGAGGAGGAAGACGACGAGGAGGACGGTGAAGAGCAGGGTGCCGGCGAAGCCGTAGCCGACGGCGTCGAAGACGCCCTTGTGAGCGGCGGTCCAGGCGATTCCGCCGGTCGCCGGTGGGATGGTCAGGACGGTGAGGGCCGGGCGGGCGGGCCCGGGCAGGGGGCCACCGGTGACGAGGCTGCCGAGGATGACGGTGCCGAAGGCAAGCCAGTACAGCAGCCCCACCGCGAAGGCGGCGTCGGCGACACCCCGCAGCCTGAGCGTGGAGGCGACGGCACTCGCCACGAACGGTGCGGAGGACACCGGCAGCAGATAGCCCGGGTGCAGAGCGGTGGTGCTCAGGGTGCCCGTGAGCCAGTGGGCGAGCAGGCGTGCGGCGATGAAGGCGGCCAGGATAAGGAACACGGCGTAGACCCAGCGTGCCCCGGTGAGCTCGAACCGGGAGAAGTGTCCTGTGATCAGCATGCCGATGATGGGAACGTACCCGAGGGTGAAGCCATCGCCGGGATGACGCAGGTCGTGGCGCAGGTTGTGCCATCGGGTCCCGCCATGACGCAGGTACTGGGCCAACAGCACCAGCCAGATCAGTCCGCTGACGCTGAACAGCGCGTCGCTGACCTGCAGAGCGGACGGAAATGTGGTTACCCCTGCCTGCCAGGCTCCGCCGAGGCCGGCGGTGCCGAGGGAGACGGACAGCAGCCTGATCCGTGCGGCGCGGGTCGCATGGGGACCGTTGACGTCGGAGACGATGTCGGCGGCTGGACGCGCAGGCCCGCTGTCGCACGGGGCGGTGCTGGTGTGCTCTGTTGTGTCGACCATGTCGGTCATGGGGGACCTCGAGGGAATTGCCGAGGGCGCGGGCCTCAACTCGCCTGCCCGGCGATGCGGGGCGTGGCGTGCTCAGGCGGCCATGTCCAGGACGACGCGGAAGCGTGCCTTGCCCGAGAGCATGCGCTCGTAGGCGTCCATGGCGTGGGTGAAGGGCATGGTCTCGGTGGCGGGGCGGATGCCGTGGGCGAGGCTGAAGGCGAGGTTGTCCTCGTTCTGGATCGACGATCCGGTCAGGCTGCCGACGATGCGGCGGGTGCCGAAGATCAGGTCGGCTGTGGCGACCGTCAGCGGGTCGGGGGCGGCGCCGACGACCACCAGCGTGCCGCCCGGGGCCAGGCCGCGGACCAGGGGGTTCATGGACGTACCGCTGGATGCCGTGGCGACGATGAGCGAGGCCCCGCCCAGGTCGGCCAGCGCCGTGCCGGGGTCGGTGAGGGTGCTGTCGATGTACTCGTGGGCGCCCAGCTCCCTGGCGAGTTGCTCCTTTTCCTGGCCGCGGGCGATGGCGGCCACACGGTGTCCGAGGCTGCGTGCGTACTGCAGGGCCAGGTGACCCAGCCCGCCGATTCCCTGTACGGCGACCAGGGCGCCCGCGCGGGCGGGGGCCTGCTGGAGCGCGGTGAGGGTGGTCAGTCCGGCACACAGCAGCGGGGCCGCTTCGACGGCGGACATGCCGTCGGGGATGCGCACCAGTCCGCTCGCGCGGGCGTAGGTCACCTCCGCGTATCCGCCGTCGATGGTGGTGCCGGTCTGTTCCTGGTTGAGGCAGTTGACGAAGTCGCCGCGACGGCACGGTTCGCACTGCCAGCAGTGCCCGTTCAGGAAGCCGACGCCGACGCGGTCGCCGGGCCGCCAGGCGGTGACGCCCGCGCCCACGGCATCGATCACGCCGACGACCTCGTGGCCGGGAACGACGGGACGTGACGGGTCGGGGCGCAGGCCCTCCACGGCCAGCACGTCGGTGTGGCAGACACCGCACGCCTCCACCCTGACCCGGACGTGTCCCGGATCCGGGTCGACCAGCTCGCGCTCGACGAGCTTGAGCTGGTGGACACCGGTGGCCTCGAATGCTCGGTAGACGGACATGACGCTTCTCCTCGATGCTGCCTCTCCCGACGCGGGGCGGGCCGAGGGCTTGGTGGTGGGGCGTGCTTCAATATGACCGGTCACTTCAATATGACCGGTCACTTTAAACTTAGTCAAGCAGGCCCGAGGTCGAGACGTGGGTCACGTGTCGTCGTGTGCGGCCCCCTGTGACGTGGGTTTGACCCAGACCAAGGCGACCGGACATATTGAACCCGAGGTGGTGGTGAGGATGGCACGCGCGTCCAAGCGCGAGGAGATCGCGCAGGCAGCCCTGGAGCAGTTCCGCACGCGTGGCTTCAATGCCACCGGCATCAGCGACATCACCTCGGCGGCCGGAGCTCCCAAGGGCTCGTTCTACAACCACTTCGCCAGCAAGGAGGAGAGCGCCCTTGAGGCACTGAGCCGCTACGCCGCCGGGCTGCGGTTCGACCTGCTCGAGACCCCCGGACGTCCTGCGCTGGAGCGGCTTCGGGCGCACTTCGAATTCCTGGGTGCGGACACGGTCGCCAGCGGCTTCGCCCGCGGATGCCTGGTGGGCAACCTGGGGGCGGAGGTGGCGGACCACTCCGAGGAGATCCGCTCCGCCGTCCGGAGCGGCTTCCACCGGTGGGCCGCGCACATCCGGCGGGTGCTCACCGAAGCCAGGGAAGCAGGTGAGCTGGACGCCGCTCTCGACGTCGAGGAGGCCGCGCTGTTCATCCTCAGCGCCTGGGAGGGCACGCTGATCGCGGCCCGGGCCGACAAGTCCTCCGCTCCCTTCGACGCCTTCTTCCACATGGTCTTCGGCGTCCTCCTGCGCTGATCGCGGCCGGCCGGCCGAGAAAGACTCGCGGGCGCCGCCAACCACACCAAGGCTCCGCCGGCCCGCTTGGCAGGCGCAGGCGCAGGCGCAGGCGGGCCAGCCTGGGCGCCTCAGCACACGACTGTCGTCGTAGGGGCCTACGGACGAGTCTCATTCGCACTCCTCCGGACCCGCATTCTCACCCAGTCGTGACCTGCACCAATCGACCCAAGCACTGCCCTCATTGCCAGAGGTCAGCTGCGTCGTGTCCCCTGGGGTCCATTGTCAGGAGGTCTTCATGCAGGCCCGACAAGGCCCGCCCAGTCGGAGAGCCATCTTCGCCCGACTCCATGACCACCCAGCCGGCGTTCACACCCGACACGTTTACGTCGCCGCCGGCGTCCAGCTCGTCGAGCGTCGCGAACACCGCTTCATAGGCAACGGCTCGGACCAGGCGAACAAGGTCCTCCCGGTCCGCCCCGGCGGCGAGAAGGCATTGCGCGGCGGGCAGTCGATCGAACGAGCCTGGCTCGGCCCAGGCGTCGGCCACACCGTGCCACAGGCTCCGCAACAGCACGAATCGCGCGAGCTGCGGAAGGTCTTCCAGGACCTCCGACTTGATCAGGTCGAGAGCATCGGCCACGCCGAGCGCGCTGAATTGGGCACGCAGCGACTCCGCGGCAGCCTTTCGTGGCACGTCCAGGCTGTTCAGTCATTCCTGCCATGCTGGTTGAGGATCACTCACCGCAACAGCATGCCCTACGGTCGGAAGACGGGGCGATCGGCGCAGCTGTCCCTGCTGGCGCACCGGGCGCTGTGGTTCACGGAACTGCAGCCAGAGCCAGAGTCAAATATCCCCATCACTGTCCGGCAGGGGCCTTGTCCGCCCGGTCCTGAGCCGTGGTCTTCGCCCGGCCGGTGACCTTCTCTCCGCGTTGTCTTGCGTGATCGCATCGAAGGCCCGCCCGGGCGCCGTCGGCCCGGGCCGTTCCTGCCCGCGATGGCGGTCCTGGGTCACTCATGTCGGCCCGGCAGAAGAAGAAGCCGGTGCCCGCCGGTCCCGGCGGTGAACATGGCCAGGGTGACACCTGCGTCCTTCACCTTTTCCTGCAGCGCCCCGGCAAAGAATCACTGCGGCGTCGGCGCTGCCCGCGCGGCCGGGCCGCAGCCGGCACCGCCGTGACCTGGCGCCGTCGGTCGGGCTGTCGCCGGGCGGTTGTCCCGGTCTGTTCCCGGTGGCGGCCCCGTCCGGGGGCGGGGGCCGAGGGGGTGGGTTCGGGGGCTGTGGGCGTGATGTCGGCCATGCGAGCGGGATCACATCCTAACCAGGGCCGTAGGACCGGATGCCCCTGAAATGCACCGACAGCGCCATTCATGCACAAAGCGGACATTCCTACGTATCAGGGTAGTAGGTCACATCATTGCGTCCGCCCTCGGCCGCCGCTAATCATGGCTGTCGTCGCCGCGAGCCGGATGACCGGAAGCGAGCGAATCCCCC
>NZ_JBITGJ010000083.1:0-34501 GCF_044456925.1 Streptomyces sp. NPDC050743
GGCGGCGCCCCCCCCCCCCCCGGGGCCGGGGGGGGGGCCGCCCCCGGGCGCCCGCCGGCCCCGGGCCCCGGGGGGGCCCCCCCCCCCCCCCGGGGCCCCCCCCCCGGGGGGGGGGGCGCCCCGATCCGGTTTCCGTCAGTGGGTCACGGCTTGAGGACGAGGGTGTCGCTCGTGCTGTCGTCGACCGCCTTGGCCGAGAACGACCAGGGCAGCAGTTCGCCCTTGGCCCACAGGCTCGTCTGGTCCGTGTAGTGCGCGCTGAAGGCGTGCCCGGAGGCGCCGGTCAGGTTGATCCACCTGGACTTGTCGAAGTCGGCGAGGTTGACCACCATCCGCATGGACGGCACCCAGACGACGTTGTAGCCGCCGGCGGCGTTCCAGCCGGTCGCGTTCACCGTGGCCTCGCCGCCGCTGAGCTTCCAGGGGCCGCGGTTGAGGACGTACTGCAGGGCCTTGGGGCCGTCGGTGCCGAGCGTCTGGTTCTTCAGGAACAGGCGGTGCAGCCGGCCCCAGCTCCAGGTGTCGATGTCCTTGCCGAGCTTGGCGGTCAGCTCCCAGCGGGCGTCGATCATGGCGCGGCGGAAGAGCTGGTCCATGTTGTTCGCCGGGGGGCGGGTGCCCGACTTGGGGGTCTTCCACCAGTCGCTGTCCGGCTTCTCCATGAGGGTGCGCACGACCTCGAACCAGCGGTCGCCGCCGTCCGGCTGCGCCTGGTCGGCGTCGCGCTCGCCGCATTCGCGCACCTTGGTGTCGTCGTCGACCGGGCCGGTGCTGTCGATCTTGTCGACCCACAGGCACTGTCCCTGGACGCGCAGTTCCTTGGGGAGCTTGTTGCCGAAGGCGAGCTTGAGGATGTTGCGCCAGACCGCGTTGAAGTAGGCGGCCGCCGCGGAGTCGGACTCCTGGGTGTAGTCCCAGCCCTCCAGCAGCTTCTGCGCGTCGCGCACGTTCTTGTCGCCGAGGTTGATCTTCAGCAGCTTCGGCACCAGGAGCTTGGCGATCTCGCTGCTGTTGTCCAGCTGCATCTGCCGCATGTCGTCGGTGGAGATCTTGCCGCCGTCCTTGATCTTGGACTCGATCAGGTCGGTGATGCGCTGGCTGCGGGCGCCGTAACCCCAGTCGGTGGTGAGGGTGTACGGGTACTTGTCCTTGTCGACCACGGCCTGGTTGGCGGTGACGATGTAGCCGCGCTTGGGGTCGTACTCGTAGGGCAGCTCGTTCTGCTTGATGAAGCCGGTCCAGCGGTACTTCGAGTCCCAGCCCGGCGCGGGGATCGAGCCGTCGTCCGCGGACGACCGCGTGGGGATCCTGCCGGGCAGCGTGTAGCCGATGTGGTTGTCGGTGTCGGCGTAGACGAGGTTCTGCGAGGGCACGTCGAACAGGGCGGCGGCCTGACGGAAGTCGCTCCAGTCCGCGGCCTTGTCGAGGGCGAACACGGCGTCCATGGAGGTGCCCGGGTCCAGCGCGGTCCACCTCAGGGCGATGCCGTAGCCGTCGCCGCGGTCGGGGGCGGCGGTGTTGACCGTGGCCCGCTTGCCGACCTGGACGAGTTCGTCGTCGCGGTCGGACAGCAGTGGCATCCCGTCCTTGGTCTGGCGTACGACGATCTTCTTGGACGCGCCGCCGGCGACCTTGATGGTCTCCTCGCGGGTCTTGAAGGGGCGGATCTTGCCGTCGTACAGGTAGCCGTTCGCGCTCACCTTCTCCAGGTAGAGGTCGGTGACGTCGACCCCGGAGTTGGTCATGCCCCAGGCGATGTTCGCGTTGTGGCCGATGATCACACCGGGCATGCCGGCGAAGGTGTAGCCGGTCACGTCGTACTGGCACGTGCTGGAGACGCTGCGGCAGTGCAGGCCCATCTGGTACCAGACCGACGGCAGCGACGCCGACAGGTGCGGGTCGTTGGCGAGCAGCGGCTTCTTGGTGATGGTGTACTTCCCGGACACCACCCACGAGTTGGAGCCGATGCCCTGGCCGTTCACTCCGACGGCCGTCGGAACGTCGTCCAGGACGTTGTAGAGGCCCGCCAGCTGGCTTGTGAGCGACGATCCTGACGTGGCCGAGGTGGAGGAGCCGGTCGTGCCCGTCGAGCCCGCAGAGCCGCCTGTGGCGCCGCCGGTGTTGCCGGAGGTACCCGTCGTACCCGTCGTGCCGGTGTTCTGCGAGGTTCCGGAGGCGCCGCTCTGCTGGAAGGAATGGGTCAGCTCGCTGTACCGGCCTTCCTGCACGATCGGCTTGTTCCGGCTGTACGGGTACTCCGGGTACAGGTCCTGGATCTGCTGCGGGCCGAGCCGGCTGGTCATCAGGGCGCGGTCGATCTCGTCCTGCATGTTGCCGCGCAGGTCCCAGGCCATCGCCTTCAGCCACGAGATCGAGTCGACCGGGGTCCACTTCTCGGGCTTGTAGTCGTTGGTGAAGCCCAGGGCGGCGTACTCCAGGGAGATGTCCTTGCCGTCCTTGCCCTGGAGGTAGGCGTTGACGCCCTTGGCGTACGCCTGGAGGTACTTCTTCGTGGCGGCCGACAGCTTGGTGTCGTACTCCTGCCCGGCGATCCGGTCCCAGCCCAGGGTGCGCAGGAACTCGTCGTTCTTGACCTGGCTCTTGCCGAACATCTCCGACAGGCGCCCGGAGGTCATGTGCCGGCGCACGTCCATCTCGTAGAACCGGTCCTGCGCCTGGACGTAGCCCTGCGCCATGAACAGGTCCTCGTCGGAGGACGCGTAGATCTGCGGGATGCCGTTGCCGTCCCGCTTGACGTCGACCGGCCCCGACAGGCCCTGGAGCGTGATCGAACCCTTGGTCTGGGGGAAGGAGGCGCGGACGGTGCTGATCGACCAGTACGCGCCGAAGGCGATGCCTCCGATGACGGCCAGTACCAGCACCAGCACGATCAGGCGGGCTTTGCGCCCCTTCTTCCTGCCGGACTTGGCGGGCGCGGCACCGGTGGTGGCGGTGTCACCCGTTGTGGCGGTGGTGTTGGGGGGCATCGCTGTCCTTGCTGTCCTAACGCGAGCGGCAGGTCGGGCTGTGACTTTGAATGAGCGCTGGAGCAACCATAGGCGCAGGGCCCTGTCCCGCTTGACGCGGAGTCGCGAACCAGCGCGCACGAGCGTTCGATCTTGCCCCGCGAAGCGTCAAGAAAGCGTCAAGAGTTAGGTAAGGTAACGAAGTACTTGGGTGCGGTGCGCCGCAGCCTCGGGTCTTGTGCACGCGAGCTCGCGCCCCCGGCGCGCGGGCCAAGGAAGGGAACCGCCGCTGACTGTTCACCACCTCAACCAGCTCCTGCTCGTCTGCTCCGTGGTCCTGCTCGTCGCCGTCGCGGCCGTCCGGATCTCCTCCCGCAGCGGGCTCCCCAGCCTGCTCGTGTACCTGGGGATCGGCGTCCTCATGGGCCAGGACGGCATCGGCGAGATCCACTTCAACAGCGCCGCGGTGACCCAGGTCATGGGGTACGCGGCCTTGGTCGTGATCCTCGCCGAGGGCGGTCTCGGCACGAAGTGGAAGGAGATCAGGCCGGTCCTGTCGTCCGCCTCCGTCCTGGCGACCGCCGGAGTCGCCATCAGCGTGGGCGTCACCGCGGCGGGCGCGCACTATCTGGTCGGGCTGGAGTGGCGGCAGGCGCTCATCATCGGCGCGGTGGTGTCCTCGACGGACGCTGCGGCGGTCTTCTCCGTGCTGCGCAGGGTTCCCCTCCCCGCGCGCGTGACGGGCACGCTGGAGGCGGAGTCCGGTTTCAACGACGCCCCGGTGGTCATCCTGGTCGTCGCCTTCTCCACGGCCGGCCCGGTCGAGCACTGGTACGTCCTGCTGGGCGAGATAGCCCTGGAACTGGCCATCGGCGCGGCCATAGGGCTCGCGGTGGGCTGGTTCGGCTCCTGGGGGCTCAGGCACGTGGCCCTGCCGGCCTCCGGTCTCTACCCGATCGCGGTCATGGCGATCGCCGTGACCGCGTACGCCGCCGGCGCGCTGGGGCACGGCAGCGGCTTCCTGGCCGTCTATCTGGCCGCGATGATGCTCGGCAACGCCAAGCTCCCGCACTGGCCGGCCACACGCGGCTTCGCCGAGGGGCTCGGCTGGATCGCCCAGATCGGCATGTTCGTCGTACTCGGCCTGCTGGTCACCCCGCACGAGCTGGGCGACGATGTCGTACCGGCCCTGGTCATCGGGCTGGTCCTCACCATGGTGGCCCGCCCGCTGAGCGTGGTCCTCAGCCTGGCGCCGTTCCGTGTGCCGTGGCAGGAGCAGACGCTGATGTCGTGGGCGGGCCTGCGCGGCGCCGTGCCCATCATCCTGGCGACCATCCCGATGGTGAACGGCGTCACCGGCAGCCGCCGCATCTTCAACATCGTCTTCGTGCTGGTCGTGGTCTACACCCTCGTCCAGGGGCCGACGCTGCCCTGGCTGGCCCGCACGCTGCGGCTGGGCGAGGCGGGCGAGGCCTCCGACCTCGGCATCGAGTCGGCGCCGCTGGAACGGCTGCGCGGACATCTGCTGTCCGTCTCGATCCCCGAGGGCTCCCGGATGCACGGGGTGGAGGTCAGCGAGCTGCGCCTGCCGCCAGGGGCCGCCGTCACCCTCGTCGTGCGCGAAGAAAAATCGTTCGTTCCGCTGCCCTCGACGGTGTTGCGGCGAGGCGACGAACTGCTCGTCGTCGCCACCGACCCGGTCCGCGACGCGGCGGAACGCCGTCTGCGCGCGGTCGCCCACGGCGGCAAACTGGCGGGCTGGCTCGGCACGAACGGGGCGAGCAGCTCACATTAAGGGCGCGTTCCCTGACGTTCACGCTCCCTTCCCGTGAAATCCCAGGTGGCCCCTTCCGTGGTGCTCGTTTTCACAGCTGGAGGAGGATGTGATCCCTGTAGCATGAAGGCGCACCCTGATCGAACCAACTCTGCCTGACGCAGAGCTGGCGCGACCGTATGGCGGCCGGGTCCCCCACCCGCAGTGGGCGCCGGTATCTACCGCAGTTTGCGCAAGAGGACAGCTCTCGGCGCCCGGGCCCACACCAGGCCCGCGCTACCAGGCGGCAGAAAGGCACGGGCCGTGGGATCCACGGTCACCACCACCGAACCGGAGAAGACCTCGCCGGCCTCGTCCCGCCCGGGATACGGACAGCTGCTGCGCACCCGCGGCGCCTGGACCTTCCTGCTCCCCGGCTTCGCGGCGCGCCAGCCGTTCGCGATGCTCACCATCTCCATCGTGCTGCTCGTGCAGCACACCACCGGCTCGTACGGCGCCGCGGGCGCCACCGCGGCCGCCACCGGTGTCTCCATGGCGCTGTTCGCGCCGTACAGCGGGCGCCTCGCCGACCGCTACGGCCAGCGCGCCGTGCTGATTCCCGGCGTGCTGGTGCACACGCTGTCCGGCCTGTCGCTCACGGCGCTCGCGCTGGCGCACGCGCCCCTGTGGGCGCTGTTCCTGGCGGCCGTCCCGACCGGCGCCTCGGTGCCGCAGATCGGCCCCATGGTGCGTGCGCGCTGGGGCGTGAAGCTGCAGGGTTCGCCGCTGATGACCACCGCGGCGGCGTTCGAGTCGGTCACGGACGAGCTGACCTTCGTCTTCGGCCCGCTGCTGGCGACCGCGCTGTGCACCGCCGTGACCCCGGCGGCCGGCCTGGTCACGGAGGGCGCGCTGACCCTCGTCGGCGGTCTGCTGTTCGCCGCGCAGAAGGGCACGCAGCCGCCGGTGTCCGGTGCGGGCGGGCACGCGCGCGTGAAGCACGCCTCCGCGCTGCGCGTGCCGGGCGTGCGCGTGCTGGTGGTGACCTTCCTGGGCATCGGGTCCGTCTTCGGCGGCATGCAGGTGTCGCTCGCGGCGTTCACCGAGTCCATCGGCGAGCCCGGCCTGAACGGTGTCCTGTACGGCGTCTTCGCCGCCGGCAACATGCTGTCCGGCATCGTCTGCGGCGCGATCGCCTGGAAGAGCGCCCCCCAGCGCCGCCTGGCCGTCGGCTACACGGCGCTGGCGATCGTCGCGTCCGCCCTGTGGACGGCGCACTCGGTGCCGCTGCTCGCCGGGCTCGGTCTGCTGGTGGGCATGTGCATCGCGCCGGCGCTGATCACCGGCTACACGCTGGTCGAGGGCCTGGTCCCGGCCGGCGCCCGCACGGAGGCCTTCACCTGGCTGACCGGCGCGGTCGCGCTCGGGCAGGCGGCCGCCGTCACGGCCGCCGGACAGCTGGAGGACCGGCTGTGGGACGGCGCGGGATTCCTGGTGCCGATGGCCGGCACGGTGCTCGCGCTGGCCACCCTGCTGGCGCTGCGGTCGCGGCTGGTCGCGCCGCCGCAGAACCGTACTGTCGCACGTGGCGTCGGTCACCGCGTGCCGGTGGCGGTGGACTGAATCCCAGGAATACGTCACTATGGACCGTCGTTAGCACTCATTGAGTCAGAGTGCCAGGAGGAAGACAGTGCCGACCTACCAGTACCAGTGCACCGAGTGCGGCGAGGGCCTTGAGGCGGTGCAGAAGTTCACCGACGACGCCCTGACCGAGTGCCCCAGCTGCGGTGGCCGCCTGAAGAAGGTGTTCTCCGCGGTCGGCATCGTCTTCAAGGGCTCCGGCTTCTACCGCAACGACTCCCGCGGCTCCACGTCGAGCAGCAGCCCGGCGTCGAAGTCCTCGAGCACGTCGTCGTCGAGCTCGACGAGCTCGTCCTCGTCGGACTCGAAGCCGTCCTCGTCGAGCTCCGCCAACAGCTCCGCGGCCTGACCTGCTCTTTCCCCGGACCCTGCCGTCGTACGACGGCAGGGTCTTCGGCGTTTCCCGGCGCCGCTCCCCCACGGCTTCACCGCCCGCTAGTGTGCTGGTCATGGCGAACGCAGAGATCGGCGTAATCGGTGGCTCGGGCTTCTACTCGTTCCTCGACGACGTGACCGAGGTCCAGGTGGAGACCCCCTACGGGCCGCCCAGCGACTCCCTCTTCCTCGGCGAGATCGCCGGCCAGCGGGTCGCCTTCCTGCCCCGGCACGGCCGCGGCCACCACCTGCCGCCGCACCGCATCAACTACCGCGCCAACCTCTGGGCGCTGCGCTCGGTCGGCGTCCGGCAGGTGCTCGGCCCCTGCGCGGTGGGCGGGCTGCAGCCCGAGTACGGCCCCGGCACCCTGCTCGTGCCGGACCAGTTCGTGGACCGGACGAAGTCCCGGATGCAGTCGTACTTCGACGGGCTGCCGCTGCCCGACGGCACCGTGCCGAACGTCGTGCACGTCTCCATGGCCGACCCCTACTGCCCCACCGGACGGGCCGTCGCCCTGAAGGCCGCCCGGGGGCGGGACTGGGAGCCGGTGGACGGCGGCACGCTGGTCGTGGTCGAGGGGCCGCGCTTCTCGACGCGTGCCGAATCGCTGTGGCACCGGGCGCAGGGCTGGTCGGTCGTGGGCATGACCGGCCACCCGGAAGCGGCGCTCGCCCGGGAACTGGAACTCTGCTACACGTCGCTGACCCTGGTCACCGACCTCGACGCCGGCGCCGAGACCGGCGAGGGCGTCTCGCACGAGGAGGTGCTGCGGGTGTTCGCGGCCAATGTGGACCGGCTGCGCGGCGTGCTGTTCGACGCGGTGGCGGCACTGCCGGAAACCGGGGCACGGGACTGCCTGTGCGTGAACGCGCTCGGCGGAATGGATCCGGGCTTCGAGCTGCCGTAGCACCGTCGCGAGAAGACCCGGAATTCCCCGTTCGGGTGGCCGGGTTTTCCACAATCCGTCCGTCGTCCACCGGCTCCGGCGGAATGCGGCGCGAGGCCTCATCGTGGCATCGCAAGCCGAATTCCTCGTCGCAGGCGGTGATTCCCGTGCCTTCGTCCCCGTCCTTGAATCCGTCCCCCGCCCCGTCCCCGCCCTCTCCGCATTTTCCAGCTCCGCTCCGGCTTCCGCGTCCGCTGGGCACGGACGCCCCGGCGACCTGTGAGATCCCGCAGTTCCCGCCGGTGCGGGTGCGCGGCGGGCGGTATCGGATGCAGCGGCTCGTACGGCACCGCGGGCGGGCCATCGCGGCCGGCCTCGCGGTCACCGCGGCCGCGCTCATCGCCGCGGGGCCGCGCACGGGAACCGCACCGCAGCGTGCGGAACAGGCCCCGGGCCACCCGGTCACGGTGCCCGTGCGCCGGCCCGCGGCCGTGGACGTGGTGACGGCGCCCGTGCGGATCGCCGACGCGGCCACCGTCCGGCTCCTACGGCCCGGCGACCGCGTCGACGTCATCGCCGCCGGGGACCCGTCGGCCGGCGGCGCCGCACGAGTGCTCGCGCGCGGCGTGCGGGTGACCAAGGTGCCCGAGCCGCTGGAGGACGGGGCCGAGAGCGGGGCGCTGGTCGTGCTGTCGGTGCCGCGTGCCACCGCGGCCCGGCTCGTCGGCGCGAGCGCCACGGCGCGCTTGGCGGTGACGCTGTGCTGAACCGACTGGGACGCTTCCTCGGCGGCTTGCTGTCAAGTCGCTCGATCGAACGGCGGGACTGAACACGGTGGGCTCACCGTGCCGTAGGTTGCGGAGCGTTTCGTTCCACACCCTGCGTATGCGAGGAGAGTCCCCGAGGTGAGCGCGAAGAAGGAACCGAGCGTCTGGCAGGGCTTCAAGGCCTTCCTGATGCGCGGCAACGTCGTCGATCTGGCAGTCGCGGTGGTCATCGGCGCGGCCTTCACGAACATCGTGAACTCGGTGGTGAAGGGGGTGATCAACCCGCTGGTGGGGGCGATCGGCACGCAGAACCTGGATCACTACAGCTTCTGCCTGAAGGACCCGTGTGCGGTGGGCCCGGACGGCTCGGTCAAGAGCGGTGTGCCGATCCTGTGGGGCACGGTTCTCGGTGCGACGCTGACGTTCGTGATCACCGCCGCGGTCGTGTACTTCCTGATGATCCTGCCGATGTCGAAGTACCTGGCGCGGCAGACGGCCCGCAAGGCGGCGCGGGAGGGCACCAAGGAGGTCATCGAGGTGACCGAGCTGGAGGTGCTCAAGGAGATCCGCGACGCGCTGGTCGCGCAGCGTGGATCTGGGCACGACGAGCGCTAGCGGCGCTGCCGCGGACGGCTCACAGGTGGTGGGGCGGCTTCTCGTCGAGGAAGCGCTTGAGGTCGGCGGCGCTGTCGCCGTCCGTGCGCTCGCCCCACCCGCGGTCGGTGTCGTCCGAGGACTGCTGGTCCAGCGGGTCGTCGAAGACCAGCGCGGGCTTCGGCTCGCGGGGCTCGGATGCGGGGGCGGTGCTCATGCCACAAGGGTACGGCCCCGGCCCACGCGCCCCCGCGCGTCCGGCGCCCCCGGTGGGGGCCGCTTGTGAATGCGTTCATTGCCTGCTGACGCCGTCACAACGCCTTCCGAACGCTTTTCTGCTGTGCTGAGGGGCATGATGTCGAGTCCCGCTCCGGCGCCCGCCTCCGCGGGCGCACCCCAGCCCTCCGGACCGCTGCGACGGCTCGTCGCGCGCGGGCGCGACGAGGCTCACCGGGTCTCCTCGCCCCTGGAGCTCTTCTTCGACCTGTGCTTCGTCGTGGCGATCGCACAGGCGGGCGCGCAACTGGTGCACGCCGTCGCCGAGGGGCACGCGGGCGACGGCATCCTCAACTACGCCATGCTGTTCTTCTCCATCTGGTGGGCCTGGATGAACTTCACCTGGTTCGCCTCGGCGTACGACAACGACGATGCGCTCTACCGGGTCGTCACCCTGGTGCAGATCGCCGGCGTCCTGGTCCTGGCCGCCGGCATCTCCCGGGCCTTCCAGCAGCACGACTACCTGCTGGTCTGGCTCGGCTATGTGATCATGCGGCTGGCGATGGCCACGCAGTGGCTGAGAGCCGCGAGATCGACCGAGGGCGCCGAGAGAACCATGGGGTTGCGGTACGCGTGCGGCGTGCTCCTGTGCCAGGTCGGCTGGCTCGGACTGCTGCTGCTGCCCCAACCCGCCCGGCCCTGGGTGTTCCTGGTGATGGCGATCGCGGAGATGTGCGTGCCGCTGTTCGCCGAGAAGGACTACGAGACCTCCTGGCACCCGCACCACATCGCCGAGCGATACGGCCTGTTCACCATCATCGTGCTGGGCGAGACGGTCGCCGCGGCGACCGTTGCCGTGAAGGGGGCCTTCGACGAGCGCAACGCACTGGCCGAGCTGCTGCCCATCGCGGCGGGCGGGCTGCTGATCGTCTTCTCCGCGTGGTGGATCTACTTCGTGGTGCCCATCCACGGCCACCTGCGCGCCAACGGCCAGGCGTTCCTGTGGGGTTACGGCCACTACCTGATCTTCTCCTCCGCCGCCGCGATCGGCGCGGGCCTGGAGGTGGTCGTGGAACACGCGGTCGGCAAGACAGCCATCTCCACGCTGTCCGCGTCGGCGTCCGTGACGCTGCCGACGGCGCTGTATCTGCTCACCGTCTGGGTGCTCCACTCGCGGCACTTCAAGGTCGGCATCGCCCAGCAACTGGTGCTGCCGGTCGCGGCGCTGCTGGTGATCTGCTGCACCTTCCTGGGTGACTGGGCGGTGTTCGCGGCGGGACTGATGTGCTCGGCCGCGGTCGCCGTCGGGGTGATACTGACGGCGCGCATGGTCGGCCGGGGGCGTGCGGCGAGCGCCACTGCTCCGGCGGGCTGAGTCCTCGCAGGCACCGGAGGGGCGAGACTGGCCTCCATGACAGTTGACGCAATCACGGACGTCGCCGGGGTGCGGGTGGGGCACGCCACCCGCAGCGGGGACGGCTGGCTCACCGGCACCACGGTCGTGCTCGCTCCGGAGGGCGGCGCGGTCGTCGCCGTGGACGTGCGCGGCGGCGGACCCGGTACCAAGGAGACCGACGCGCTGGACCCGCGCAACGTGGTGCAGCGGGTCGACGCGGTCGTGCTGACCGGTGGAAGCGCGTACGGGCTCGACGCGGCGTCCGGCGTGATGGCCTGGCTGGAGGAGCAGCGGCGCGGAGTGCGGGTGGGGCCAGACCCGGCGCATGTGGTTCCGGTCGTGCCCGCGGCGTGCGTCTTCGACCTGGGGCGCGGAGACTTCCGCGCGCGACCGGACGCGGCGACCGGGCGTGCGGCGGTGGAGGCCGCAGCGGCGAGCGCGCCGGGCACCGAGGTGCCGCAGGGGTGCGTCGGGGCCGGGACGGGCGCCGTGGCAGGGCGGATCAAGGGCGGCGTGGGCACCGCGAGCACGGTGCTCGACTCGGGGATCACCGTGGCCGCGCTGGTCGTCGTGAACGCTGCCGGATCGGTGATCGAGCCCGAGACGGGGGCGCTGTACGGGGAGTTGTGCCAGGGGCGGGTGAAGTACCCCGAGGAGCGCGTGCACGAGGCCGCGCGCCGGCGCCTCGACGAAACCGCCGCCAAGCACGCGCCGCCTCCGCTCAACACGACGTTGGCGGTCGTCGCGACCGACGCGGACCTCTCCAAGACGCAGGCGCAGAAGCTGGCGGGCACGGCGCACGACGGGATCGCGCGCGCCGTACGGCCGGTGCACCTCATGAACGACGGCGACACGGTGTTCGCGCTGGCGACCGGCGCGCGCGCTCTCGCCGGGCACCCCCTGGAGCTCAACGCCATCATCGCCGCCGGCGCGGATGTCGTGACCCGCGCGATCGTACGGGGCGTGCGCGCCGCCGAGTCGGTCGACGGGCCCGGTGGAGTGTGGCCGTCGTACGGGGAGTTGTACGGGGCGAGGTAGGGACGGTGCGCGGCGGGGCGGCCGGCTGAGGACGGGCGGGAACCGGTCCCGGCGTTGCATTGTCGCGGTTGTGTCACGTGATGGCGTTCACCGGGAGAGGTCGGGAACCTTCCCGGCCGCCAGTGCCCTCTTTCTTCACGCACTGGAACGGATCACGCACATCACACGAACCTGGAGCAGCCCGTGACAACGCCGGACATTGCAGCGCGGCGCGTACTGGGGGCCTGTGCCGCCCTGGTGGTCGGCAGCCTCGCCCTGACCGCTTGCGGTGGCGACGCCAACGCCACCGACAACGGCAAGGGCGGCAAGAACTCCCCCAAGGCGTCGACGGCGCAGATCCTGATCTCGGCCAAGGACGGGCGGTTTCCACTGATCGTTGCGAATCAGCGGTAGGCGAGTTGTTTTGACCAGCGTCTCATGGCCTCGGCAGGGGTGCGGTCTCCCAGGATGTGGCGAGGGCGTTCGTTGAGTTGCCGTTCGACTTGCGCGAGGTCACGGGCAGTGTAGGGGCGGAGGTCGATGCCTTTCGGGAAGTACTCGCGCAGTAGTCCGTTGGTGTTTTCGTTGGTGCCGCGTTGCCAGGGGCTGTGCGGGTCGCAGAAGTAGATCCGGAATCCTGTCAGGTCCTCTATCTGCTCGTGGAGGTAGAGTTCGCGGCCCTGGTCCCAGGTGAGGGTGCGGCGTAGTGAGGTGGGTAGGTCGCCGGTCTGCTCGACGAGCGCGTCGCGTATCTGTGGGGCTTTCCAGCCGTCGGGTAGGTGGATGAGGCGGACGTAGCGGGTGGCGCGGTCGACCAGGGTCCCGATCGCAGAGCTTTGTGCCCTGCCGAGGATGAGGTCTCCTTCCCAGTGGCCGGCCTGTCGGCGTTCCTCGGCCTCGCGGGGGCGTGTGTGAACTGGCCGCATGCGCGGGATGGCGTTCTTGGTGGGTATGCCCCGGCGCTGCTTCTTGCGGCGAGTGTGTCGGCTCCGCAGCCGGGCAGTGCGCTTCTCCAGCAGCCCGTTGTAGAGGGCACGGTAGATGGTCTCCGGGCAGGCGTTCATCGCCGGCTGTCCAGGGCGAGTGCGGGCCAGGTACCGAGTGATCTGCTGCGGTGACCAGCGCTCTTTGAGCTTGTCGTTGACGATGTCACGTAGCTGAGGGTTTGCTCGGAGTTTCTCCGGCTTCGGACGGCGTCGGCGCAGGATGGCCTGGTTGTGCGACCACCAGGGGTTATAGGTGCCGTTGGGACCGCGGCCGCGGGAGATCTCCCGGTAGACGGTCGAGCGGTGTTTGCCAATCTCCCCGGCGATCGCCGAAGCCGTGTGACCAGCAAGCAGGCCCTCGGCGATCGCGATCCGGTCGTCCTGGCTCAGATAGCGTTCGTCGATGGGTTTGTCGGGCAGCAGCATGCGTCCAGCCTTGACGAACCACACCGAGCCCGCGCTGGTGGATACGCCCACATGGCGGGCAGCGGCTGCCCCTTTCAGGCCACCTCTACGCAGTTCGAAGTACCTCTTGGGCACCGACAGCGGCAAGCGATTTGGCGGATACTTCGGCATCAGACGGACTCCATCCAGGAGTCGCGACCACCGATGGAAACCGCCACGGTTCGACCGGGGCGTCCATCAACGCGACCGGCGTGAAGGTCAGCGGCGGCAAACTGACCGAGGTGAGGATGACCGTCGCCGAGTCGGGGCGGACCGTGGCGGGCGCGATATCGGCGGACGGCGGCAGCTGGAGGCCGAAGCGGCAGCTGGAGCGCGGGACGAAGTACGAGCTCGACGCGACCGCGAAGGACTCCGGCGGGCGTACCACCACGACCAGGTCCGTCTTCACCACCGTCACGACGGCGAGCAGCTTCATCGGCACCTACACGCCGGACAACGGCACCACGGTCGGGGTGGGCATGCCGGTGTCGTTCAAGTTCGACAAGTCGATCACCGACAAGAAGGCCGTGCAGTCGCACATCACGGTCGACTCCAGCAGTGGTCAGCAGGTGGTCGGGCACTGGTTCGGGGACCAGCGGCTGGACTTCCGGCCGCAGGAGTACTGGAAGGCCGGCTCCAGGGTCACGCTGAAGATCGACCTGGACGGGGTTCAGGGGGCGAAGGGCGTCTACGGCGTGCAGAGGAAGACCGTCTCCTTCACCGTCGGGCGGTCGCAGGTCTCCACGGTCGACGCCGCCACTCAGACCATGACCGTGGTACGGGACGGCAGGACGATCAAGACGGTTCCGATCTCCACCGGCGACCCGCAGCACACCACGTACAACGGGCAGATGGTGATTTCCGAGAAGTTCCGGCAGACCCCCATGGACAGCCGGACGGTCGGTCTCGGCAACGCGTACAACATCCCGGACGTGCCGCACGCGATGCGCCTGACGGACTCCGGGACCTTCATCCACGGCAACTACTGGTACAACAAGGCCAATCCTCCCTTCGGCCGCGAGGGCACCAGCCACGGCTGCGTCGGGCTCGCGGACGTGCAGGGCGGGCAGGGCGCCACGTCGGCCAAGTGGTTCTTCGACAACTCGATCACCGGCGACGTCGTGATCGTGAAGAACTCCCCCGACAAGACCGTCGCGCCGGGCAACGGGCTCAACGGCTGGAACCTGCCGTGGAGCGCCTGGATCGCCGGAAGTGCCCTCTGAGCGGCCGTTTTTGACGACACGTCGGGCCGTGCGGGAACTTCTCGCGCGGCCCGCGCGTTTTCCTGGCGTACGTTTTCTCGGTTCCCGGACATGATGTCCGACCGAGGGGCTACGGTATGCACCCACAAGGTGACATGCAGCAACGCCGGGAGAAGTCTTGAGCGTTCCGTACGAGACGGCAGCGTACGAACCAGCCGAGTCGCCCGAGTCTCCTGAGGAGCATCTCGAGCGGCTCCTCGGCCGTGCCCTGAACTCCTTCGAGCTGCCCGACGAGGTGATACGGCAGCTCGACTGCGCGCTGGTGCACGACAGTTCGCTGCACTCGGCGTACCACAGCGCGGGGCTGCACCGGGAGACGTACCGGCACACCTGGCTGCTCGCCGACGGCTCCGCGGTCACGCTGTGGGAGCTCGTGCACAACCCCACGCCGGGCGGCGCCCCGGTGAGCGAGGTGTACGTCGACGAGGAGGAGCTGCAGACGGCCACGGCGCGGCTCGGGATGCCGCCCGAGACGCCCGAGTTCGAGCTGCCCGCGCTGATGCGGCTGTGGGCGATCCCGGAGCCGCGGCACATGTTCGCCTCCGACGACTCGGCCGACCACGCGCGCCGGCTGCTGCGCCGTGCGGAGAATCCGGACCGGCCCGACGCGCAGACGGCGGCGCTGCTGGCGACGGCGACGGCGCACGAGATCACGCAGGCGTTCGGGCGCCCGGGCCGCGCCGGGCGCGCGGGGCTGAGCTACGCGCTGTACGAGCACGCGTTCCTGCTGCCGGACGGCAGCCAGGTCTCCCTGTGGGAGGTGGAGCACACCGCGACACCGGACGGGCGTCACATGTGCGAGGTGTACATGTCGGAAGACGCGGCCCGGGACGCCATGGAGCGGCGCGCGGCGCGACAGGGGTAGTGAGCGCCGCGGGGCGGCAGGGGTAGCGCGTGCCGCGGGGCGGGGGACGGCGCTGCTCGGTCAGTGATCGCCGAGTCGTCGTATCAGTCCGGCGAAGGCGTCCTGTTCCGCGGGGGTGAGTTCCACCTTCTCCCACGCGGGGCCGCCCTGCCGTTGGGGCGGGAGGAACGGGAGACGAGCGGCCGGGAGCTCTCGCAGGGCCTCCTTGCGGAAGCGGCGCAGCAGGCGTACGACGACGATCGCCCAGGCCACGCCGGCCAGGGTGAGGACGGCCGCGCCGGTCAACTGGAGAGTCGCGACATGCTCTGGCATAGGCCCAGTACACACCACGGTCCGGGACTTTGGCCCCGGACCGTGACGTATCTCGCAGGTGCCGTGAACAACTCACAGCGAACTAAAGGGACAAGGCGTGGTGACAAGGCGTGGCGGCGGTGATGCGCCGGTCAGGCCGCCACGGGCTGCTTGGTCTCCTTTGCCGCGGTGGCCGCGTTCGCGGTGGGGTCGGTGGCCGTGGTCTCCGGGGTCTGCTTGCGCATGCCCTTGAGCAGGACGACCAGGGCCGTGGTGGCGCAGACGCCGGCCGCGATGGCGATGAGGTACAGGAAGGGGTTGCCGATCAGCGGGATCACGAAGATGCCGCCGTGCGGGGCGCGCAGGGTGGCGCCGAAGGCCATCGACAGGGCGCCGGTGAGCGCGCCGCCGACCATCGACGAGGGGATCACGCGCAGCGGGTCGGCCGCCGCGAACGGGATGGCGCCCTCCGAGATGAAGGAGGCGCCCAGCACCCAGGCGGCCTTGCCGTTCTCGCGCTCGGTGTGCGTGAACAGCCTGCCGCGCACGGTGGTGGCCAGGGCCATCGCCAGCGGCGGGACCATGCCGGCCGCCATCACCGCGGCCATGATCTTCATGGCGGAGTCGCTGGGGTTGGAGACCGCGATGCCGGCGGTGGCGAAGGTGTAGGCGACCTTGTTGACCGGGCCGCCGAGGTCGAAGCACATCATCAGGCCGAGGAGGGCGCCGAGCAGGATCGCGTTGGTGCCGGTGAGGCCGTTCAGCCAGTCGGTGAGGCCCTTCTGGGCGCTGGCGATGGGCTTGCCGATCACCACGAACATCAGGAATCCGACGATCGCCGAGGAGATCAGCGGGATCACCACCACCGGCATGATGCCGCGCAACGCCGTGGGTATCCGCACCTTCTGGATGGCCAGCACCACACCGCCGGCGATCAGACCGGCCGCGAGGCCGCCGAGGAAGCCCGCGTTGATGGTCAGGGAGATCGCGCCGCCCACGAATCCGGGTACCAGGCCGGGCCGGTCGGCCATGCCGTAGGCGATGTAGCCGGCCAGGACCGGGACCAGGAAGCCGAAGGCGACGACGCCGATCTGGAAGGACAGCGCGCCCCAGCTGTCGGCCTGCGTCCACACGAAGTGGTCCATGACCGACGGCGCCTTGTTGATCTTGTAGCCGCCGATCGCGAAGCCCAGGGCGATGAGGAGGCCGCCCGCGGCGACGAACGGCACCATGTAGCTCACACCGCTCATCAGCCACTTGCGCAGCTTGGTGCCGTAACCCTCGGTGGAGTCGCCCGCGCGCTCGACCGGCGTGCCGCCCGAGGCGGGCGCCGGCGCGCTCGTCTCGCCGCGCGCCGCCTTCGCGCGCACCTCCGTGATGAGTGCGGCGGGGCGGTTGATGCCCGCCTTCACTCCGACGTCGACGGTCGGCTTTCCGGCGAAACGGTCCTTCTCGCGTACGGGGACGTCGTGCGCGAAGATCACTGCGTCCGCCGCCGCGATCACCGCCGGGTCCAGCCGGGTGAAGCCGGCCGAGCCCTGCGTCTCGACGACGAGTTCGACGCCCGCCTCGCGTCCCGCGTTCTCCAGGGACTCGGCCGCCATGTAGGTGTGCGCGATGCCGGTCGGGCAGGAGGTGACGGCGACGATACGGAAGGGGCGTGCGCCGGAGTCCGTGGCGGAGTCGGCGCCCGCGGGGGTCGCCTGCGCCGGGGCGGATGCGCCCGGCGCCTGCGCGGTGGTGCCCGCTGCGGCGTCGGCGGAGGCCGCCACCGACGCCGCAGCGGTGTCTTCGATGGCGCCGCCTGCGCTCGCGGCGCCCACGGCGCCCTGAGCAGCGCCCGCCGCAAGGTTCGCGCCCCCGGCGCTCGGCGTCTCGTCGCCACGGATCAGCGCGGCCGCCGTCTGCGCGTCGGTCACCGCGCGCAGCGCGTCCGTGAACTCGGTGTTCATCAGCTGGCGGGCCAGTGAGGAGAGGATCTTCAGGTGGGCGTCGTCGGCGCCGGCCGGGGCCGCGATCAGGAAGATCAGGTCGGCCGGGCCGTCCGCGGCGCCGAAGTCGATGCCGGCGGCGCTGCGGCCGAAGGCGAGGCTCGGCTCGGTGACGTGGGCGCTGCGGCAGTGCGGGATGCCGATGCCGCCGTCGAGGCCGGTCGGCATCTGGGCCTCACGGGCGGCCACGTCGGCGAGGAAGCCCTCCAGGTCGGTCACCCGGCCCTGGGCCACCATGCGCTCGGCGAGGGCGCGCGCCGCCGCTTCCTTGGTGTCGGCGGACAGGTCGAGGTCGACCAGGTCCGCGGTGATCATGTCGCTCATCGCGGGCTCCTATGCACGCGTATCGCCCGGGGGGAGGCGTGGGCGGAAAGGGGGACGGGGGTGGGGGTGGGGGTGGGGACAGCGGCGAGTAACGGGGGACCTCGCCGCTTCGAGGCGGGCCGGGTGGGCGCGTCCTGGGGTGCGGACGCGGTGCGAGCGCCCGGCCGCCGGGTGCCGGGGCGGGTGCGACGGAGCGCGAGGGCGTTCATGACACCGGCTCCGTCAGTTCGCGGTCGAGGGGGATCTCGGCCGTGACGGTCACGGCCGAGAGGTCCAGGTCGGCGGGGGTCGGCATGACGCTGCCGGGGAGCTGGACGGCGGCGGCGCCGTGGGCGACGGCGGAGGCGAGGGCCTCGGGGCCGCTGCCGCCGGCAATCAGGAAGCCGGCGAGGGAGGAGTCCCCGGCGCCGACGTTGCTGCGGACCGTGTCCACGCGGGCGGTGGCGAACCAGGTGCCCGTGTCCTCCACCAGGAGCTGCCCGTCGGCGCCCAGGCTCGCGAGCACGGCGCGCGCGCCCATGCCGCGCACCTCCTCGGCCGCCTTCAGTGCGTCGCCCACGGTCGCCAGGGGGCGCCCGACGGCTTCCGCGAGCTCCTCGGCGTTGGGCTTCACCACGTCGGGCCGCGCTGCCAGTGCCTCCAGCAGCGCACGCCCCGAGGTGTCCAGCGCGATGCGCGCGTCCCCGGCGTGCGCCCGCGTGACGACGTCCGCGTACCACGACGGCGCGAGCCCCCGGGGCAGGCTGCCGCAGCACGCGATCCAGTCGGCGTCGCGGGACTGCTCGCGCACGGTGTCCAGGAGGAGCTCCTGTTCGGCCTGCGACAGCTCCGGGCCCGGCGCGTTGATCTTCGTGAGCACCCCGTCGGACTCCGCGAGCGCGATGTTCGAGCGGGTGGCTCCGGTGATCAGGACCGGCGCGACCTCGATGCCCTGCGCGTCGAGCAGGTCGGCGATGAGCGCCCCCGGCGCACCACCCAGGGGCAGAACGGCGACCGTGCGCCGGCCGGCGGCCGCGACGGCGCGCGAGACGTTCACGCCCTTGCCGCCGGGGTCCATGCGCTCGCCGGTGGCGCGGACGACCTCGCCGCGTTCCAGGGCGGGGACCTCGTAGGTGCGGTCGAGGGAGGGGTTGGGGGTGACGGTGAGGATCATGCGCGTACTACTTCCGTGCCGCCGCGCTCGATGGCGGCGGCGTCTTCCGGGCTCAGCCCGCTGTCGGTGATCAGCAGGTCCACATCGCCCAGGTCGCCGAACCGGGCGAAGTGCTCCTGGCCGTGCTTGGAGGAGTCGGCCAGGAGCACCACGCGCCGGGCGGCGGCGACGGCGGCCCGCTTGACCGCGGCCTCGGCGAGGTCCGGGGTGGTCAGCCCGTGCTCGGCGGAGAAGCCGTTGGCCGCCACGAACAGCACGTCGGCGCGGATCTCGCCGTATGCGCGCAGCGCCCAGGCGTCCACGGCGGCGCGCGTGCGGTGCCGTACGCGCCCCCCGACCAGGTGGAGCTGGATGCCCGGGTGGTCGGCGAGGCGGGCGGCGATGGGCAGGCTGTGCGTGACGACGGTCAGGGAGGCCTCCAGCGGGATCGCGGCGGCGACCCGGGCGACCGTCGTGCCGGCGTCGAGGATCATCGTGCCCTCGGTCGGCAGTTCGGCGACGGCGGCCTTGGCGATGCGGTCCTTCTCGTCGGCGGCGGTGGACTCGCGCTCGGTGAGGTCCGGTTCGAAGTCGAGGCGGCCGACCGGGATGGCGCCGCCGTGCACCCGGCGGACGAGGCCCGCCCGGTCGAGGGCCTTCAGATCGCGGCGGATCGTTTCCGCGGTGACCTGGAACTCCTCGGCGAGCGACAGCACGTCCACCCGGCCGCCGTCACGTGCGAGCCGGAGGATCTCCTGCTGCCGTTCCGGTGCGTACATGCCCGCTCGCCTCCGACTCGATGTCCGTTCACTTCTGACTGATGCCCGAACGTGTGGTTTCAGTCGGGAGGCTACGCCGGGATTTCCGGAAAGTAAACAGGTTCGGGCTTCAACCGGACATGATCGGGCGTCCGGCCGGACACAGGGAAGGCAGTGGGGCACCGACGAGCATGCGAAGGGCCCGGCACCCGCGGGTGCCGGGCTCCGTCAGGCGCGGCTCAGTGCACCAGCTCCGGCTCCCGCGCCGGCGCCTCCGCCTCGGCCCCCTCCACCTGCTGTGCGGGCCGCTTCGGCAGGGCGGACATCAGCAGGAAGATCGCGCCCATGATCCCGGCGACCCACCACAGCGCGTGCTGGAAGGCGTGCACGAAGGCCGGGCCGACCTGGGCCGGGGCCGGCCGGTCGCCGACCTCCCCGAAGAACACCACCGACACCAGCCCCAGGCCGAGCGCGTTGCCCATCTGCTGCACCGTGTTGATCAGCCCGGACGCGGACCCGGCGTGCTCGCGCGGCACCTCGGAGAGCACCGCGTCGGTCAGCGGGGCGACGATCAGCCCCATGCCGGCGCCCATCACGACCAGCGGCAGGGCCATCTGCCAGGAGGCGATGCCGAGGCCGTACCGGTGCGCCTCCCACAGGTAGAGCAGCACGCCTACGGCCATGACCAGCGCACCCGCCTGGAGCACCATCCGCCCGAACCTCGGGACCAGCTTCTGCACCGACATCCCGGCCGCCGTCGACACCGCGAGGGAGAACGGCACGCCGGTCAGCCCGGCCCGCAGCGGGCTCCAGCCCAGGCCGATCTGCATGTAGAGCGTCCAGACCAGGAAGAAGATGCCGAGCGCGACCCCGAAAACGGTCTGTACGGCGATGCCCGCGGCGAAGCTCTTCACCCGGAAGAGGGACAGTTCGATGAGCGGGGAACCGTCCCTGGCCGCCTTCCGTTTTTCGTACGACACCAGCGCCGCGAAGACGACGAGCGCGCCGGCCATGCAGAGGTACCCCCACAGCGGCCAGCCCAGCTCGCGGCCGCGGGTGAGCGGGTAGAGCAGCATCAGCAGGCCCAGCGAGACCAGGGCGACACCGACGAGGTCTAGCTTCAGCGCCTTGGGGGCCTTCGATTCGGTGATGAAGCGGCGGCCCAGGATCCAGGCCAGGACGCCGACGGGGAGGTTGATGAGGAAGATGGGCCGCCATTCGAGGCCGAACAGGTTCCACTCGGTCAGCAGCGCGCCGAGCAGCGGTCCGGAGACCGCCCCGAGGCCGACGATCGCGCCGAACAGGCCGAACACCTTGCCGCGTTCGTGGGCCGGGAAGGTGGCGTGCACGATCGACAGCACCTGCGGCACCATCATCGCCGCCATACCGCCCTGCAGGATGCGGGAGGCGACCAGCATCTCCGGGTTCGCGGCGAAGCCGCACAGGGCGGAGGCGAGGGTGAAGCCGCCGACACCGATCAGGAACAGCCGTTTGCGGCCATGGATGTCGCCGAGACGTCCGCCGGTGATGAGGCCCGCGGCGAAGGCCAGGGCGTAGCCGGCGGTGATCCACTGGATCTGGCTGACCGACGCGTGGGCCGTCCGCTGGATGGACGGGATGGCGATGTTGACGATCGTCACGTCCACCAGGTCCATGAAGGCCGCGGTCATGACGATGGCCAGGGCCAGCCATCGGGTTCGGTCGGGGATGGGTTCGGGGAGCGCCGTGGGAGTAGGTGTGGTCACCCGGGTGCCGGTCGTGTGTGGCTTGTCTCGCCCTGTGGCGGAGCCGCTGATCGACGCGGTTGCGCGCCCCTGGAAGGTGTTGTCGTCGCCGTGGGTCATACGCTCAAGCTAGGACGCCATTAGGTCAGATCGTGTCCTACTTCTGCGGCATCCTCGTACTCATGACGACGGACACCCCGGCACGGCTGCTGCAGCTCCTCTCCCTGCTCCAGACCCCCCGCGAGTGGCCCGGCGGTGAGCTCGCCGAGCGGCTCGGGGTGTCGCGGCGCACCGTGCGGCGGGACATCGACCGGTTGCGTGAACTGGGGTATCCCGTGCAGGCCAGCAAGGGGGCCGACGGCGGGTACCGGCTGGTCGCCGGGAAGGCGCTGCCGCCGCTGGTGCTGGACGACGAGGAGGCGGTGGCGATCGCGGTGGGGCTGCGGGCCGGAGCCGGTCATGCGGTGGAGGGCGTGGACGAGGCCTCCGTACGGGCCCTGGCCAAGCTGGAGCAGGTGCTGCCGGCCAGGCTGCGCCACCGGGTGTCCACGCTCCAGGCCGCGACGACACCGCTGACCAGCGGGGACGGGCCGACCATCGCACCGGAGACGCTGACCGTGATGGCCTCGACGGTGGCGGGGCACGAGCGGCTGCGGTTCGCCTACCGCGACAGGGACGGCAGCGAGTCACGGCGGCTGACCGAACCCCACCGGCTGGTGTCGACCGGGCGGCGGTGGTATCTCGTCGCCTACGACCTCGACCGCGCCGACTGGCGGACCTTCCGGGTGGACCGGGTGAGCGAGCCGTTCGCGACCGGAGTCCGCTTCGCGCCACGGGAGTTGCCGACCGGGAGCGCGGCGGAGTACCTGCGCCAGTCCATCCAGCGGCGGCAGGAGAGGTACGAGTTCGCGGTGCACTTCGCCGCGACGGCGGAGCAGCTCTCCGCACGCCTGCCGGCGGGGCTCGGGGTGCCGGAGGACGACGGCGAGGGTGGTTGTGTGCTGCGGGGCGCCTTCGGCGATCCCCTGGAGTGGCTGGCGGTACGGCTGGCGATGGCGGGGTACGAGTTCACGGTCCGGGGGCCTAGTGAACTCGCCGAGTGCATGCGGGAGTTGGGTGCGCGGCTGAGTCGAGCGGGGGCGAATGTCCGCGAGGAGGGGGTCACTCGGTGAGGGGCCCTTCGGTGAGGGCCCCATCGGCGAGGGCCCCGTCGGTGACGGTCTAGCCCTCCCCGGCGCCCCACTCGAAGTTCCGCAGGGATTGGAGGTTGCGCAGCGCCAGGGTCACGGGGCCCTCCGGGCCCGTGGGCGGGGAGGAGGTGGCGGCCCAGGACTCCACGGCCACACGGACGGCTGCGCCGGCGACGGCCGCGGCGAAGCGGAGGTCGGGGGTGACCGTCGCCTCACCGGTTCCGCGACCGCCAACTCGGCCGGGTTCACCGCCGGTTGCCGGTGCCGCGATCCGGTGCGCGAGGATCTCCGCCAGGCTCCGCTCCGACGCCTGGCACACCTCCGCCCAGACCTTGCGCAGGGCAGGACTGGCGTCGGCCAGACGGATCAGGGTGCGCACCCATTCCCAGGACGCGGCCGAGACACCGGCGCCGGGGGTGAGGGTGTGCTGCACGGCGTGCTCCAGGGCCTCGGGGACGCCGAGGTGGGCCGGGGCCGAGCGGACCGCTTCCGCCCAGCGCTGGGCGCCTGCCGCGTACAGGGGAGCGACCGCTTCCTCCTTGGTGGCGAAGTAGCGGTAGAAGGTGCGCGGTGCGATGCCCGCAGCCTGTGCGATGTCCTCGGCGCGGGTCGCCCGCAGACCCTGGCGGACGAACAGGGCGGCCGCCGCCCGGGCGATCTCCGTCCGGGTCTCGGCCTTGCGGCGTTCGGTCAGCGAGACCGGCGCGGAGGCGGAACGCGATTCCCGGGCAGCGCTGGAGGTGGTGCGAGGGGTGGTGCTCGGTGTGGTGCCGGGGGTGGTGCTCATCCCGGCAGGTTATGCCCGTGTGGCAGAATCTGCCATCCGACGGTCCACCCCGGGGTTCAGGTACGGGGTGGGCCGTCGTTCCATGACGCGCCACCACACCGCCGCCCGCGCAGACTTGAGTCTCCCGCCAGGGGAGACCGGAAGGTGGGGTCATGCACTCCGGCATCTCGTACTCGATCGGTGAGCTGGCCCGGCGTACCGGGCTGTCGGTCAAGACCATCCGCTTCTACTCGGACCAGCATCTCGTGGTGCCGGCGAGCCGTACCCCGGCCGGTTACCGCCGCTACGGCCCCGAGGCGGTCGCCCGGCTGGCGCTCGTACGGACGCTGCGCGAACTCGGCCTGGGCCTGGAGGTGATCCGGCGGATCGTGGACCGGCCGCTCAGCCTCGGCCGGGTCGCGGCCGAGCAGGCCGCCGCGCTGGACGTGCAGATCAGTGTGCTGCGCCTGCGCCGGGCGGTGCTGTCCGCCGTGGCGGCCAGGCATGAACCGACCTTCGAGGAGATGGAACTCATGCACCGGTTGGCGACCCTGTCCGAAAAGGAGCGGCGCCGCCTGATCGGCGGTTTCCTCGACGCCGTCTTCGAGGCACCGCCCCAGCCCTCCCTGACCGACGCACCCCAGCCTGCCCCGGCCGACGCACCACCCCGACTCACCCCGGCCGACGCACCACCCAGACCCTCCTCGGCCGACGCGCCCCACCCCGCCGAGTGCGGGCTCCGGCGCTCCCTCACCCCCGAGTTGCCCGACCACGCGACCGAGGAGCAGGTGACGGCGTGGGTGGAGCTGGCCGAGCTGTCGCTCGACGACGAGTTCCGTGCGGCCGTACGACGGCTGGTCCGGCAGCATGCCGGGAACCGGCAGGGACGCGAGGGCGGCGTCGCCGGCACGCCGCCCGTGCCGGACGTCGTCGCCGTCGCCCGGGATGTCGTGAACACCGCCCTGGCGTCCGGTATCAGGCCCGAGGCGCCGGAAGCGGATCCCGTCGTCGCGGCCCTGGTCACCCGGTGCGCCCCCGCCTGCGGGCAGGCAGGTCACGCCGCGCCGCACGAGTGGCTGCTGCAGCGTCTCGAAGCCGCGCGCGAACCCCGGCGGGACACCTATCTCCGCCTGCTGGCTCTCGTCAACGGCTGGCCGGCCCCCGAGCCGGTGACACCGGTGATCGACTGGGCGGCCGCGGCCCTGCGCGCGCGGGCGGTGGCCGGATAGGAGCGCCCCGACAGGAACGGACGTACAAGAACGGCCGGGCAGGAACAGCCTTAGACGCCGGATCAGTTGACAGGCGGCATCCTCAACCGACCCGAGCGGTCGAGGACTCGCACATACAGATACGCGAAAAGCCGGGCCTCGGCACCCGGGGGGGATAGGTGCCGAAGCCCGGCTGGGAGGTCCCGGCGCCGGGGGGGATGTGCGTCGGGACCTGGCTGTGTGGCTCGGTTCGTGCGGTGGGCGCGTGGGGTCGGCCGGTCTGTGCGGTTGGTGCGGAGGGAGTGCGGTCCCGGGCCTGGCTGCTGGGGGCCCGGAAGGGTTGTTCCCGCGGGCCCGGGAGTTGAAGCGATGGGACCGCGCCATGTTTGCGCCGCCTTTCGCCACCGGCGTGCGCTCCCCCAGGCACCTGACGCCCACAGGCACCACAGGTTGCCGGCCGCCGCGCTCCGGTGCCGCCCGCCTACCGCATCCCGGCTCATCCCACGGGCGCCCCTCTCACAGCCGGCACCGGCACGTCGTAACTCCGTTACGCCGCCGCGTCGAAGCCGGTCTGGCGGGCCAGCTTCTTCAGTTCGAGCAGAGCGTGCTTCTCGATCTGGCGGATGCGTTCGCGGGTCAGGCCGTGTTCCTTGCCGACCTCGGTCAGGGTGCGCTCGCGGCCGTCCTCGATGCCGTACCGCATCTTGATGATGGAGGCCGTGCGCTGGTCCAGGCGGCCGATCAGGTCGTCCAGTTCCTCGCTGCGCAGCAGGGTCATGACCGACTGCTCGGGGGAGACCGCAGAGGTGTCCTCCAGCAGGTCGCCGAACTGGGTCTCGCCCTCGTCGTCCACCGACATGTTCAGCGAGACCGGGTCACGGGCCCAGTCCAGGACGTCGATGACGCGCTCCGGCGTCGCGCCCAGTTCCACGGCGATCTCCGCGGGCTCCGGGTCGCGGCCGTGCTCACGGTTGAACTCGCGCTGCACGCGGCGGATGCGGCCCAGTTCCTCCACCAGGTGGACGGGGAGCCGGATGGTGCGGGACTGGTCGGCGATGGAGCGGGTGATGGCCTGACGGATCCACCAGGTGGCGTACGTCGAGAACTTGAAGCCCTTGCGGTAGTCGAACTTCTCGACCGCGCGCACCAGACCGGCGTTGCCCTCCTGGATCAGGTCGAGCAGGGGCAGGCCGCTGCGCGGGTAGCGCCGGGCCACGGCGACGACGAGGCGGAGGTTGGAACGGATGAAGATGTCCTTGGCCCGCTCGCCGGCGGCGACCAGCGCCTCCAGTTCCTCGCGGGTGGCGTCCGTCTTGGACTCCTCCTCACCGTCGAGGACCTGCTGCGCGAAGACACCCGCCTCGATGGTCTGGGACAGCTCGACCTCCTTGGCGGCGTCGAGCAGCGGCGTGCGCGCGATCTCGTCGAGGTACATGCCGACCAGGTCGCGGTCCGCGATCTCGCCGCCATGGGCGCGAACACTGCTTGCCGAGTCGACCGTCTCGCCGGTGGCGGACTGACGACGGGCGACGGCACGGGTTGCCATGCGTGCTCCCTTGCGATGGTGGGCTGGCGGGTGGTCCTGCTGAACGCTCGGCATCGGGGGAGGGTCTGTGGCGACTCTCTCCGAGTGCCCTGCATCCGTGGGAAACAACGACTGGAATCCGGACAGAATTCCCAACCCGTCCCCCAATTTTTCTGATCATGCAGTACCCTGTCCGCCACACGGGGAGGCGACATGGCCACGCAACGTACAGAGGTGCAGGTCAGGCCGGGAGTCGAGGGAGATCTCGACGCTCTCACGGCGATCTACAACCACTATGTACGCGAGACGGCCATCACCTTCGATACCGCGGTCTTCACTCCGGAAGAGCGCCGCCCTTGGCTGCTCTCCCACCCGGAAGACGGCCCGCACCGGCTGAAGGTTGCCACGGACGCGGAGTCACAGCGGATTCTGGGGTACGCCACATCCGGCCCTTACCGGCCGAAGCCCGCGTACGTCACGTCGGTGGAGACCTCGGTGTACGTCGCCCCGGACGCCGGACGGCGCGGTGTCGGCACGCTGCTCTACGAGGCCCTGTTCAAGGCGCTGGCCGACGAGGACGTGCACCGTGCCTACGCCGGGATCGCCCAGCCCAACGAGGCCTCCGAGCGGCTGCACGCCCGCTTCGGCTTCCGGTATGTCGGCACGTACCGCGAGGTCGGCCGCAAGTTCGGCCGCTACTGGGACGTGGCCTGGTACGAGAAAGAGCTGTGACCCGCAGGGGTCCCCGGGTGACCCTGAGGGCCCGCACTCATCCGAACTGCACCGACCGCTTGGCCATTCCCATCCAGAACCCGTCGATGACGGACTTCTGCGCGTCGAGCTCGTCCCCCGCCTCCGCCGCGCCCATGGTGACGAAGAGCGGGGCGAAGTGTTCGGTACGCGGGTGGGCGTATCGGCCGGCCGGGGCCTTGTTCAGGAAGTCCAGCAGGGCGTCCCAGTCGCGGGCCTGAAGGGCGCGGCGGCCCCAGTCGTCGAACTCGGAGGACCAGCTGGGCACGCCGCTCCCCGCGTGGCGCAGGGCGGCGAGGTTGTGGGTGAAGAAGCCGGAGCCGACGATCAGCACCCCCTCGTCGCGCAGCGGCGCGAGCTTGCGGCCGATGTCCATCAGGCGCACCGGGTCGAGCGTGGGCATGGATATCTGCAGGACGGGGATGTCGGCGGCGGGGAACATCTCGACGAGGGGGACGTAGGCGCCGTGGTCGAGGCCGCGGTCGGGGATGTCCTGGACGGGGGTGCCGGGGGCGCGCAGCAGCTTGCGGACGGACTCGGCGAGCTCGGGGGCGCCGGGGGCGGCGTACTGGACCCGGTAGTAGTGCTCGGGGAAGCCCCAGAAGTCGTAGACGAGCGGGACGGTCTCCACCGCGCCCAGCGCGAGCGGGGCCTCCTCCCAGTGGGCGGAGACCATGAGGATCGCCTTGGGGCGGGGCAGGCCGGCGGACCAGGCGGCGAGCTGGCCGGGCCAGACGGGGTCGTCGGCGAGCGGCGGGGCGCCGTGGCTGAGGTACAGGGCGGGCATGCGCTCCGGGCTGCTGGTGGACATCGCGGCGGCTCCCAGGACTGCATTGCTTTAATTCTCAAGTTCCATGGTCGACCGTACGCCCGACTAGTTCAAATTTCAAGGAGATGCCTCGTACAGTGGGATGCATGAACACGGCATCCGGCTCCGCCGCGCAGCCCCGCTGGCTCAGCGACGAGGAACAGCGCGTCTGGCGCGCCTACCTGCACGCCACCACCCTGCTGGAGGACCACCTCGACCGGCAGCTGCAACGGGACGCGGGCATGCCGCACATCTACTACGGCCTGCTCGTCGGCCTCGCCGAGGCACCGCGCCGCCGGCTGCGGATGACGGAGCTGGCGATGCAGGCGAAGATCACCCGTTCCCGGCTGTCGCACGCCATCGCGCGGCTGGAGAAGAACGGCTGGGTGCGCCGTGAGGACTGCCCCTCCGACAAGCGCGGCCAGTTCGCGGTGCTCACCGACGAGGGCGCCGAGGTGCTCAGGCGCACCGCGCCGGGCCATGTGGCCGCCGTACGGCAGGCGCTGTTCGAGCGGCTCAGCCCGGAACAGCAGAAGGCCCTCGGCGAGATCATGGAGATCGTCGCCGAGGGCCTCCAGCCCGATGAAGCGGGTGCGGACCTGCCCTGGCTCCGCTAGGTCAGCGCGCGGCCACGCGCGCCGCGGCCGGTCAGTGGGCCACCACCGGCACCGGCACCTCGTCCTCGACGCCCTCGCCGGAGGCCACCGTGGTGGCGCCCGGGCGCCCCGCGGTGACGAAGGTGAAGGCGATCAGGGCGGCGAGGCCCAGGATGCCGACGGCGAACCAGATCGCCGCGGTGTAGCCGTGCACCAGGCCCTGCAGCTGGACCAGCTGCTGCTGCGGCTTGGCGGCCGCACCGGCGATGTGGTCCTTGACGTACGACGTCGTCGCGGACGCGGCGATCGTGTTCAGCAGGGCGGTGCCGATCGCGCCGCCCACCTGCTGCGAGGTGTTGACCATCGCGGAGGCGACGCCGGCGTCCCGGGGCTCGACGCCCATGGTGGCCAGGGACATGGCCGGCATGAACGCCGTACCCATGCCGAGACCCAGGAGCAGCATCGCGGGCAGCAGCAGGGCGGCGTACGACGAGCCGACCTCCAGCTGGGTCAGCAGCAGCATGCCGACGCCGGCGACCAGGAAGCCGGGGCCCATCAGCAGGCGGGCCGGGACGCGGGTCATCAGCCGGGTGCCGATCTGGGTGGAGCCGGTGATCATGCCGGCGATCATCGGCAGGAACGCGAAGCCGGTCTTGACCGGCGAGTAGCCCTTCACGACCTGCAGGTAGTAGGTCAGGAAGAGGAACAGGCCGAACATGCCGATGATCGCGAGACCCAGCGAGAGGTAGATGCCGCCGCGGTTGCGGTCGGTCACCACGCGCAGCGGCAGCAGCGGGGCCTTGACCCGGGACTCGACGACGGCGAAGGCGGTCAGCAGCACCGCGGACGCGATGAACATGGACACGGTGACCGCGTCGCTCCAGCCGTCGGACTCGGCACGGGTGAAGCCGTAGACGAGGGCGACCAGGCCGAGGGTGGACAGGATCACGCCGGGGATGTCGAGCGGGGAGCGGTTGCGGCCGCCCTCGGGCTCACGGATGACGAAGTAGGCGCCGGCCGCGGCGACGATGGCGAACGGGATGTTCACGAAGAAGGTCCAGCGCCAGTTCAGGTACTCGGTGAGGAAACCGCCGAGGATCAGGCCGACGGCGCCGCCGCCGCCCGCGATGGCGCCGTAGATGCCGAACGCCTTGGCGCGCTCCCTGGCGTCCGTGAACATCACGGCGAGCAGCGACAGCGCGGCCGGGGCGAGCAGGGCGCCGAAGACGCCCTGGAGAGCGCGGGCGCCGAACATCATCGGACCGGTGGTGGCGGCACCGCCCAGCGCGGAGGCGAGGGCGAAGCCGGCGAGGCCCGTGACGAAGGCGCGCTTGCGGCCCCACTTGTCGGCGATACGGCCGCCGAAGAGCAGCAGACCGCCGAAGGCGAGGGCGTAGGCCGTGACGACCCACTGCCGGTTGCCGTCGGAGATGCCGAGGTCGCTCTGGGCGGAGGGGAGGGCGATGTTCACGATGGTGGCGTCGAGGACGACCATCAGCTGGGCGAGCGCGATGAAGACGAGCGCCTTCCAGCGGTTGGCGTCGCCGCCGCGTGCGGCGACGCCGGTCGGCGCGGTGGCGCCGGGAGCCTTTCGGGCTGTTTCGGACATGGAGGTACCCACTTCGGGACTTCGGTACGGAACGTGACGGAAAACGTGCAGGAAAGATCGAGAAAAGAGGGAGTAGGACGAAAAAACGGAAGCTCAGGGCGTGGCTCGTCGACGGTGACGGCCGGGACGCCGGGTGTTCCGGCCTACAGGTGGACTGGGATCGGGAGCCGAACTAATCGGTCAGGAGTCGCGCAGCTCCTCGATGGTCACGGCCGTACCCGGCAGGGCGGAGCGGGCGGGCGCCCGCAGGCCGTCGAGGAACAGCTGAAGGTGGCGGTGGACGAAACGGTCGCCGCGCAGACAGTCCGTGCCGGCCGGGGGCCGGCTCAGCTGCGCCACGACGATCATCAGGTCCCCGACGCCGACGTCGGGCCGGAGCTGGCCCGCCGCCACGGCCCGCCCCATGACCTCCTCCACGAGCTGCTCGACACGCTCGCGGGAGGCTTCCAGGTCGGGGTGATGCTTGTCGAAACTGCTGGCGATCACCGGGCACAGCGCGCTGATCCGCTCGTCGGCGGCGGCGTGCACGAAGCGCTCCAGCGCGGCGAAGGCGTCCCCGGTCTCGGCGAGGGCCACCTCGGCCGCCTCGGCCGTACGGTCCATGACCGAGCAGACGACCTCGCGGACGAGGGCCTCGCGGTCGGGGAAGTTGCGGTACACCGTGGCGTTGCCGACGCCGGCCCGGCGGGCGATCTCGTCGAGCGGCACGTCAGGACCGTGCTCGACGAACATCTCCCGGGCCGCGGTGACGATCCGCTCCCGGTTGCGCACGGCGTCGGCGCGAGGCCGGGACACCTTGCGCGCTACGGGGGTGGTCGCGGTCGGCACGACGTACTCCTCGGTCTGCTGCGGGGCGATCCGGGGATGCAGTCCCCGTTTCGCTCGGACACAGGGCTAAACGGGGAGAGGGTCCCCGGTTATTTCCCGAGCACGAAAAGAAGGCATGTGACCTGAGACACACTCACATCCCGCCGGGATTCACCCTCGTGCGAGTCCGCATTCCCACGATCGGTCTCCTCCAGCGCGCGCCCCGCACCCCGCCGACACAGGGTGATCGCAAGGGTGCAGCCGGAGACCTGTGGCTGCCGTGGAGCGAAGGGTCCATGAATGCAGCCGCAGCCGCCCCGTCACATATCCCCTGCCCGAACAGGAGCCCGGGGCGGCCGCGCCCGCACAGCAGCCCGGGGTGGCTTCGCCCCCGCACGAGCCCACCGGGGCGGCACCGCCCGCGAAGCGCGCCCACCGCGCTCCCGCCGTCGCATACGCCCGCGCCGGGTGGCCGCACTCGCCGCGGTGACCGCGCTGACCGTGGCGGTCGGCACCTCGGCCGGGACCGGACACCTGATGGCGCCCAGCACCGCCGGACCCATCGGCACGGCCCGCTCCGGCCTCATCCCGTGCACGATCCAGGGCAGCGTCGACGTACAGATGACCGAGGGCATCCCCACCCCGCCCGGCTACGCCCACTCCACGGGCACGCTCCACGCCCTGACCCTGATGGTCGACTTCTCCGACGCGCCCGGACAGGGCAGCGCCATGGACCGCTTCCACGAGTTCTTCCCGCAGACCCGGGACTGGTTCCGCACCGCGTCCTACGGCCGCCTCGACTACCGGCCGGAGACCCCGATCACCACATGGCTGCGGATGCCCAAGCCCTTCAAGGAGTACGGCATAGAGCGCGGCGCGCCCTTCGACCCCGGCTACCGGCAGCTGGTGCGGGACATCGTGGCCGCCGCCGACCCGAGGGTGGACTTCCGCGCGTACGACATCCTCAACGTCCTGGTCACCCCCAACGCCGGCCCCGCGGCCCTGGACACGGTCCTGTCCGTGACCTTCGCCGGCAACGGCGACGCCGCCCCGGTCGCCGACGGCGTCCCCGTCGCCAACGCGTCCTTCATCTACTCCCGGCAGGACGACGGCTCCGGCTCCTTCTCCCACACCGGCTACCGGGTGCTGCCGCACGAGAACGGCCACACCTTCGGCCTGCCCGACCTGTACACGCAGGAGGGCGGGGGCGCGGTCGGGCACTGGGACATCATGAGCGAGGACTGGGGCGCCGGGAACGATCTGCTCGGCTGGCACAAGTGGAAGCTGGGCTGGCTGGACGGCTCCCAGGTGGGCTGCGCGGCGGCACGCGGCAACGTCGAGTACGACCTGACACCGCTGTACAAGGCCGGCGGCGGCAAGCTGGTCCTCGTCCCCATCGACGCGCGGAGCGCGTACGCCCTGGAGGTGCGGGAGCAGGGCGGCAACGACGAGGTGGTGTGCCGGCCGGGTGTGCTGATCTACAAGGTGGACGGCTCGATCGACACCGGACGCGGACCGGTCACCGTCTACGACAGCCACCGGAACAGCGGCGGCTGCACCCGCAGCCCCAACGTCCAGGCGGAACTCTCCGACGCCCCCTTCTCCCCCGGCGAGACCTTCAAGGACCCCGGTCACGGCATCACCGTTCAGGTGATCAGCAAGGACCAGGACAAGAAGTACCGGGTGCGGGTGACGCGGACGTAGCGCCTCCGGCTGCCGGAAAAGAGCCGGCCGGAGGCTCTTCGGACAACGGGGCGCCGGGGGGCGGTTTACCGTAGGCGTGCCCGTATGCCCTTACCGGAGAGCCGATGCCCGCGAAGAGTGCGACCGCCCTGGATGCCGACACCCGCGCCGAAGCGGGGGAGGCGGTCGGGCCGTTGCTGCGCGGGGTCGGGGTGCTGCGGCGGCTGACCGAGGCGAGCGGCACGCTCAGCCCCAGCGCGCTCGAAAGGGCCACCGGCCTCGCCCGCTCCACCGTCGACCGCGTCACCGCGACCCTCTCCCGCATGGACTACGTCCGCCTCGACGGCCGCGACGTCGTCCTCGCCCCCGGCGTGATGGAGCTGGGCAACGCCTACCTGGCCGCCCTGCGGCTGCCCGCGCTGCTCGGCGCCCACGCCGACGCCCTCGCCGACGAACTGGACGAGTCGGTCTCGCTCGCGGTCGCCGACCTTGACGGCATCCGCTTCATCCACCAGGCCACCCGCCGCCGCGCGATGTCCGTGAGCTTCCGCATCGGCGACCTGCTCCCGGCCGAACGCACCGCGCCGGGCCCGCTGTTCGCCACCGAGTGGACGGAGCCGGACTGGACACGCTGGCGCGCCCGCCGCGCGGCGGACCCGACGGACGCGGCCTTCCCCGCCGTACCGCCACGACAGCTGCCCGCCGACGACTCCGCCTTCCCGGACCGGGTGGAGCGGGCGCGCCGGGACGGCTGGGCGGTGGACGACCAGCTGATCGAACCGGGCCTGGTCGCGGTCTCCGTGCCCGTACGGCACCCGGACACCGGCCGCCTGGCCTGCGTGGCGAGCGTGGTCAGCCACACCAGCCGGCACTCCGCGGCCGACCTGCGCACCAGCCTCCTGCCCCGCCTTCGTACGGCGGTGGCGGCGATGGAGTCCGAGCTGCGCACCGCTGCCCCGCCCGAGCCCGGCCCGCCGCCCTCGGGCCTGGCGACCTGGACGACCGCCTCCAAGCACGAGCTGGGCCGGGACTTCGTGGAATCCCTGGCGCGCGGCCTGACCGTGCCGGCCGCCTTCGGCGAGGGCCGCACGGCGCTGTCCCTGAGCGAGGTGGCACGGGCGACCGGCCTGGCCCGGGCCACGGCCCGCCGCGCGCTGCTCACCCACGAACACCTGGGCCTGGTGCGCGCGCACCCCGACCGCACCTTCACCCTGACCCCCCGCGTCCTCGACCTCGGCTTCCCACCGCTGTCCCGCACCACGCTCCCCCGTCTGGCCGAGCCCCACCTCCGCGCCCTCGCGGACCGGTTGCACGAACCGACGGCGCTGGCGGTCCTCACGCCCGACGGCACGGAGATCCAGTACACGGCCGGAGCGGGCGCGAGCCGCGTCCTCACCGTCCACATCACCGTCGGCGCCCGCCTGCCCGCCGCCCGGACCTCCCTCGGCAGGGTCCTCCTGGCGGACACCGCCCGCCCCCTGCCCCCGGCCCTCGCCGAGGTCCGCGCCCAGGGATACGCCCTGGTCGACGAGGAACTGGAGTCGGGCCTACGCTCCATCGCCGTACCGCTACGGGACCAGGCCGGCCGGGCGGTCGCCGCGCTGAACGTCGCCACCCACGCGGCCCGCCGCACCCTCGAGGACTGCGTCCACGACGTCCTCCCCGCCCTGCGCACGACCGCCGCCCACATCGAGTCCGACCTCCACACCGCCTCCCGCTTCACCCACATCCCCGCATCCTGACCCCGACCCCCACGGCCCGCCGTACCGCGCGGGGTCCACTCGCTACACTGTCGGCGGTGGCCCCGTCGCCACCGATCGAGCAATGCCTTCGTGGGATCTGTGGGAAATTCCGTCGCCGCAGCTCAGGCCCGATGCCGTGCGACGCTCCCAAACGCTGCACCGCAGAATCCCAAACGTCTCTGCAGTGTTTTGCAGTTCACGACATGCGCCGCACTCATCAGAACGCTGCCGTGGTGCACCGCCATCTGTCACGGCAGCTGTAGTTCCGGCGTCTTCCCTGATCAGGAGCTCGCGGGGGCCGAGTGGGGGTATGGGTACGGCCACCGTGATCACGAACGTTTGTGACGACGTTTCAAGAAGCGGTGGCCGTGGAGGTCACGATAGCCCAGGCAGTCTGGGGCCGGGTGTTCGGGGCGGCGATGGGCGTG
>NZ_JBITGJ010000084.1:0-34273 GCF_044456925.1 Streptomyces sp. NPDC050743
CCCGATCACCTCTTCACGTCATCAAGGTTGCTTGCCGAGATCCAGCCTGCCGGGACCCGATGCACGCCGCAACTCCGGCATCACGCTACGCAGTCAAGGCCGCCTGCTTCGGCCCCGACTTCACGGCGCTGCCGTCGGCCGGGGTACCCCCCTGTCCGCTGCGTGGCCGCATCCGCAACGCACCGGCTGTTGATGTGTACGGGCACGGCGCACGCCCTGCTCATCGCGTTCGAGTCTTTGGCAGCTGAGGATCACGACGCGTGCCGCCTGACGTTCATCCCCGACAGGTATCGTCTCGCGATCCCGGATGTCGACAGATGGTGGTGCGGAGTAAGCCAGGCGTCGCAGGGCGGCGGAGCCGCTGTGCTGGAGCGGAGACTGGGCGTTTTCGATGCCGTCGTCATCGGGCTGGGCTCGATGATCGGTGCGGGGGTCTTCGCCGCCCTGGCGCCTGCCGCGCGGGCGGCCGGCTCGGGACTGCTCGTGGGATTGGCCGTCGCCGCTGTGGTGGCGTACTGCAACGCCACCTCCTCGGCCCGGCTCGCGGCATGCTATCCGCAGTCCGGTGGGACGTATGTGTACGGCCGTGAGCGGCTGGCCGAGTTCTGGGGCTACCTCGCCGGATGGGGCTTCGTGGTCGGCAAGACCGCCTCGTGCGCGGCGATGGCACTCACCGGTGGGGTCGTACGTGTGGCCGGCCCAGGCGCACGCCGTCGCCGTGGCTGCGGTGGTGGCGCTGACCGCCGTCAACTACGTGGGTATGCAGAAGGCCGCGTGGCTGACGCGGGCGATCGTCGCCGTGGTCCTGGCCGTGCTGGCAGCCGTGGTGGCGACCTGCCTGACCTCCACCGATGCTCAGGTCGTGCGGCTGGACATCGGGTCGGCCGCCTCCGTGACCGGGGTGTTGCAGGCGGCCGGGCTTCTGTGCTTCGCCTTCGCCGGGTACGTACGGATCGCGACCCTGGGCGAAGAGGTGAAGGACCCGGCCCGCACCATTCCCCGGGCCATTCCCCTGGCCCTGGGCATCACGCTGATCGTGTACGCGGCAGTCGCCGTGTCCGTGCTGACGGTCCTCGGTCCTCGAACTCGGCGGCGCGCCGCGCGACCCCGGCAACCTGTGACCCGAGCCCTACTCCGGCTCCCAGACTGCGCACTCCAAAGACGGAGTGGAGACGAAGCTGAAGAACGCCGTGTATGCCGGCACCATCACCCTGTCCGCCGCCCGCAGCGCCATCAGGAACAACTGGACCACGGCCCTGCAGGTCACCGGAATCGGCTAACCCCCCGCTCTCGCCACCGGCCCAATCCTGGTTCTGGATCACTTTCAGTGCTGGAGCCACAGAGGGTCACCACAACCGCGATCATGAACGGCCGTGGCTGATGTACTCCTCCTCCAGGACCTGTGGTTCCACCAGGTCGAAGGTGTTGTGGTCGAAAGAGTCATATCCGACGGCGAGTTGGTAGTCGTGAGGGCCCGGACGGCTGCGGAGCGGGCTGCGTGTCCGGCGTGTGGAACGACGTCGGTCCGGGTGCATAGCCGGTACGTACGCCGGCTTGCCGACAGCGCGGTCGGCGGCCGTCCGGCGCTGATCGAGTTACAGGTCCGGCGGTTCCGCTGCTCTCAACAGGGCTCTGCTTGCAGGCGACGTTCGCCGAGCAGGTCGACGGGCTGACGTTCCGGCACGGCAGACGCAGTGCCGGGCTGCAGACAGTGTTGGAACGGGTGGCGGTGATGCTGGCCGGCCGGGCCGGTTCCCGCCTGGCCCACGCGCTGGCGGCCAAGGTGAGCCGCTCGACCCTGTTACGGCTGATCCGCCGCCTGCAGGACCCCGAGACCTCGACACCGCGGGTGCTCGGGGTCGACGACTTCGCGCTGCGCAAGGGGCACAACTACGGCACCATCCTGCTCGACATCGAGACACACCAACCCGTCGACCTGCTGCCGGACCGCACCACTGCGACTGTGGCCCGGTGGATCGCCGAGCATCCCGGCGTCGAGGTGATCTGCAGGGACCGTTCCACCGCTTACGCCGAGGCCGGACGCCTCGGCGCCCCGGACGCGGTGCATGTTGCAGATCGGTGGCACATCTGGTCCAACCTCGCCGAGGCCGTCGAGAAGACCGTCGTCCAGCACCGTGCTCTGCTGCGCGAGCCCCAGGACACCTCCACTGCCGCGGCTGCCGAGGCCCTGGAAGGGCTGGACCTCGCCTTGGCTTCCGCAGGGCCGCGGACCACCGGCCGCCTGTCCGACCGGGTTCGCGAACAGCACGAGGCCGTTCACACTCTGCTTGAACAAGGCATTGCGATGCGGGAAATCGGCCGCCGACTGGGACTGGCCCGCAACACCGTGCGCCGCTACGCACACGCGGCGAGTGCGGACGAGCTCCTGATCGGACGGTGGACCGGCCGCGCCAGCATCCTCGACCCCTACAAGCCCTACATGCACCAAAGGTGGGCCGAGGGCTGCACCGTCGCCCGCCGCCTGTTCGAGGAAGTACGCGAGCGCGGCTATCCCGGCGGCGAGAACGTCGTGAAGGTCTACCTGGCCAAGCTCCGCGCGGACTTTCCGCCCACCCCGCCCCGCAGGGCTCCGTCCGTGCGGGACGTGACCAGCTGGCTCACCCGCCATCCTGACCGCCTCACCGACGACCAGGCCCAGCAGCTCAAAACAATCCTGGCCCGCTGCCCCGCCCTCGGCCGCACCGCCCACCACGTCCGCGCGTTCGCCGAGTTGATGAACGACCGCCAGGGCAAGCACCTCGACCAGTGGATCGCCCAGGTCCAGGCCGACGATCTTCCCGCTCTGCACACCTTCGTCACCGGCCTGGGCCAGGACCTCGACGCCGTCGTCGCCGGCCTCAGCCTCCGCTACAGCTCCGGGGCCGTCGAGGGCCAGAACAACAAGATCAAGATGTTGAAGAGGCAGATGTTCGGCCGTGCCAACTTCGACCTCCTCCGCAAGCGAGTCCTCCTCACCGCGCGAGACCGTTCATGATCGCGGTTGTGGTGACCCTCTGTGGCTCCAGCACTGAAAGTGATCCAGAACCCTCTCAGCCCTTGCGGGTGTTGATGTCTTCGGTCAGCTGCGGGACGACGTCGAACAGGTCGCCGATGACGCCGTAGTCGACCAGGTCGAAGATCGGGGCCTCCGGGTCCTTGTTGACCGCGACGATCGTCTTCGAGGTCTGCATACCCGCCCGGTGCTGGATCGCGCCGGAGATGCCGTTGGCGATGTACAGCTGCGGGGAGACGGACTTGCCCGTCTGGCCCACCTGGTTGGTGTGCGGGTACCAGCCCGCGTCCACCGCAGCGCGCGAGGCACCCACGGCGGCGCCCAGGGAGTCGGCCAGCGCCTCGATGACCGAGAAGTTCTCCGCGCCGTTGACGCCACGGCCGCCGGAGACCACGATCGCGGCCTCGGTCAGCTCCGGACGCCCGGTCGACTCACGTGCGGTGCGGCCGGTGATCTTCGTGCCGGTCGCCTTCTCGGAGAACGACACGTTCAGCGCCTCGACCGCGCCCGCGGCCGGGGCCGGCTCCACGGCGGCCGAGTTCGGCTTGACCGTGATGACCGGAGTGCCCTTGGAGACACGGGACTTGGTAGTGAAGGACGCGGCGAACACCGACTGGGTGGCCACTGGGCCCTCGTCGCCGGCCTCCAGGTCGACGGCGTCGGTGATGATGCCGGAGCCGATGCGCAGCGCCAGACGCGCGGCGATCTCCTTGCCCTCGGCGGAGGACGGGACCAGCACCGCGGCCGGAGAGACCTGCTCGTGCGCGGCCTGCAGGGCGTCCACCTTCGGCACCACCAGGTACTCGGCGTACTCGGCGGCGTCGTGGGTGAGCACCCGCGCCGCGCCGTGCTCGGCGAGGGCGGCGGCGGTGTCGGCGGCGCCCTTGCCCAGCGCGACGGCGACCGGCTCGCCGATACGGCGGGCCAGGGTCAGCAGCTCCAGGGTGGGCTTGCGGACGGCACCGTCCACGTGGTCGACGTAGACGAGAACTTCAGCCATGGGAAAGCAACTCCAAACCGGTGAGGTGAACTTCTGGCTCGCGAGGCTGCGTCAGATGAACTTGCGCTCCGCGAGGAACTCGGCGACCTGCTTGCCGCCCACGCCCTCGTCCTTGACGATCGTGCCCGCCGTGCGGGCCGGGCGCTCGGCCGCCGACTCCACCGTGGTGCAGGCGTTCTCCAGGCCGACCTCGTCCGCGTCGATGTCCAGGTCGGACAGGTCCCAGGACTGAACCGGCTTCTTCTTGGCCGCCATGATGCCCTTGAAGGACGGGTAGCGGGCCTCACCCGACTGGTCGGTCACCGACACCACCGCCGGGAGCTGCGCCTGAAGCTGCTCCGAGGCGGCGTCGCCGTCGCGGCGGCCCGCGACCGTGCCGTTCTCGACCGAGACCTCGGACAGCAGGGTGACCTGCGGGACGCCCAGGCGCTCGGCGAGCAGCGCCGGCACGACACCCATGGTGCCGTCCGTGGAGGCCATGCCCGAGACCACCAGGTCGAAACCGGCCTTCTCGATCACCTTGGCCAGCACCAGCGAGGTGCCGATGGCATCCGTGCCGTGCAGGTCGTCGTCCTCGACGTGGATCGCCTTGTCGGCGCCCATCGACAGCGCCTTGCGCAGCGCGTCCTTGGCGTCCTCCGGGCCCACCGTCAAAACGGTCACCTCGGCGTCGTCCGCGTCCTCGGCGATCTGCAGCGCCTGCTCGACCGCGTACTCGTCCAGCTCGGAGAGCAGACCGTCCACGTCGTCACGGTCGACGGTCAGGTCATCGGCGAAGTGCCGGTCGCCAGTGGCGTCGGGCACGTACTTCACAGTGACAACGATCCTCAAAGTCACCTTCAGGTCCTCGATTCGTGGGTCGGGCGTGCGCGCCTTGGGGCGGGTCTCTCAGCGGGTGTAGTCGTGAAAGCCGCGGCCGCTCTTCTTGCCGAGCAGTCCGGCGTCGACCATGCGCAGCAGCAGGGCCGGTGGGGAGTGCAACGGCTCCTTGAACTCCTCGTACATGGAGTCGGCGATGGCCCTCACCGTGTCGAGGCCGATCAGATCGGCCAGCCGCAGTGGGCCCATGGGGTGCGCGCAGCCGAGGACCATGCCGTTGTCGATGTCCTCGGCCGTGGCGAAGCCGGATTCGAGCATGCGGATGGCGGACAGCAGGTAGGGGACGAGCAGGGAATTGACGACGAAGCCCGCCCGGTCCTGGGACCCGATGACCTGCTTGCCCAACCTGCCGGTGACGAAGTCCTCTGCCTGGCAGCGCGTTTGATGGGCGGTCAGGAGCGAGGGCACGATCTCGACCAGGGGCATCACCGGCACCGGGTTGAAGAAGTGCACGCCGACGACCTGTGCCGGGCGGCCGGAGGCCATGGCGAGCTTCATCACCGGGATGGACGAGGTGTTGGTGGCCAGGATCGCGTCCTGCCGGGTGAGGACCTTGCCCAGGGTGGCGAACACCTGGCTCTTGGCCTGCTCGTCCTCGGCGATGGCCTCGATCGCCATGTCCCGGTCGGAGAAGTCGCCCAGGTCGGTGGTGAAGTGAATCCGGTCGAGCGCGTCGTCGCGCTCCGCTTCGATGAGTTTGCGGCTGCGGAGGCCGCGCTCCAAGGATGCGGTGATCCGGTCCCGCCCGGCCCGGACGGCGTCCGGGCCGCTCTCGCATACGAGCACGTCCAGGCCTGCTCGCGCGCAGACCTCCGCGATGCCGCTGCCCATGAGCCCCGCTCCGACGACGCCGACACGGCGGATGTCGGCAAAGGCCGGGCGGGCGGGAGCGGGGGATCGACCGGCTGTCGACGGTGTCATGGGCGTCCTTAGGCAGAGAGGAAGGGGCGTCAGCGGTAGGCGGCCTGGCCGGTGAGGGCCTGTCCGACCACGAGCGTGTGGATCTCGCTGGTGCCCTCGTAGGTGAGGACGGACTCCAGGTTGTTGGCGTGGCGCAGCGGCGAGTACTCCAGGGAGATGCCGTTGGCGCCGAGGATGGTCCGGCACTCGCGGGCGATGGCCAGGGCCTCACGGACGTTGTTGAGCTTGCCGACGCTGATCTGTTCGCCACGGATTCGGTCCTGGTCCTTGAGCCTGCCCAGGTGGAGGGCGAGCAGGGCTGCGTTGCCGAGGGAGACGCTCATGTCCGCGAGCTTCTTCTGGGTCAGCTGGAAGGCGCTGATCGGCCTGTCGAACTGGACGCGGGAGTCGGCGTACTCCAGGGCCGCCTGGAGGCTGTCGCGGCCGGCGCCGACCGCTCCGAAGAGGATTCCGAACCGGGCCTCGTTCAGGCAGGACAGCGGTCCGCGCAGGCCCTGCGCATGCGGCAGGCGAGCGGAATCGGGTAGCCGCACGTTGTCGAAGTACAGCTCCGAGGTGATCGAGGCGCGCAGCGACATCTTCTGCTTGATGTCCTGGGTGGTGAAGCCCGGGGTGCCGCGCGGCACGAGGAAGCCGCGCACGCCGTCCTCGGTCTGCGCCCAGATGGTGGCGACATCGGCGATACCGCCGTTGGTGATCCACATCTTGGAGCCGTTGAGGACCCAGTCACCGCCGTCGCGGACGGCCCGGGTACGCATGCCGGCCGGGTTGCTGCCGAAGTCCGGCTCGGTCAGTCCGAAGCAGCCGATGGCCTCGCCCGCGGCGAGCCGCGGCAGCCACTCCTGCTTCTGCTCCTCCGAGCCCCACTTCCAGATCGAGTACATCGACAGCGAGCCCTGCACCGAGACGAAGCTGCGGAAGCCGGAGTCGGCGGCCTCCAGTTCCAGGCAGGCCAGTCCGTAGCTGACGGCGTTGGTCCCGGCGCAGCCGTAGCCCTCCAGGTGCATGCCCAACAGGCCGAGCTTGCCGAGTTCGGGGGCGAGCTCGCGGGCGAAGTGGGCGTTTTCGAACCACTCGCCGATGTGCGGGCGTACCCGGTCGGCGAGGAACTTGGCGACGGTGGTCTGGATCTCGCGCTCCTCCGTGGACAGGACGGAGGAGAGGTCGAGCAGGTCGAGGGGGTCCTTCATCGGCTTGGCGCCGCTCATGGTGTGCTCCTTGGGGTGAGGGGGGTGAGGCGGGTGAGAAGTCAGCAGTCCAGCCAGTCCGCGATCTCGGTGGTGTGCTCGCCCAGCCGGGGCGGGCGGCGGTCGTACCGGGGCGGGGTGCCGGACAGGGAGATGGGGTTGGCGACGAAGTCCGTGGGAGGACCCTCGTCGCCGTTGATCACGGCTCGCGGCGCGAGGCCGAGACGGTCGGCCAGGTCGAATGCCTGGGCGAGGTTGTTGACGGGGCCGCACGGAACGCCCAGGGGAGTGAGGTGCTCGAACCATTCGGCCGCTGTGCGCGTGAGGAACAACTCCGCCAGTTCCTGGGACAGTTCGTCGACGTGGGCGACCCGGTCGGCGTTCGTGGCGAAGCGCGGGTCTTCGGCCAGTTGCGGCGCGCCGGTGCCGCGGCAGAGCGCCGCGAACTGGCGGTCGTTCCCGACGGCGATGACGAGTGGCTGGTCCTTTGCCTGGTAGACCTCGTACGGCGCGATGGACGGGTGCCGGTTGCCCAGGATCCCCGGTACCTGACCGGCGAGGGTGTACCCGGCGGCCTGATTGACCAGGCTGGACAGCAGGGTCGACAGCAGATTGACCTGGACGTGCTGTCCCTGGCCGCTCGCATCCCGGTGGCGCAGCGCGGCGAGCACGCCGATCGCGGCGTGCAGGCCGGTGAGGACGTCCACCAGCGCCACGCCGGTCTTCACCGGCTGTCCGGGGGCGGGGCCGGTGACGCTCATCAGCCCGCCGACGGCCTGGATGAGCAGGTCGTATCCGGGCAGGTCGGCTCCGGCGCCCGCGCCGAATCCCGTGATCGAGCAGTAGACGATTCCGGGGTTGGCGGCATGGACCTCGTCGTAGCCGAGCCCGTACTTGTGCATGGTCCCGGGCCGGAAGTTCTCGAAGAGTACGTCGGCCCGGCGGGCCAGTTCGGCGGCACGGCGCCGGTCGGCGTCGTCGCGCAGGTCGAGGGTGACCGAGCGCTTGTTCCGGTTGACGGAGAGGAAGTAGGTGGCCTCACCGTGCGCGTGCGGCGGGCCCCAGGCGCGGGTGTCGTCCCCCGTGGTGGGGTGTTCGACCTTGATGACGTCGGCGCCGAGGTCGGCCAGGAGCATGGTGGCGTAGGGGGCGGCCAGCACGCGTCCGAAGTCGGCCACGAGTACGCCGCTCAGCGGCAGCGCCGGTGAGGGTGCGGTCACAGCGTCGGCCCTCCGGAGCTGCGCAGGTACACGGTCGTGGTGCGGGTGAAGAACTCGCGTGCCGCGCGGCCCTGTTCCTTCGGCCCGTAGGCGCTCTGCTTGGCGCCGCCGAACGGCACGTGCGGATCGGCGCCCGCGGTCTCGGAGTTGATGTGGAGCACGCCGACGTCCACCTGTTCCATGGCGGCGGTGACGGCGCGCAGGTCGTCGGTGAAGACGGCCGCGGAGAGGCCGAAGTCACTGTCGTTGGCCAGCGCCAGCGCCTCCTGGGTGTCCTTGGCCCGGCGGACGGCGAGGACGGGGCCGAACACCTCCTCGCGCCACAGCGGGTCGTCGCCGGCCAGTTCGACCACGGTGGGCTGGACGAACGCCCCGTTCATGCGGTCGTCGTCGTAGGGCCGGCCGCCGGTGAGGAGGTTGGCGCAAGAGCGGGCGGCTGCGGCGTCCACGGTGTGCTGGATCTCGTCGCGGGCCCGGAGCGAGACCACGGGTCCCATCTCGGTGGCGGCGTCCAGGGGGTCGCCGACCCGCAGGGCGGCGGCGCGCTTGGTGAGCTGGGCGAGGAACTCGTCGGCGACGGGCTCCTGCACGATGAGCCGGGAAGTGGCGGTGCACTTCTGGCCGGTGGCTCGGAAGGCACCGGCGAGCACCTCCTGCACGGCGAGTTCGAGGTCGGCGTCGGCGAGGACGACGGCCGCGTTCTTGCCGCCCATCTCGGTCTGAACGGGCCGCGCCAGTCGCCCGCAGGCGGTGATCAGGCCGCGACCCACCGAGGTGGAGCCGGTGAAGGTGACCGCGTCGATGCCCGGGTGCTCGACCAGCCGGCCGCCCAGGCTCCCGCTGCCGATGAGTAGGGAGAGCACACCGTCGGGGAGGCGGGCCTCGACGAGCGCCTCGGCCAGGCGCACGGCCAGCAGCGGCACCAGGCTCGCGGGCTTCCACACGACGGTGTTTCCGTAGCTGAGCGCGGGTGCGATCTTCCAGGCCGGGATCGCGATGGGGAAGTTGAACGGCGTGATGACCGCGACGGCGCCGACGGGCCGGTGGATCACGTGGATCTGCTCGCCGGGGCGGGGCGAGGCGAACACCTCGCCCACGGGGCGGGAGGCCTCACCGGCGTAGTAGCGGAAGATCTCCGCGGCCCGGCGTACCTCGCCGATGCCCTCGGCGCGGGTCTTGCCCTCCTCCCAGGCGAGTTCCTCACCCCACTGGTCGGCGTGCGCGTCGATGATGTCGGCGGCGCGGTCGAGGATCCGGCCGCGGGCCTGGGGCGGGGTGGCGGCCCAGCGCGGGTAGGCGTCCCGTGCCGCCGCGACGGCCTGGTCGAGGTCGTGGTCCTGGGCGAGCTGTCCTGCGGCCACGGTTTCGTGAGGGCGTGCCGGGTTGAGGTCGACGATGTCGTCGCCGTCGCCGGTCCGCCACTGCCCTGCCACGAGGTGGCGAAGGGTCCGGGCCCGCCGGGCCGCTCCGGCCTCTTCGCTGCTGCCTGCGTCGGGTCGCATCGGCACTCCTTTCGGGGCGTCCCTGCACGCCGTCGTGTTCCGGGGCGCGGTGGATGGGTGAGGTCGTCATTGTGTGGGGGGCCGCGCCTCGGGCGCACTGGACGAGATGTCCTGTCGGGGCCGGTCCGGGCACGCCGATCCGTTGATGGTGTGGTGCGAGCGGTGGTGGTTGGCTCGGCGTGCCCCGACTCCCAACCTCCCGGAGGACGTCCCATGCCCGGTGATTCCCGACCGGCCGGTGGTCCCGGCCTCGAGCAGGTCCGCCGGATCGTCACCGAGATCCCCGGTCCGCGCTCACGCGAACTGCTGGCCCGACAGCGCAGCCTGGTTCCCGCCGGCATCGGTGCCACCCTGCCCGTCTTCGTGGAGGCCGCCGGCGGGGGTGTGATCGTCGACGCGGACGGCAACTCCTTCATCGACTTCGGCAGCGGCATCGCCGTCACCACCGTGGGCAACTCGGCCCCGGCGGTGGCCGAGCGCGCCGCCGCGCAGCTGCGGCGGTTCACGCACACCTGCTTCCTGGTGAGCCCCTACACGTCCTACCTGGATGTCTGCCAGAAACTGAACGAGCTCGCCCCCGTTCCCGGCGAGAAGCGGACCCTGCTGGTCAACTCCGGCGCCGAAGCGGTCGAGAACGCGGTGAAGATCGCCCGGGCCGCCACCGGGCGCCCGGCGGTGGTGGTCTTCGACCACGCCTTCCACGGCCGCACCCTGCTGACGATGACCCTGACCGCCAAGAACCGGCCCTACAAGCACGGCTTCGGCCCGTTCGCGCCGGAGGTCTACCGCGCCCCGATGGCCTATCCGTACCGCTGGCCCACCGGGCCCGAGCACTGCGCGGAGGAGGCCGCGGCCGCCCTCGTGGACCTGCTCGACCGGCAGGTCGGCGCGGACAACGTCGCGGCGGTGCTCGTGGAGCCGATCCAGGGCGAGGGCGGCTTCATCGTTCCCGCGCCCGGCTTCTTGGCCCGGGTCGCCGAGATCTGCCGGGCCCGCGGGATCCTGCTGATCGCCGATGAGGTCCAGTCCGGCATCGCCCGTACCGGCCGCATGTTCGCGTGCGAGCACGAGGGTGTCCAGCCCGACCTGGTCACCACGGCGAAGGGCCTGGCGGGCGGCCTGCCGCTGGGTGCGGTGACCGGCCGCGCGGAACTGATGGACGCCGCCCCGGCGGGCGGCCTCGGCGGCACCTTCAGCGGCAACCCGGTCGCCTGCGAGGCGGCGCTCGGCGTCTTCGAGGAGATCGAGGCCCACGACCTGCTCGGACGGGCGCGCAAGATCGGTGACTTCATGCACGAGCGCCTCGCCGAGCTCGCCCGTGCCCACCCGGCCATCGGAGATGTGCGCGGCCGGGGCGCGATGACCGCCATCGAACTCGTGCAGCCGCACGGGGACCGCGTCCCCGCACCCGAGCTGGCCGCCGGCATCGCCAGGCGCTGCCATGCGGAGGGACTGCTCGTGCTGACCGCGGGCAGTTACGGCAACGTTCTGCGTTTCCTGCCGCCGCTGTCGATCTCCGACAGCCTGCTGGACGAGGGTCTCACGCTGCTCGGCGAGGCCGTCGCCAAGGAATCCGCCTCCGCGGCCTGACCGTGCCGGCTGCTCGTCGCACGAGCGGTGAGCTGCGGGCCGGGCGAGGCGTGACGGCCGTCGACGAGCTCACGGGTCGGGACGGGTCCGGGACGGGACCGGGTGTGGTTTCGGCCTCCCGGACGCGTCCCGGTCCCGTGAAATAGGATGACTACAGTTTTAGAGGTCAGCCGGCTCAAAGGTGGTGACGCTGCGGTGGGCGTACCTCTGCGCTGGCTGCTCGGGCGCCCTGAGCTGCGCCTGCGCGTGCTCACGGCCCGTGAGCAGCTCAACCGTGAGGTGCTCTGGGCGCACAGCATCGAACTCGCCGACCCGGTCCCCTGGATCAGCGGTGGCGAACTGCTGCTCACCACCGGCCTGCGCCTCCCGGCCGAGGCCGACGCTCAGCACAAGTACGTCCAGCGCCTGGCCGACGCCGGGGTGGTGGCGCTGGGCTTCGGCGTCGGCCTGTCGCACGAGGTGGTGCCCGCCGCTGTCGTGGCGGCCGCCGAGGAGACCGGTCTGCCGCTGCTGGAGGTTCCGCTGCCCACGCCGTTCGCCGCCATCACCAAGGCGGTGATGGAACGGCTCGCGGAGCAGCAGTACGAGGGCGTCGTCCAGGCCTCCCGCATCCAGCCCCGTATGACCCGGGCCGCCCTGCACGGCGGAGCGCAGGCCGTGGTCCGGGAACTGGCCGTCTCCACGGGCACGGCCGTGCTCTTCCTGGACCACGAGGGCCGGACGCGCGCTGCCCACCCGGCCGATGTCTCCGCACCCGCCCCGGACGTGCTGGCGGACCTGCGTACGCCGGACGGGGCGGCAGCGGCGGTGAGCAGCGGCCCCGAGGCCGGGGTGGCGGTGCAGCAGGTCCGGGTCGGCCCGCGGGTCCACGGGCGGCTGGTGCTGGTCACCGACCGGGCCCTGACACCGGTCGACCACCTGTTGTTGGGACACGCGGCCTCTCTGGTCGCGCTGGAGGCCGAGAAGCCGCTGCGGCTCCGCGACGAGCAGAACCGTGTAAACGGCCTGTTCTTCCGGATGCTCCTGGACGGGTCGATCCCGGCGCCGGCCGCGCTCGGCCACCTCTCCGAGGCGGGCTTCCCGGTCCGTGACGGGGTGCGTGTCCTGGCCCTGCGAGGCGGAAACCCGCGACAGGCTCTCGAGGCCGCCGGCGAGCAGCTGAGCGAGCGCGGCCTGCCGCTGTTCGGCACCGTCCGCGAGCAGTGCGCCGTGCTGCTGCTGCCCGGCGGCCACGCGATGACGGCCCAGGCGGTGACGGACCGCCTGGCCGCCCGGCCGGGCGCCCGGCTCTGGGCCGGTCTCAGCAGCCCGCACGACCTGGAGGACGGGCCGACGGCCCTGCGCGAGGCACTGAGCGCCGCGTCCGCCGCGCAGGCACGCGGCTGCCGGGAAGTGATCCACTTCGATGCGCTCGCCGGTCACGTCCTGCTGACCACGCCCGGAACCCGCACGGTGCTGGAGTCGATCGCCCGGACACGGCTCGCCCCGCTCGCCGCGCACGACGCCGCCAACGGCACGGAGCTGCTCGCCTCGCTGCGCGCGTTCCTCGAGCACAACGGCCAATGGGAGGCCGCCTCCGCCTCCCTGGGAGTACACCGCCACACCCTGCGCAACCGCATGGACCGGGCCCAGTCCCTCCTCGGCGTGGACCTCGACTCCGCGCATGTACGCGCTGAACTCCTGCTGGCCCTGTCGGCCTGGCAGGAACTTGATCGCTGACAGGGAGCGGGACCGGGCGGACGGCGGTGGGGATGCCTGTCCTGGGGGGCGGGATCCACCAGTGCTCCGGGCCGGCGGGCGAGCCCGCCCCCACTCCCCGGCCAGGACCCTCAGTCAGTGCCTGGTGGCCCACCGGCCAACGCGGCCCGCAGCCCACCACCCAGGACGTCGCGCTGCCCCCTGCACAGGCAAAGGGCCCGGCGCGGTTGTCCGCACCGGGCTCTTGCGTGCCGGTTCAGGCCTTGGACGGTTCCGGCTCAACGAGGCCGGGCGCCGGGGCGGGCTTGGGGATGGCGTCGTCGTACGGCGCCTCGCTACGGCCGTAGCTGCGGTGGACGGCCATGTACAGCAGGCCCGCGCCGACCACCACCACCGCGGAGAGCGGCACGATGTAGTTGTCGTACCACGGAACGTCAGGGGTGCGCGGCCAGCACATGTTGACGATGGCCAGGACCCCGTACGCCAGGGCGGCGATGTTGACGGGCAGGCCCCACTTGCCCAGCCGGTACTTGCCACTGGGCTGCCAGCCCTTGAGTCGGGCCCGCAGCGCGGCGAGTACCACCATCTGGAAGCCCAGGTAGATGCCGACCGCGGCGAAGCTGATGACCTTGGACAGGGCGTCCGTGGAGAACTTGGAGCCGAGCACGATCAGTGCCGGGAGGAGCGCCGAGAGCATGAGGGCGTACGGCGGGACGTGCCGGGCCTCGGAGAACTTCCGCAGCAGACGGCTTCCCATGATCATGTCGTCGCGGCCGTAGCTGAAGGCCAGCCGGCTGGCCGCGGCCTGCAGGCTCATGGCGCAGGAGAGGAAGGACAGCAGCACGACGGCGAGCACGATCTTGGAGCCGACCGAGCCGAAGGCGCTGTCCAGCAGCGTGGTCACCGGGTCGACGTCCTTGCCCGCGATGACCGCCGGGATGTCGGCCACCGAGAGCACCAGTGCCAGGCACACGAAGGTGGCCGCGGCGCCGCCGATGTAGATGGTGCGGCGCATGGCCTTGGGGATCAGACGGCCCGGGTCCGGCACCTCCTCGGCGACGTCACCGCAGGCCTCGAAGCCGTAGTACTGGTAGACGCCGATCAGTCCGGCCGCCGCGAACGCCCACAGGTAGCTGTGGCTGCCCTGCGAGCCGAAGGAGTCGAAGAGCACACCGAGGTTGTGGTGGCGGTGCGAGACGAGCAGCCAGCCACCGACCGCCAGCGCTCCGATGATCTCGGCCGAGAAACCGATGACGGCCGCCGCCGCGAGCACGCGGGTGCCCAGGAAGTTGATCAGGGTGGCCAGCGCGAGGATCGCCAGGGAACAGACGATGGTGGTGTTGACCGTGGGCGAGAAGCCGAAGGTGGTGGCGATGTAGGGGCCAGCGCCGTACACCACGCTGGCGATGGTGCACATCAGCGCGATCATGTAGACCCAGCCGGTCATCCAGGCCCACCGGCGCCCCCAGAGCCGGCGCGCCCAGGGATACACGCCGCCCGCCACCGGGAACTGCGCCACGACCTCGCTGAACACCAGAGCGACGAGCAACTGGCCGAGGCCGACGATCACAAAGCTCCAGATCATCGGCGGGCCGCCGCTGGCCAGTGCATAGGCGAACAGCGAGTACACCCCGACGACCGGGGACAGGTAGGTGAATCCGAGCGAGAAGTTGGCCCATGGGCTCATGTCTCGCTTGAACTCGGACTCGTACCCGAGCGAGGCCAGATGCGCGGCATCGCTGTCGGTGGCGTCCGGTGGGGTGATGGGGCTCATGCTGGCTCCCGTGTTCTCGTGCCAGAGGGTGGGGCGTCAGTCCTGAAGCGGCATGGATGCCGGCGACTCATCGACCGGGGCTGGTTATGATGCGGGGGCTCGGTGCGATGTGGAGCGAAAAACTACAAGCACATGGGTTATTGCACAAGGGCTTGGCGGCAGGACGCGAGGAGGGGCCGTGGCGACACAGGGTGCACCCGTGGTGCGCGCCTCGTTGATCTCCCCGCTCACGTCCGCCGGACGTACCGGCGAGGTCGTCGAGCGTATAACGGAGGCCATCCACCTCGGGCTGGTCGTCGACGGCGAGCAGTTGCCGACCGAGGTGGAGTTCGCCCACCAGCTCGGGGTGTCGCCGATGACCCTGCGGGAGGCGCTGGCGGTCCTGCGCGAGCAGGGGCTGGTGGAGACCCGTCGCGGCCGTACCGGCGGCACCTTCGTGCGGCGCCCGGCCAATCCTCCGCTGACGCCGCTGGTGGAGCGGATCAGTTCCACCACCATCTCCCAGCTGCGGGATCTCGCCGACGAGCAGTTCGCGGTCTCGGGCGCCTCGGCGCGGCTGGCAGCCGAGCGGGCCTCGGCCGCCGGTCTGCGGCGACTGCTGAACCTGGTCGAACAGCTGGCCAAGGCCGACGGGCTCGGCGCGCGGATCCGCGCCGACAGCCGGTTCCACATCGAAGTGGCGATCGCCTCCCAGTCGGAGCGGCTGACCCGGCTGGAGGTGGACCTGCAGTCCTGCACGGCCGGCCTGCTCTGGCTCTCCTACGAGTCCGAGACCGAGCTGGACGAAGTGGTCGCCGAGCACCACGCCATCGCCACCGCGATCGCGGAGGAGGATGGGGAGCGGGCACGCACCCTTGCCGAGCGGCATGTACAACGCAACCTGCGGCGGCTCATCGAACTGCATCTCCGGATGGCCGAGCGGGAATCTGTGGAGGTGTCCGATGGCCGCTGATTCCGGTGCGCCCCACAGCGGCGGCGAGGTGCTCGACACCCTGTTGCAGCAGGTGCGGGACCTGCTCCAGGCGGTCTTCACCGGTCCGCAGAGGGTCGCCGACGAGGTCGTCCGCCGGCGCCGTGGCGTACGGGCGGCGGGCGGCGTCTTCGGCGCGGCCGACCTGGCGGGCCTCAAACCGACCGTCGTGCAGTGGCTGACCGAGCACCCCGAGTCGGACGGCCTGGGCTTCCTGGCGGCGGCGGAGCTGCTGCCGGACCGCGAGCGGCACATCCAGTGGTGGCAACGGGGTGCGGCCGGCTTCGTGCCGATGCGGCTCAATCTCGATCCGACCTGCGTCGACGTCTACGACTACTTCGAGATGGAGTGGTACGCGGCCGCCCGCGACCACGGTGCGCGCGCGGTGTTCGGTCCGTACGTGGACTACTCGGCCGCGGACAGCTACATCTGCACGTTCACCGTTCCCGTGGTCGACGGCGGCGAGTTCCTCGGCGTGGCCGGGACGGATCTGCGGATGAGCGATCTGGAACCCCGGCTGCTGGGCCTGCTGCGCCGGGCCGGCCACGACGCCGTGCTGGTCGGTGCGGAACGCCGGGTGGTGGCCGCGAACACCCCCCGCTGGCTGGTGGGGTCCCGGCTGCCGCGGGTGCCGCAGACGCGGGACGGCGTCTTCCTCGCCGCGGGCGAGGTCGGGCTGGACAGCGGGTGGGTGCTGGGGCTCGCCGACCCCGAGTAGCTCCGGCCCATCCGGCCGGCCGACGCCCGCGGGCACCTGTCCCGCGGACCTCACGGCGGCACTGCGCGGGCCGCTCCCTTCGCGCGCGTCACGGGCACGGGAATCCGCACGCACTCCTGCATCTCCGTAATGCCCGGGCCGGCGTTTTCTTCCCTCACGCTCACCCCGCGTTGAGTACTCGCGTCGTTGCAGCGAGCCCCCTGACCAGGCACGCAGCCCCCGCATGCCCGTGGTCGGGGGCGGGCGGCGCTCGGGGTTGTGCACCCCCGCACCCGATCCGGCCCGGGCCGTGACCCCGCGCAGATCCCTGACCGTCATGCCGAAAGATCCGGGACGGCCGTTTCCGCCGACCCATTGACATCCAAACTCTAGTTTTAGAGTATTCACGTCACTCACCCGCCCCGGCACACAGTTGGAGGCCCCGTGACGGGCACCGCCGCAGTGGACGCAGCGCCGTACTTCGACGTCGCCGACCCGAACTTCTCCATCAAATCCGCCGCCGTGCATGAGGCACGCGAACGCAGCTGGTACGCGCGGACCAACTACGGCCTGGCCGTACTCCGCTACGAGGAGGTCAGCCGGCTGCTCAAGCACCCCAAGCTGCGCCAGGGCAGCGCCGCCTGGCCCGCCCACAACGGCATCACCGAGGGCCCGTTCGCCGACTGGTGGGCCAGCTGGGTGCTCAACAAGGAGGGCGAGGAGCACCACCGGCTGCGCCGGCTGATGAACCCCGCCTTCTCCCCCAAACTGATCGGCGCACTGGTGCCCCGGTTCCAGGCGCTCGCCGCCGAGCTGATCGACGGCTTCCGGGAACCCGACCGCTGCGAGTTCGTCTCCGAATTCGCCGAACCGTACGCGGCCCGGGTGATCGCCATCATGCTGGGCATCCCCGAGTCCGAGTGGCCGGTGATCGCCCGCGAGTCCGCCACCATCGGTCTCGCCATGGGCGTGACGATCCGCCAGGACATGCCGAAGATCGAGGCGGCCCTGTCGAACCTCTACGCCTACGCGGACGAGCTGATCGCAGACCGTCGGCGAGGCGAGCGGGACGACTTCGTCTCCGCGCTGGTCCGTGCCCACCGTGACTCCGACAGCCTCAGCGACACCGAGCTGCGCGACGCTCTGCTGCTGCTGATCTTCGGCGGCTTCGACACCACCCGCAACCAGCTCGGCCTGGCCATGCAGACCTTCATGCGCCACCCCGACCAGTGGCGGCTGCTCGCCGAGCGGCCTGAGCTGGGCGGCAAGGCGGTCGAGGAGGTCATGCGGGTGAACCCCACCGTCACCTGGGTCACCCGTGAGGCCCGGGAGGACTTCACCTTCCAGGAACTGGACATCGCCGCGGGCACCACCGTCCACCTCTTCAGCGAGTCCGCCGGCACCGACCCCCGGGTCTTCGGCGAGCCCTCCTTCGACATCGCCGCCGAACGCAAGCCGCACTTCGGCTTCGGCGGCGGCGCGCACCACTGCCTGGGCCACTTCGTCGCCCGCAGCGACATGAGCGAGGCGCTGCCCCTGCTCGCCCGGCGGATACGCGACCCACGCCCCGCCGACGGCGACGAGTGGCTGCCGGACTCCGGCAACACCGGCCCGATCCGCCTGCCCATCACCTTCAGCCCGGCCGCCTGAGCGGCCGACACCGAGAGGAGACCTGCCATGAAGGTCATCGTCGACCTGGCCAAGTGCCAGGACCACGGCCAGTGCGCGATCGCCGCGCCCGTCGTCTTCCAGATGAACGAGGAGGGAAAGCTCGTCTGGGACGGCAACCCCGACGAGTCGCAGCGCTTCGAAGCCGAGGAAGCGGCGGACGTCTGCCCCGTCCAGGCCATCCTCATCCAGGACTGAGATGCCTGCCCACATCGCCGTGGTCGGCGCCTCCCTGGCCGGCCTGCGCGCGGCCGAGCAGCTGAGGGCGGCCGGGCACACCGGACCGATCACCGTCCTCGGCGACGAACCCCATCCCCCCTACAACCGCCCCCCGCTGTCCAAGGAGACGCTCGCCGCCCCCGGCGAGCCCTCCGCCGAGCAGGTGCACGCCTCGGTGGCCTTCCGGCGCCGGGCCCTGGTCGGTGACGTGGACTTCCGCCTCGGCCGGGCCGTCACCGCCACCGATCTGGAGCAGCGGCGGCTGACCCTGTCCGACGGCACCGAGCTCGGCTTCGACGGCCTGGTCGCGGCGACCGGGCTGCGCCCGCGACGGCTGTCGCTGCCCGGCCCGACGGCCGGCCGACACGTCCTGCGCACCCTGGAGGACTGCATCGCACTGCGCGGCGTACTCCGGCCGGAGGCGAGGGTGGTGGTGGTCGGTGCCGGATTCGTCGGCTGCGAGGTCGCCGCGACCGCGCTCCGGCTGGGATGCCGGGTCAGCATCGTGGAGCCCTCCGGGGCACCGATGAACCGGGTCCTCGGCGCGGAGCTCGCGCAGGCCGTGCAGCGGCACCACGAGGCCGCGGGCATCCGCTTCCACACCGGCCGCGCCGTGGCCGGCATCCTCGGACGGGAGCGGGTCTCGGCGGTCGACCTCGACGACGGCACCACCCTCGGGGCCGACGCCGTGATCGAAGCCGTGGGCTCCCTGCCCAACACCGAGTGGTTGGCCGGCAACCCCGGACTCGACCTCTCCGACGGCATCCTCTGCGACAACCTGCTGCGGGCCGCCGACGCCGACCGGGTGGTCGCCGTCGGCGACATCGCCCGCTTCCCCAATCCCCTTTTCGACGACCTGCCTCGCCGCGTCGAGCACTGGTCCATCCCCGCCGACACGGCCAAGCGCGCGGCGGCCACCCTCACCGCCCAACTGGCCGGCCGGGAGCCCGACCCCACTCCCTTCACACCGATCCCCTCGTTCTGGAGCGATCAACTCGACCTGCGCTTCCAGAGCTTCGGCTCGCCCGCCCTCGCCGATGAGGTCCGACTGCACGAGGGTGACCCGGACCACCTCCACGGCGGTGTGCTGGCCACCTATCACCGGCGGTCCGAGCACGTGGGCACCGTCGCGATCAACCTCCCTCCTGCCCGTCAGCGCGAGCTACGAGAGGCCTTCACCGCCCTCGTCCCCGCCGCCTGACCCTCACCCCGCGAGGAACCCCCATGACATCCACCGTCATCCCCCGTGCCACCGCGCTGGACAGGCACCGCGAGCGCAACACCGACCGGGCCGCGATCGCGGAGATCCAGGCCCGCATCGCCGAGGCCGGTGTGCAGTACCTCTACTACCAGGCTGTCACCATCACCGGCCGGGTGATCGGCAAGGTCGTCCCCGCCGACCATCTGGTGCGCAACGCCGAGAAGGGCGTCCAGCTGCACCGCACTGCGGTATCCGACCTCCAGGTCGACCGGACCGGCAACCTGCTGGGCGGCGGCGCCGAGGCAGCCGAGTTCACCGCCGTGCCCGACCTCGACACCTTCGCCGTGCTGCCGTGGGACAACAGCGTCGGCCGCTTCTTCTGCCGGCTCTACGAGCCCGACCACCGGCCCGGCATCGGCGGGCAGCCGCTGGCCACCGACGTGCGCGGCAACCTGCTGCGGCTGCACGCCGACTTCACCGAGCGCACCGGACTCCAGCTGCGCACCGGCTGCGAGCCCGAGATGACCTGGAGCGGCCCCGGCCTGGACGCCCGGTTCCGTCCCGGCTCCAGCCCGGCGTACCACGTGGACCACCTGGAGCGGTACCGCCCGATCTACCAGAAGGTCATCGACTACGCCCGGGCGCTCGGGCTGGACATGATCGAGGGCGACTACGAGGACCCGGGCCAGCTCGAACTCAACTGGATGTACGACCACGCCGACCTGACCGCCGACCGGCTGATCGTCTACCGGCAGATCTGCCGGCAGGTGGCCCGCGAGCTCGGCGTGACAGCGAGCTTCATGCCCAAGCCCGCCACCGGCATGATGGGCAACGGCTGCCACCACAACCTCAGCCTGTGGCGCGGCGACGAAAACGTGCTCGCCGAACCGGGCGTGCAGGAGCTGCACCTCACCGAGACCGGACGACACGCCCTGGGCGGCATCCTCACCCACGCCGCCGGGTCCATGGCCGTCATGGGCTCCACCGTCAACTCCTACAAGCGGTACTGGGATTCGGGCCAGTTTGCGCCCTCCCAGATCAACTGGGGCATGGACAACAAGACCTGCACCGTGCGCCTGTCGGCCAACGGCCGGCTGGAGTTCAAGCTGCCGGACGCCATGGTCAACCCCTATATGTCGCACGCCGTGCTGCTCGCCGCCATCCAGGACGGCCTGGACAACCGGATCGACCCGGGACCGGCCCAGCGCGGCTCCAGCTACGCCGGCGAAGTCACCTTCGCCAAGCTGCCGCTCACCCTCGGCGAGGCCCTGGACGCCTTCGCCGCGGACGAGGTCGTCAAGACCGCGCTCGGCTCCGAACTGGTCGACCTGTACAGCGAGGTCAAGCGCGACGAGTGGGCCCGGTTCTGCGGTGTCGTCACCGACTGGGAGCACATGATGTACGCGGAGGAGGCCCCGTGACCGCGCCGCTGCGTCTGGCCTGCATCGACTCCGAGGCCCCGCCGCTGTTCCACCTCGCCGACCCGATGGCCGGGCGGCGCGGCTACGAACCGGCGGTCGGCGAACTGGTCGCCGCCGAGCTGGGTCGCCCGCTGGAGTGGGTCTTCCTGCCGTGGGCCGAGATGATCCCCGCCGTGCGGCGGGGGGACGCGGACGCCGTGCTGTGCGGGCAGGGCATCACCGAGGCCCGCGCGGCCCTGGTGGACTTCACCCGCCCGTACGCGGTCTTCCACGAGTCGGTCCTGGTCCGGCGAGGGGATCCGGTGCACGCAGCGGCCGACCTGCACGGCCGCAGGGTCGCCGCGATCGAGGGCTCCACCAACATGGCGCTGGCCGAGACCTTCGAGGGAGCGATCACCGTGGCCTTCGGCGGTGACTCGGACGACGTCTTCGCCGACATGCTGCAGGCGCTGCGCACCGGGGCGGTGGACGCGGTGGTCGACGACGACGTGGTCTTCGTCCCGCTGGACGACCACCCGGACTTCGACCTCGCCTTCACCGTGCGCACCGGCAACCGCTGGGCCATCGGCACCGCCCAGGACCGGTCCGAGCTGCGGGCGCAGCTGGACGGGGCGCTCGGCCGGATCACTGCGGACGGACGGCTGGCCAAGGCTTGGGCGCAGTGGCTGCCGGGGCTGGAGTACCCCTTCGACGGTGAGGTGAAGAGGTGAGCGTGCGGCCTTCGATCCTCGTCGTCGGCCGCCGTGCCGCCTCCGTCTCCGGGTTGCGGTTCAGCGCCACGGTCGCTGCCGAGGCGGTGTGCGAGGCCGTCTTCGCGGCCGGCGGGGAGCCCCTCGTGCTGCACGGCGCCGACCGTGGACAACTGCCCGGCCTGCTCGGGCGGTTGGCCGGTTTCGCGGGCGTGGTGCTGCCGGGCGGCTCGGACCTCGATCCGGCCCACTACGGTCAGGACCGGCACCCGCGGACCGCGCCCGACCATGACGAGCAGGACGCGCTCGACCTGGCCGCCGCCCGGGCCGTGCTGGAGCTGGGCATCCCGACGCTGGCGATCTGCCGCGGCCTGCAGGTGGTCAACACCGTCTGCGGCGGCACCCTGATCCAGCACCTCCCGCCGGGCGCTGTGGAACACCTGGACGCCCTGCACGAGGTGACGGCCGTGGATGGCTCCCGGCTGGAAGCCGTGGTGGGCTCGCAGGCCTTCACCATCTCCTCGTACCACCACCAGGCGGTGGACCGGGTCGGCCGAGAACTGCGCGTAACGGCACGGTCCGCCGACGGCTGCGTGGAGGCGCTGGAGCACACGTCTGCGGACCTGCTCGCCGTGCAGTGGCACCCGGAGGACCTGGCGGCCTCCTCTCCGCAGGACGCCGCCCTCTTCGCCGACCTGATCGACCGTGCCCGAATCCGAAAGGAGGTCGCCGCGTGAGCGCGACCCTGGATACCGCCGCGGCCCTGGCCCGGCGCGACGAACTGGAGAAGCGGTTCGCCGACCTGTCCCCGGCGACCCGGCTGTACATCGGCGGACGCCAGGTGGACGCCCTCGACGGCGCGACGTTCGAGCGGATCTCACCGCGCGACGGCCGCGCGATCGCGCAGGTCGCGGCGGGTGGCGCCGAGGACGTGGACCGCGCCGTGGCCGATGCCCGCCGTGCCTTCGAAAGCGGCGTGTGGTCGGACCTGCATCCCAGGCAGCGACGGGCGGTGCTGCAGCGGCTGGCACGGCTGGTCGAGGAGCATGCCGAGGAGCTGGCGCTGCTGGAGAGCGTCGACATGGGCAAGCCCTTCACCGACGCACTCGCGGTGGACCTGCGGGTGACGGCGCAGTCCCTGGACTTCTACGCCGAGGCCGTCGACAAGCAGTACGACGAGGTGGCGCCCACCGGGCGGGACGTACTCGCCACCGTCACCCGCGAGCCGCTCGGCGTCGTCGGCGCGGTGGTCCCCTGGAACTTCCCGCTGATGATGGCGGTGTGGAAGATCGCGCCCGCCCTCGCGGTGGGCAACTCGGTGGTCCTCAAGCCGGCCGAGCAGTCCCCGCTGACCGCACTGCGCTTCGCCGAGCTGGCCACCGAGGCCGGCGTGCCGGACGGCATCCTCAACGTGGTGACCGGCTTCGGGCCGACGGCCGGTGCCGCGCTCGGCCTCCACCCGGACGTGGACGCGATCACCTTCACCGGTTCCGGCGAGGTCGGACGGCTGTTCATGCAGTACGCGGCCCAGTCCAACCTCAAGCAGGTGTCCCTGGAGCTGGGCGGGAAGTCGCCCCAGATCGTGCTCCCCGACGCACCCGACCTGGCTGTGGTCGCCAAGGCGGTCGCCGGCGGCATCTTCTTCAACCAGGGCGAGGTGTGCTCCGCCGGATCGCGCCTGCTGGTGCACCGCTCCGTCAAGGACGAACTGCTCGATCTGGTGGTCAAGGAGGCGAGCCGCACCGTGGTGGGCGACCCGCTCGACCCACGCACCGGGCTCGGCGCACTGGTGGAGGAGAAGCACCTGGAACGCGTCCTCGGCCATGTCCAGGGCGCTGTGGAGGACGGCGCGCAAGCGGTGCTCGGCGGCAGCCGGGTGCTCACGGAGACCGGCGGCTGCTATGTGGAGCCCACCGTCTTCGACCGGGTCGACCCCGGGATGCGCATCGCACAGCAGGAAGTGTTCGGCCCGGTTCTCGCGGTCATCGACTTCGAGGACGCCGAGGAGGCCGTGCGCATCGCCAACGGCACCGACTACGGCCTTGCCGCCTCGGTGTGGACACGGGACCTCACCACCGCGCACCGTATGTCACGGGCGGTCAGGGCCGGCACGGTCTGGGTCAACTGCTACGACGACAGCGACATCACGGTGCCGTTCGGCGGCTACGCCCAGTCCGGCTTCGGCCGCGACAAGTCGCTGCACGCGTTGGAGAAGTACACCCAGCTCAAGACCACCTGGATCAGACTGTGAACGGCCGCCCGGTGGTGCACCGGCAGGATGTCGAGCCGGACGGCGCGACACCCGCCGACGGCCCGCGGATCGCGGTTCTGGTCTCGCTCAACTTCCCCGACCTGACCGAGCCGGTCGCCGACCTCGTGCGGCGCTTCACCCGCACGGCGCTGACCAGCCTGCACGGCCTGGGCGCCCGGTACGAACTGGTGGACACCTCCGCCGACGGGCTCGGCGACCCGGCGCAGTACGCCGGTTACGACGGACTGCTGCTCCTCGGCGGCGGTGACGTGGACGGAGAGCTGTACGGGATCGACGGGCCGGTGCCCCACTCCTATGGCGTGGACCGCCGGGCGGACGACCACTGCATCACCGCCATCCGGGCGGCGACAGCCGCGCATCGGCCGGTGCTCGGCATCTGCCGCGGCTCACAGCTCGTCAACATCGCCTTCGGCGGCACTCTGATCCCCGACCTGGAGGACTACCGGCTGCACCGCGGTGGTCCCGGGCAACCGCTGTTCCTCGACGAGAAGGTGACGGTGGCGCAGGGCTCCCGGCTGGCCACCCTCACCGGCGCCGAACGGTTGACCGTCCGGTCGGGCCACCACCAGGCGGTGGCCGCGGTCGGAAACGGGCTCGTGGCGGTGGCGCACGCCGACGACGGGGTGATAGAGGCGGTCGAGCATCCGACCCGGTGGGTGGTGGGTGTGCAGTGGCACCCCGAGGACCCGGACGGATCCGACGAACACCGACAGCGCATCTTCCAGACATTCGTGGCCGCCTGCGCCCGATGACCTGCGGTGAACTACTACGGCTCCATCACCGTCGACTACGAACCGAACTCGCCCAGCTCGACGAGAGGGGCCGCCGCCCGCTGCGGACCGTGGCGGTGGACGACCCCGCAATTTCAGTTCCGAGACTCCCCGAAAACCGGGTTACCCCGCCCCCGGGATTGTGATGCTGTGCTGTGTCAGCCGCACACAACGCCCGACTGACGGGTTGAATGCAGTGATGCCCCCGCCGCTCGTATCGCAGGGGGTCACCGGGACGTCGATGGCGGCCCGGTGAGTATGTGGGGTGGTGTCAGTGGGTTGGGTGGCAACGAGGTCCTGGGCGAGCAGGTCTGGCGAGAGTCCGGCGTCGGCGGCCCCGAGGACACCGAACAGCTCAAGGCCCGGATCACCACACTCGAACAACAGGTGATCGACCCGGAGCTGAAACTGCAGGAGCTCGCGGCCCCATGGTGCCGCCGACGGAGTCCCCGGCCACCGCCATGCGGGAGGCGTCCAGACCCTCGGCTGCGCCGTTCGCGGTCACCCGGCGCGCGGTCGCGCAGGCCTGCTCGATCGCCACCGGGTACCGGGCCTCGGGGGAGCGGTCGTACTCGACGAAGGCGACCGCGGCGTCGGTACCCACGGCCAGCTCCCGCACGTGCACGTAGAGGATGACCGGCAGGCCCGCGGCTGCACCGGCAGGTTTGACGGTGCGGACCCGGACGTCTCCCACATCGGCGGGCACCGTGATCCACGTGTCCTCCACGTCAGGCTTTCCGACAGGTGCCGCCTGGATGTCGTCCAGCACCTTGCGGGCGCCTTCCGGGCCGAGTTCGTAGAGGAACGGCGGCTTCGCCGCCGCTTCCGCGACCTTTTGAGCGGCCTGCTCGAGAATGGGCTTGGTCTTGGTCCCTGCCTCTGTGTGCAGATCACCGGGTTCCTCCGAGGATGCCCCGGCCTTCGGGCCGGGGAGGAATCGGGCTCCTGCGGGGCGATCCGGCGTCCGCCCCGCACGGCGGTGATGTCGCCCACGATGATCGAGAGCTCTCAACTGTCAGTCCGCTCGGGTAGGTTCGGATGCATGACGACAGAGGCGACCACGAAGGACACCGGGCATGTCCGGTACACCTTCCGTGTGCGCCTGTCGAACACGGCCAGGCGCCGGCTCGAAGCCGAGTGGGATCGCTGCCGCTGGATCTGGAATGAGTGCGTGGCCAAGTCCCGGCAGGTCCACGTGCAGGGCAAAGCGGGTGGCGAGAAGCTGACGTGTGGTCCGGCTCAGCTCGACAAGATGCTGACCGAGGCCCGCAGGGCGACGCCCTGGCTGGCTGAGGGCGCGTCGGTGCCGCAGCAGCAGGTGATTCGGGACTTCGCCAGGTCGAGGGCGAAAGCGCTGAAGGACATCAAGGACCGGTTGCCGCAGCAGCGCCGGGCCGGGATGCCCCGCTGGAAGAAGAAGCGGGAGGCGCGGCCCAGCCTCAACTACACCAAGCGCGGTTTCCGCCTCAAGGACGGCCGCCTGCACCTTGCGGGCCAGATCGTGCTGACGGTGGTGTGGTCGCGGGATCTGCCCGCCGACGCGTCGAGTGTGCGCGTGTACCAGGACACGCTCGGGCATTGGTATGTGTCCTTCGTCGTTGCCGCGCAGAGTGAACCGCTCGCCCGCACGGGGCGCGTGCTCGGGGTGGACTGGGGTGTGACGGAGACCGCCACCACCACCGACGACGCCTACGATCTGCCGCATGCCGAGCACGGCAGGCGGGCCGCGCAGCGGCTGGCGAGGTATCAGCGGATGATGGCCCGGCGCCGGCCTTCGAAGGGACAGCCCGCATCCGCCGGCTACCGCAAGGCCCAGGCGCAGGCGGCGAAGCTGCACAAGAAGGTGGCGAGGCAGCGGGAGGACACCGCCCGCAAGTGGGCCAAGCGGGTGATGCGCGGCCACGACGGGGTTGCGGTGGAGGACTTCAGGCCGAGGTTCCTGGCGAAGACCACCATGGCCCGCAAGGCGGCCGATGCCGCCCTCGCCGCGACGAAGCGTGCCCTGGTCGAGACGGGCCGCAAGCACGGGCGGGACGTCCGTCTCGTGCACCCGGCGCACACCACGATGGACTGTGCCACGTGCGGAGCGAGAACCAAGCACGCACTGCCTCTGTCGATGAGAACGTATACCTGCACCGTGTGCGGAGCCGTGTCCCCCAGGGACAAGAACTCCGCCCGCGTGATGCTGGTCCGGGCAGGTTGGAACCCGGACGGTGCCGAGGGCGTAAGACCACCCGAGCCGCCGGCTCCGGCGGCGGCCTGAGCCGTAAATCCCCGCTCAGCCCTGGAGGGTGGAGAATCCACTCCCTTCAGGGAGGGGAGCCTTCAACGTGTACACATGGTCGAACTCGGCCTCCGGCAGCTGGTCCATGGGGCCGGGCGGCTGGATCGTCGCCCCGTTGTTGAAGGCGATGTCGAGTCGGCCGTAGAGGTCGACGGTACGGTCCACGGCGGCGCGCACGCTCGCCGTGTCGGCCAGGTCGCACACCACGTAGTCCGCGGTGCCGCCCGCCGCCCGCACCTCCTCGGTGACCGCCTTCAGCTGGGCCTCGGTGCGGGCCGCGAGCAGGACCCGGGCACCTTCCCTGGCGAAGAGCCGCGCCGCGGCGGCGCCGATCCCGCGCCCGGCACCGGTGACGAAGGCGACCTTGCCGGCCAGCAGGCCGCAGGGAGGCGTGTCCTTGTGTTCCTCGTGCGATGTGTTGTCCATGGCAGCGAGCCTGCGCCCGGGAGCCGGGCCCATCCAGGCACCGGGAGTACCTGGATGGTTCTCGCGGCACACCCGCACACTGGGGGTGTGGACAGAGCAGAACTTGCGGGATTCCTGCGCAGCAGGCGCGAGCGGATCAGCCCTGCCGACGTGGGCCTGGCCGCCGGGCCGCGCCGCCGCACGCCGGGGCTGCGCCGCGAGGAGGTGGCGCATCTGGCGTTCATCTCGACCGAGTACTACACCCGGCTGGAGCAGGCCCGCGGCCCGCGCCCGTCCCGTGAGGTACTGGCCGGGCTGGCCCGCGCCCTGCGGCTGTCGGACGCCGAGCGCGAGCACCTCCATCTGCTGGCCGGTGCCCCGCCGGAGCCCCCGCCCGGCCCCCCGCGCGAGGTGCGGCAGAGCATCCTCGACCTGATCCACCGGCTGCCGCGGTCCGCCGCCTTCGTCACCTCGGCCACGCTGGAGGTGCTCGCCTGGAACGAGCTGGCCGCCGCCCTGATGGAGGACTTCTCGGCCCTGCCGCGGCGCGACCGCAACCTCGCGCGGCGCGTCTTCCTCGGGCCGCGCGCCGCCGGACAGCGGCTGTACGGCGTGTCCGACGCCGACGCGTTCGCCCGGCACGCGGCGCGCCGGCTGCGCACGGCCGCCGCCCGCTACCCCGACGATCCCGAGGTGACCGGGCTGATCCAGGAACTGCGCGCCGGCAGCGAGGAGTTCGCCCGGCTGTGGGACTCCCACGACGTGGACGCGGGCCCCACGCTCCGCAAGACGTTCCGGCATCCCCTGGTCGGGCCGGTCACCGTCAACTGCGACGCCCTCGACCTCACCGACCGGGACCAGCAGGTCGTGATCTACACCGCCGTCCCCGGCACACCGTCCGAGGAGGCATTGCGGCTGCTGTCGGTCATCGGCACCCAGCGCATGGACGCCGCCCGCTGAGCCGAGCCCGCCGTCCCGTGTGTGGCCGAGCAGAGCGGCGCGCACGGCGCCGACAGGCCGGTGCACCGCCTCTCCTGCGACGCGGTGCACCGGTGAGCAAGGTCTGACCAGGTCAGCAGTACAGGTTGCCGCCCGGCGAGACGCCGAGGATCTGGGTGAAGCGCTGGTAGGCGTCGACACGGCTCTGGACCTGGGCGGGGTTCTTGCCGTCGCATTCCAGGGAGCCGTTGATGCTGCGGATGGTCTGGCCGAATCCGGCGCCGTTGACCATGGCGTTGTGGGGGGTCATCGTGCCCGGTCCGGACTGGGTGTTCCAGTACCAAAGGCCCGTCTTCCAGGCGACGGAGGCGTCGTTCTGCACCTGCCAGGGGTTGTCCAGCAGGTCGATGCCGAGTGCGTCACCGGCGGCCTTGTAGTTGAAGTTCCAGCTGAGCTGGAGCGGGCCGCGTCCGTAGTAGGCGGCCTGCCCGGCCGGGCAACCGTACGGCCGGCTCCAGTCGCAGTAGGTGGGGTAGTTGGCGGTGTTCTGCTCGACGACGTAGACCAGGCCGCCCGTCTCGTGGCTGACGTTGGCGAGGAAGGCGGCGGCCTCCTGCTTCCTGACCGTGTCGCTGCCGGTGTTCGCGAAGCCGGGGTAGGCGCTGAGGGCCTGGACGAGGCCGCTGTAGGTGTAGAAGCCGTTCCGGTTCGGGAACATCTGGTTGAACTGGGCCTCGGAGACGACGAATCCGGACGGTGTGCCGCTTCCGCCGCCGGCCGGAGCGTTCCACTTCTGGTTCGCGCCACCCGTACAGGTCCAGATCTGCAGCCGCGTGCCGTTGGCGCTGTTGTTGTCCCGCACGTCCAGGCACTTGTTCGCGGCCGGGTTGACGATGTCGTGGGCCGAGGTGACCACCCACTGCTGGTTGGCGCCGCCGGAGCAGTCCCACAGCTGGACCGCGGCGCCGTCGGCGGTGCTGCGGTCGACGACGTCCAGGCACTTGCCGAGCGCCCGCAGGGTGCCGTCACCCGGGTTCGACCAGATCTGGGCGCTGGTCCCGTTGCAGTCGTAGAGCTGTACGGCGGTGCCGTTGGCGCTGTTGGCGCCGGCCACGTCCACGCACTTGCCGGCCAGCCCGGTGATCTGCCCGTCCGCGGCCCGGGCGGGTGTGGCGACGAACAGCGCGGCGAGGAGGGCGGCGACGACGCCGCCGGCCAGGAAGCGTCCGAGACGCCCCAGGCGTATGGGTCTGAAAGGGAGTTCGGCGAGGCGGAGGTGCATCGACGGGTGCTCCTGTCCTGGTCGGGTGGATGGGTGCATGCCGGTGGTGTGGGTACGGGGCCGTCAGCCGAGGACGGTCTCGGTGACGACGATGTGTCCGGCGTCGGGGTCGAGGCTTCCGCCGAGCCGGCCGAAGGCGCCGTCGGTCAGGTCCAGGCACTTGGGCACCTGCGGAGTCCAGGCGAACGTGCCCCGGTCGTTGATACGGACCACCAGCGACCTGCCGTTGGCGGTGTTCGTGACCTGCACCCGGGTGCCGAAGGGCAGTTGGGGCTGACGGCTGAGCGAGGTCGCCGCGGTGTCGGCGTTGTTGTCGAAGAGTTCGCCGCTGGCGGTCAGGGCTCCGGGCGGCTGCGGGCCGTAGTGGGTCGCCCAGCAGGTGTCGGATGCCGGCGCGGCGGGCGCGTCCGTGTCGGCCTGGGCCGGGGAAGCGGTGAGCAGGCATGCGGAGAGGCCCAGCGCGGCAGTCAGGACGGCGGCGGAACGGGACCTTGCCATGAAGGGGGGTGGCCTTTCGGGTGGGGGGTGGGCATCGGGCACGGTGCACCTCCGGCAGGGACGGCCAACGGTGAACACGGGGCACGATGTGTGGCTGGGCTGTGAAACTAGAGGTACAGACCATTGGCGGTCAAGGTGTGAAGTAAGCCATGAGGAAAGCGAGTTGAGGCTCGTTCCGGAACGCAGGGGGTGAGGTGCGACCCGCCGGCGGCATGAGGGAAAATAGTTGCCTAGTGAAACTACGGGGAACGCGTGAAAGGTCCTCCATGCCGTACCTCACCATCGACTACTCGTCCCGCCTGGCCGGAGCCTTCGACGCTTGCGCCCTGGTGAAGGAGTTGCATCCGCTCGTGGTCGAGGAGTCCGGTACGTCGGGCGTGTGCAAGACGCTGCTGCGGCCCGCGGAGACGTATGTCGGGGACAGAGCGAGCGGGCAGGCCGTGTTCGTGCACGTGGAAGTCGGCCTCATGCCCGGCCGCCCCGAGACGCAGAAAGCCCGGCTGTCGGAGGGGGTGCTGGCCCTGCTCGCCAAGCATCTGCCGGCGCACGACCCTGGCGAGGAACAGGTGTTCCTCTCCGTGGAGGTGCGCGACCTCGCCGCCTCCTACCGGCTTTCGCCGTCCGTGCGATGAACCGCCGGTCGGAGCCGGACACGGCTCATCGGAATTCGGTTGTCCGTCCCACCGGTCCCGCACTAGCTTGCCGCCGGTGGATCTCTTCTCACGCTCTTGGGCGGCACTGCGCACAGCCGTCGCGGAACTGCCGGACGAGGACTTCGAGCGGCCGTCCGGCTGCACCGGCTGGCTGGTACGGGACCTGGTGTGCCACCTGGTCATCGACGCGCGGGACGTCCTGATCACCCTGGTGACACCTGTCGGCACCGCACCGACCGTGGATGCGGTCACCTACTGGAAGCTGGTCGAGCCCCCGACCGGCGAGGACCCGCTCGACGCGCTGATCCCTCGACTGGCCGCCGCGTACGGCGAGCCGCGGTGGCTGAAGTTCCACCTGGACGACGTCGGTTCCGCGGCGGGCCGCGCCGCCGCGCTCGCCGACCCGGCCGTCCGCGTCGGCACCCGAGACGAGGTGCTGACCGTCGGTGACTACCTGTCGGCTTACGTCGTCGAGTGGACCCTGCACCACCTCGACCTGATCGCCCATCTGCCGTCGGCCGCCGAGCCGCCCGCCGAGACGCTCGCGGCGACACGCGCGACGCTGGAGAGGATCGCGGGGGCTGCGTTCCCCGCCGCGCTGTCCGACAAGGACACGCTGCGGATCGGCACCGGACGCCGTGCGCCGACCGACGAGGAGCAGGCCGTGCTGGGCGACTTGGCCGACAGGCTTCCGTTCGTTCTGGGGTGAGCGGCCCGTCGCCGTTCCCGGACGAGTGCTCAAACGTCCCCCGGGGACTCGGGCCCGGCCCGAACCCGACCACTTGATGAGATGATCTTCGCCCCCGGTCACTACCATGTGGCCGCAAGACAACCGTTCGACCGGCCCGTTGGACACGGGCCGTACGGGGTCGCCGATGCCAGGGACCGCTCCCCGGGCTGCGGTGATCTTCCTGTCCAGGAGGACCTTCCGCATGTTCCGACGTATTGGCACCACCGTCGTCCGACATCCCGTGTGGACGATCGTGGCATGGCTGATTGCCGCGGTGGCGATTGTCGCCACCGCTCCGAGTCTGCCCTCGAACAGCGACGAGAGCAGCTTCCTACCGAAGAGTTACGAATCCATCAAAGCGGCGGATCTGCAGCAGAAGGCGTTCCCCAGCGCCTTCACCCCGTCCGCGATCGCGCTCTACCAGCGCACGGACGGCGGCAAGCTGACCGCCGCCGACAAGCAGGACGTCGCCCGGATCACCACCGAGCTGGGCAACAAGCACATCGACCAGGTGCAGAAGGTCGTCCCCGGCCAGCCGTCCAAGGACGGCAGGTATGACCTGACCCTGGTCCAGATGGACAGCAAGAACGCGGGCCAGCCCAAACAGGCGGACGCGGCCAAGGTGTTGCGCGACGACGTCAAGGAGCTGGCCAGGGGCACGCATCTCGACGTCAAGCTCGGCGGCTCCGCCGCGCAGGCGCTCGACCAGCAGGACTCGTCCAAGCGTGGACAGGCGCTGATCGGCATCGGCACCTTCGTGATCATCCTGGTGACCCTGCTGATCATCTTCCGGGCGCCGATCCTGGCCTTCCTGCCCCTGGTGCTGATCGGTCTGGTGTCGGCCATCGCCAACGGCCTGATCGCCTACGCCACCAAGCTGTTCGACCTGCAGGCCAACAGCTCGATCTCGTCCATCCTGATCGTCGTGCTCTTCGGCGTGGGTACGGACTACTTCCTCTTCCTGATGTTCCGGTACCGCGAACGCCTGCGCGCCGGAGACGAACCCAAGGAGGCGATGATCAACGCGGTCGGCCGGGTCGGCGAGGCCATCGCCTCGGCGGCCGGCGCCGTCATCATCGCGTTCCTCGCGCTGGTGCTGTCCACGCTGGGCTTCCTCAAGCAGATGGGCCCGGCGCTGGCGATCGCGGTGGCCGCCACCCTCGTGGCGGGCCTGACCCTGATCCCGGCCGTGGTCTCGCTGATCGGACCGAAGGTCTTCTGGCCCTCCAAGTCCTGGCAGAAGGAGCCGGAGAACGCCCGGTTCGCCGCCCTCGGCCGCAGTGTGCAGCGCCGCCCCGCGCTGACCGCCGGGGCGTCCGGTCTCGTCCTGATCGCGCTGTCGCTCGGCATCTTCGGCTACAACGCCACGTTCGACCTGGCGTCGGGCTCCATGCCGAAGACCAAGGAGTCGATGGTCGTCCAGGACCAGATGCAGAAGGCGTACTCGGCGGGCGCCGCGGCACCCACCGACGTCTACCTGTCCAGCACCGACGGCAAGCCGCTGGACAAGGCCGCCTTCGACGCGTACGCGAGCAAGCTCGGGACCGTGGACGGGGTGGCGAGCGCCCGTATGACGCAGGTCAACCAGGACGGCAGCACCGCGGACTTCACCGTCACGCTCAAGTACGAGGCGTCGACGGACAAGGCCATCGACACCGTGGGCCGGGTGCGGGACGTGGCACACGCCGACGCCCCTGACGGCACCACGGCGGTCGTCGGCGGCATGTCCTCGATCTACAAGGACATCGACGCCGCGGTGAACCACGACTACAAGACGGTCTTCCCGGTGGCCGCCGTCCTCATCATGGTGATCCTCGGTCTGCTGCTGCGCAGCGTCGTCGCCCCCTGGTACCTGATGGCATCGGTGGGCCTCGGCTTCGGCGCGACCCTCGGCGCCACCGTGTGGATCTTCCAGAAGGGGCAGGGACACTCGGGTCTGATGTTCATGCTCCCGGTGATCATGTATCTGTTCGTGGTCGCCATCGGCACCGACTACAACATCCTCATGATCGCCCGGCTGCGCGAGGAGGCCCGCGAGGGCCGCGAGCCGCGTGAGGCGGCCGGCATGGCCCTGCGGCACGCCGGTCCGACGGTCGCCGCGGCCGGCTTCATCCTGGCGGCGACCTTCGCCACGATGATGCTGGCGGGCAACTCACTGCTCACGGAGATGGGTTTCGCGGTGTCCTTCGGCATCGCCGTCGCCGCCTTCGTGATGGCGATGTTCTTCACACCGAGCCTCACCGCGCTGATCGGCCACGCCGCGTGGTGGCCGGGGCACGGCGACCGGGCCGAGGCCGCCCCGGCCGGCGCGGCCGCCGGTGTCGGCGGTTCCGTATCGGCGCCGGGCGGCGAGCGGGACTCCGTCGCCCACCATGCCGCGGGACGCGGCAACTAGCGGCAGTGCGGGTCGGGACGGCGCGTCCCGCCGGGTCAAGAGGCCTGGCGGGACGCCCCGTCCGCGCGTCGCGGGACACGGCCGGCCGGGCTGCACCCCGCCGGGTTAGGCCGGTTGGCCGGACCGGCTGGCGGACGAGACTGCGGCGGCACGGTCCCGGCCGGGTCTGCGCAAGGCAGGACGGGACGCCGGCCCCCGCCAACTCGATCCATGTAACCGGCAGTTAACCGAACCGGGACCGGGGCATCAACCGCCGCACGGGTAAACGTCCGCATCGACCAGCACCCTCACGTGCATGGCATTCACCGGGTTCCTCCGAGGATGCCCCGGCCTTCAGGCCGGGGAGGAATCGGACTCCTGCGGAGCAGGGCAGGGGTAGCCGGATCGCCGTCAGGG